>JAGRFY010000007.1 GCA_020445765.1 Rhodocyclaceae bacterium | reverse complement strand
GTCATGCCCCGCCTCCGCCGCTAAGCTTCGGTCATGGTCATCTCGATCGGCACCCCCCTGTCGCAGCCCGACCCGCCGCCTTCACAGGCGGCATTGGCGGACTTGATCCGCCGCCATTGCCCCGACGACGGGCGCGTGGACACGGCAGTGCCGGGACTCGCCTTTTTCCGCGGTTCGTCCACTCAGGCGCCGACCTGCGCGATGATGTCGGCGACCTTCGCGACGATGGCCCAGGGCGCCAAGCGCATCGAACTGGCCGACCGCAGTTACGACTACGATGCGCGACATTACCTGATCTCATCGGTCGACCTGCCGATGTTCGCCCAGGTCACCCGGGCCAGCGCCCGCGAACCGTACCTGGGCATCGCGGTCGCGCTCGATGCGCTGGTCATCGGCCAGCTGGTCAATGAGATCGCCGAATCGCCGCGGCGTTCGATGCCCTCCGAACTCGGCCTCGCCGTGGCCGACATCAGCGACGACATCCGCGACACGGCTCTGCGCCTGGCGCGGCTGGTGGAGTCGCCGCAGGACATCCCGGTGCTCGCACCGATCGTGACTCGCGAGTTGCACTATCGTCTGCTCACCGGGGCCCTCGGCGCGCGCCTGCGCCAGGTCGTGATCCAGGGCAGTCACGGCCACCAGATCGTGCGCGTGATCTCGTGGATCCGCGCGCATATCGACCGGCCGCTGCGCATCGACGAACTGGCGCATCTGGCTTCGATGAGCCGCTCGTCGCTGCACCTTCACTTCCGCGCCCTGACCTCGATGAGCCCGCTGCAATACCAGAAGCATTTGCGCCTGCAGGAGGCACGACGCCTGATGCTGGTCGAACGCGTCGATGCCGGCACCGCGGCCCATCGCGTCGGCTACGAGAGCCCGTCCCAGTTCAGCCGCGAATACCGCCGGATGTTCGGCGCGCCGCCGGCCCGCGACGTCGCCGCATTCGGCGGCGCCTGAACCGCACCGGCACGACGCTCACGCACGCGCCAGCAGCATCAGGTTGCGCGGCGTCAGCTCGCGCGCACAGAACTCGCCCAGGGCGACGGCAAAGCCGGCCGCCTCGAGGGCAATGACGAGATCCAGCACCAGCCAGGCCTCGAGGCTACGGCGAAAGGCGTGGCGCACCAGTTCGAGGCGCCTGACCTCGGCCCGCCGCCGCTCTCCCGCCACGAGCCAGCGTTCCGAATCGAGATGCGTCGGCAGGCGCACACCCTCGCGCGAGGCCAGCGCACGGCAAAACTGTTCGAAGTCGCCCGCAAGCCATGCTGTCGGCACCGGCCGGAAGGTCGCCTGCAACGGCAGCTCGAGGGCATCTGCCATCGCCTTGAAGCCGAGTTTCCAGGCCTGGTCGCGCGCCAGCCGGCGACGCGCGCCGGACGGCGCGGTGACCAGTTCGGTCACCGCCATACGCAGTTCGGCGCTACCCAGGGGCAGTGCCGCCGGCGGCGACAGCGGGCGGTAGCGGCCGTCGACGCCGTGGTGGTAGCAGCACGGCACGATCCGGTAGCCGAGCGCACCGGCGCGCTCGGCGCCGCGTACCAGGCTGCGGTGAAGCTCGCCGCAGGCATGCAGGGCCACCACCTCGCGGTCGCGCAAGCGCTCGGCCATGGTGCCCGCCAGCACGTCCACGCATTCGCTGCGCTGGCGCACACCGGCCCGACCCGCCAGACGGTCGGCTTCGGCGCAGAGTGTCGGATCGCGCTCGAGGGAATGCACGTCGACCCCGTCGACCAGCGCCAGGCGGCGCCCGAGATGTCCCTTGCCGGCACACCATTCGACGACCGGCGCGTGCAGCGGGGGCGCGACCGCGGCGAAGGCCTCGATCTGGCTGCGCTTGCGCGCCGGCACCGACTCGGCGGCGGAAGCCGCGGCCGCGGCCAGATCGCGCCGCGGGAGCAGGCCGAACTGCGACAGCGCGCGCAGTTCGGCGAGACCCGGCAGGCGGCGGCCGAGCCAGTCTCCGGCCGCGTCCGGGTCAGCGGCAAGCCCCTCCAGCGCAGTCTCGTCGAGCGCCAGCACCTCGGCGGCAAGCGCCGGATGGCTGCGCGTCCATGCCGGCCGGGCCTGGTGAAACGGTGCGGGCCGCCACAACTCCTGGTGGCTGGCGAGGCGGTTCTGAAGCTGCAGGAATCGGTCCGCGTGTCGCATCGGGAGCGGGTGATGTCTGTGAACAGCCGACAATCCGGCGGCAGCCGCCTACAGCCGCCGCACCCGCGACCGGGCCGCCGTCGCGTACTCGTGGAACATGTCGTCGAGCCAGCCCTCGATGGCGTCGGCAGCGACCTCGGGCGGAATCTCGATGTCCTGTGCAGGGCGTCGCTTGCCCTCGTTTCCGAGGTGAAAGACCCGCCAGCGCCCGCCCTCGCGCACGACCTCGATCGGCCGCCCGAACAGGTCGAAGCGCAGGCGGCCGGGATCAGTCATCGGTGGCGACGATGCCGGTGGCCAGTCCGTCGATGCTGCGGACGTTCTTTTCGGCCCAGTAGCGTCGGATGCCGTCTTCGCCCTTCTGCTCGGCCCAGGCACGCAGCGTGTCGCGATCACCGGCGTAGTCGAACAGGGGCACGCCGAAACCGCACGAGGTCTGGACCGAATCGATCGCCACGTCGAAGATCTGGCGCGCGCCGGGCTGCGGCGGAAAGTGCGCGGACATGCCGGACCAGTCATCGTCGTCACGGTGGATCGCCCGGGCGCGGCCGAACAGCCGCAGGATCATCGGCGCCCCGTCGAACGCGCACAGCATGATCGTCATCCTCGGCTCGATCCGCACGTGGGCGGCGGATTCGTTGCCACTGCCGGTCAGGTTCAGCCAGGCGACTCGGTTCGGCGCGAGCACGCGCAGCGCATCCATGCCCTTCGGCGAGAGGTTGATGCGCCCGCCGCCGGTGCCGGTGGCGACAAAGAAGATCTGCTGTGCCTCGATGAAGGCGCGGTGGCGATCGGAGATCTGCTCGAAGAACTGTGCCATGGCTCGGCTCTGGGCTGGACGAATCAGTCAGTATAGGGGTGGCATCGCCTTCAATCGGCTGCGAGCGCCTGCCACACCAGGCGCAGCGCGAGCAGGGTCAGGACGGTGTTGAACAGGCGCGTGAAGTCCGCGTCCTGCATCTTCTTCAGCAGATGCAGGCCGGCCCAGGTGCCGAGCGCGCCAGCGCCGATCATCGCTGCCATCGGCCCGAGCCAGTCGGCGAGATCGACGCCGGCGCCGACGAACACGCCCGCCTTGAACACGTGCTGCACCGACATCGCCGCCGCGAAGGTGGCGATGCTGCGAAAGCGGTCGGCGTGGATCTGCTTGATGAAGGCCGCCACCAGCGGTCCGGTGGCTCCGGCGAACAGGGTCAGGAAGGTGGTCACCGCACCGGCGACGGCGGTGCCGGCCGGTCCGAGCACGAGCCGGGGCAATTTCGGCCCCCAGCACAGGTACAGGATGGTTACCGCGATCGAGAGGTAGAGCACCGTCGGCGGCAGGCTCACCAGCAGCCACGCCCCTAGCCCGGCGCCGATCACGGCGCCGGGCACGAAGGCGGCGATGACGGTCCAGTCGATGTGGCGCCAGGCCATGATCGCCCGCCCCAGGTTGGAGCCCATCTGGACGATGCCGTGCACCGGGATGATCACCTGCGGCGGCAGCACCTGGGCCATCACCGCCAGCAGCATCACCCCGCCGCCGGCGCCGAGGGCGGCCGTCATCATCGATGTGAAGGCGGCGGTCAGCACCAGGCCCAGCCACAGGCCCGGCGACAGCGGTCCGAGCAGGAGTTCGATCATGCCGCCGGATCCTGCCAGATTGCGTGCTTGTCCATTACCGCCGCGAACAGCGCCGAGGCCAGCCAACCGTCGAGCCAGCGGCGCAACCGGGCCAGCGGCGTTTGGCCGAAGGCCTCCGGCTCGACCCCCGCAAACTGCCGCACGAACGGGAACAATGCCACATCGGCCAGCGACGCCCGCGAACCGCACAGGGCCGGCGCGCGGGCAAGGCGCGCCTCCAGGTCGGCAAGATGGGCCGACACGCCGAGTTCGCGCCACTCCGCCCGACTCCGCTGCGGATGGCAGGACGCGTACTTGTAGCGATCGAGCAGCGGCTTGAAGTCCTCGTCGTTGCGCCGGATCAACTCGCCCTGCTCGCCTTCCGGCGCGGCCGTGAGCCAGCCCTGCGGATCGTGCCCGGCCAGTGCCCAGCGCATGATGTCGAGGCTCTCGTCGAGCACGCGGCCATCGCCCAGATGCAGTACCGGCACCGTTCCCTTGGCGGAAATCGCCAGCATCGCCGCCGGCTTGTCGCTCAGGCGCACCTCGCGGTGCACCACCACGACGCCGGCGGCCGCCAGCGCCATGCGCGCCCGGATCGCGTACGGGCAGCGGCGGAACGAGTAGAGCACCGGCCGGCTCACGGCTTCAATCGGTAACCGGTGCGGAAGATCCAGGCGACGATCGCGATGCAGGTCAGCAGGAACAGCAGGGTCATGCCGAGGCTGATCGTCGGACTGACGTCGGAGATGCCGTAGAAGCTCCAGCGGAAGCCGCTGACCAGGTACACCACCGGGTTGAACAGGGTCACCGTCTGCCACAGCGGCGGCAGCATCTTGATCGAATAGAAGGTGCCACCGAGGAAGGCCAGCGGCGTGACCACCAGCAGTGGCACCAACTGCAGCTTCTCGAAACCGTCCGCCCAGATGCCGATGATGAAGCCGAGCAGGCTGAAGGTGACCGCGGTGAGCACCAGGAACATCACCATCCACAGTGGATGCTCGATGCGGATCGGCACGAACAGCGCCGCCGTGGCGAGGATGATGACGCCGAGGATCAGCGACTTGGTGGCGGCGGCGCCGACATAGCTGACGACGATCTCGAGATACGACACCGGCGCCGACAGCACTTCGTAGATGGTGCCGGTGAAGCGCGGAAAGTAGATGCCGAACGACGCGTTCGACAGGCTCTGGGTGAGCAGCGACAGCATCATCAGACCGGGCACGATGAAGCTGCCGTAGCTCACGCCCTCGACCTCCGGTATGCGCGAGCCGATGGCGGCGCCGAACACCACGAAATAGAGCGAGGTCGAGATCACCGGCGAGATGATGCTCTGGGTCAGGGTGCGCCAGGCACGGGCCATCTCGAATCGGTAGATGGCACGGATCGCATACAGGTTCATGCCTTCTCCCGGACCAGGCTGACGAAGATGTCCTCGAGCGAGCTTTGCGTGGTGTTCACGTCCTTGTAGGCGATGCCGGCCGCCGACAGCGCGTTCAGCAAGTCGCCGATGCCCCGCTCATGGCGCTCGGCATCGTAGGTGTAAGTCAGGATCTGGCCGTCGTCGGAGCGCTCCAGCGCCCATGCGCCGAGCGTCGCGGGTACCTCCGCCAGGGGATCCTGCAGATGGACGCTGAGCTGCTTCCGGCCGAGCTTGTGCATCAGCGTCGCCTTGTCCTCGACCAGGATGATCTCGCCGCGGCTGATGACTCCGATGCGGTCGGCCATCTCTTCGGCCTCCTCGATGTAGTGGGTGGTCAGGATCACCGTCACGCCATCGGCCTGCAGGCCGCGCACCAGTTGCCACATGTCGCGCCGCAATTCGACATCGACGCCGGCGGTGGGCTCGTCGAGAAACAGCACCCGCGGTTCGTGCGACAGCGCCTTGGCGATCAGCAGCCGCCGCTTCATGCCGCCGGACAGGGTCATGATGCGGTTGTCTCGCTTGTCCCACAGCGACAGGTCGCGCAGGATCCGTTCGATCCGCGCCGGGTCGGCCGGCTTGCCGAACAGGCCGCGGCTGAAGCTGACCGCGTTCCACACCGACTCGAAGGCTTCGGTGGTCAGTTCCTGCGGCACCAGCCCGATCAGCGCACGCGCCTCGCGGTAATTGCGGACGATGTCGTGGCCACCCACCGTGACCCGGCCCGCCGAGGCATTGACGAGGCCGCAGACGATCGAGATCAGCGTCGTCTTGCCGGCGCCATTGGGGCCCAGCAGCGCGAAGATCTCGCCCTCCCGAATGTCGAGGTGGACCGGCTTCAGCGCCTCGAAGCCGCCCTCGTAGGTCTTGGCCAGGCCGGAGATTGCAATCATCGTGCTCATCGCCACGACGATAGCAGACGAGGAGCAAAGTCAGGCTGGACATCGTCACCGGTATTCGTGCACCCTCGGCGTCTGTCGCGTATCGCTCGTCGCGATCGATCCCGTCCACTGCGCCACCAACCCGGTCGTCGCCCTCGATGCAATCGATAGCCACTCTCGCCGCACTGCTCGCCGTCGCAGTTCTTCTGGTACCGCTGTTCAAGCGCGCCGGACTCGGTACGGTGATCGGCTATCTTGCTGCCGGCGTGCTGATCGGCCCCTGGGGCTTCGGCGTGGTCCGCGATCCGGAGAACCTGCTGCATACCGCCGAAGTCGGGGTCGTGCTGCTGCTGTTCGTGATCGGCCTCGAGCTGCAGCCGTCGCGGCTGTGGGCCCTGCGCAAGTCGGTGTTCGGCCTCGGTGCGCTGCAGGTCGGCGGCTGCGCCGCGGTGATGGCGCCGGCCGCCTACCTGCTCGGCCTCGACTGGCCGCTGGCGGTCGTCGTCGGCCTGACGCTGGCACTGTCGTCCACCGCCTTCGTGCTGCCGACGCTGGCCGAGCGCAACGAGATGGGCTCGCTGTTCGGCCGCGAGACCTTCGGCATCCTGCTGTTCCAGGACCTGCTGGTGATCCCGCTGCTGGCGGTGCTGCCGCTGCTCGGTGCCCAGAGCCACGATGGCGAAGGGACCAACCCGCTGATCGGCGTCGGCATTCTGGTGGCCGCGATCCTGGTCGGTCGCCCGCTGCTCGATCTGGTGTTCCGCCACGTCACCCGGATCAACAGCCGTGAGATGTTCACCGCGGCCGCGCTGGCCACTGCGCTAGGTCTCGGCCTGCTGCTGCAGGCCGGCGGTCTGTCGATGTCGCTGGGCGCCTTCGTCGCCGGCGTGCTGTTGTCCGATTCCGACTTCCGCCACGAACTCGAAGCGTCGATCCTGCCCTTCCAGGGCTTGTTGATGGGTCTGTTCTTCATTGCCGTCGGCATGGGCATCGACCTCGGCATGATCGTGCACCACCCCCTCAACGTGCTCGGTCTGACGCTGGCCCTGGTATTGATCAAGGGCGGCAGCTTCTTCGTGCTGCGCCGGCTCACCGGCTGCGACACGCGGCGCTCGCGAATGCAGGCGCTGATCCTCGCCCAGTGCGGCGAATTCGCCTTCGTGCTGTTCGGTGCCGCCCAGGAGGGTGGCCTGCTGCCGGCCGCCGTCGTCGCCCAGCTCAACCTGTCGGTGGCGCTGTCGATGGCGCTGGCGCCGTTCCTGATCATCTGGGGCGACCGCCTCGACGCGCGCTCGGCGGCGGCCGTCGAGGCGCCGCCGCCGGACGAGATGCCCGACGAGCACGCGCCGGTGGTGATCGCCGGCTTCGGTCGCGTCGGCCAGATCGTCGGGCGGGTGCTGCTGGCGCGTCGCGTGCGCTTCACCGCACTCGACAAGGATCACTCGGAGGTCAAGACCATCCGCCGCTTCGGCATCGAGGCCTTCTACGGCGATGCCGCCCAGCTCGAGGTGCTGCATGCGGCCAAGGTCGGCGAAGCCCAGGTCTTCGTGCTGGCGATCGACGACATCGAGGCGTCCTTGCTCAGTGCCGAGACGGTGCGCCGACATTTCCCGGGCGTCACCATCGTCGCCCGCGCGCGCAATCGCTTCCACGCCTACCGGCTGATGGATCTCGGGGTCGAGCTGATCATCCGCGAGACTTTCCTGTCGAGCCTCGACATGGCCCGGCAAGTATTCGAGACCCTCGGCAAGCCGGCCGAGCGCGCGCGCGACATCGTCGCCCGTTTTGCCGAGTACGACGCCCGCGTCCTGCGGCGCGAACAGGCCCTGTACCACGACGAGACCCAACTGATCCAGACCTCGCGCGAAGCGCTCGATGAGCTTGCGAGTCTGCTCGAGGAAGAAGTCCCGGCACCGACGGCGGAAGCCGCCGAGCCCGAACAGTCGCCTGCAGAAGACAAGGCGGACGCGACCGCGGACACCGCCACCGACACTGCTGCGGCCGAAGCCGGCGAGGCCGCGCCTGCGGGCGATACCGATGGCGGAACGCCGGCCCTGTTGCGCGGCGCACGCGACGGCTGAGTCGATCAGGCGCCGGCGCGGCCGATGCGCCCGGCGAGTGCGATCAGGAAATCCACGTACTGGCGGTGACCGCCAGGAAACACGAAGTTCACGCGCAGCGGGTCACTGGCGTCGGTGATGCCCTCGGCCACCAGCCCGCCTGCACGCGGGTCGCGCATCAGGCCCGGGCGACGCACCTCGCCGCCGCTGCTGTCGACCAGCAGCACCGCATTGTCGGTACCGAAGCGTCGCCCCAGTTCCTGAACCAGGTGCAGGAAGCCGCGATCGCTGCCGCCGCGCACACGCTGGCCGTCGGCAGCGATCGATGAAGTCACGGTGTCGCCGACGCCGACGATGGGCGGCATCCGGTGGCGCTCGAAGGCGGCGTCGGCGAGATCCAGCAAGGCAGCATGGACGCGCGGCGCAGTTCGAGCATTGAAATCGGCGCCCAGCGGATGGCGACCGGTGTGTCGCGCGTAGTGACGATTGAGCAGATCCAGCACGCCGGCTTCCTTGATAGCGCCGGAGAGCATGAACTGGAAATCGGTGGTGCCGGCCAGGCCGTCCGACGCCGGCGCGAGGCGCTCGACATCGCCGTCGCGGCCGAGGTTGGGCGCCAGGTGCACGAAAAAGGCGTCTTTCAGGCCATGGCCGGCCGCCGTGTCGAGCAGGTCGGTCATGAAGTCCTGAAGCGCCTGTTGCAGGTCGCGATAGCGCGCTACCCGCCCGTCGAGGGCCTCGAACAGGACGTTGGTGTTGACGGTCGGCGACACCCGGTTGTCGAGGACCGCCGCATCGGCCAGTGCCGCCACCTGCGACGACGTCAGACGATGGCCCGGCTGCGCCAGGAATTCGGTCAGGAAGCGCCGGGCCCGGGCCGGCACGTCGGCGAGGAAGCGCAGTTCCTCGGCACTGACCCCAGGGTGCGAGACCACACCATCGACGTCCTGCCACTGCACGCCGCCGGCGGCCAGACCCGGCAGGTAGCGACCTGCCGCCTGGCGCTTGCCACCGAGGCTGCGCTCGACGATGCCGTTCATGCCGCGGCTGCCGATGTGTTCGCCATTGGTCAACACGAAGAAGCGCCGGCGCAACCGGTGGCACGCAGACAGATAAGCCGGATCGACCGTTCGCCGCAGCGGGTCGGCCACCAACCCCATGCAGACGCCGTCGAGATCCTGGATGAACAGCGGCGGCACCCCGGCGGCCAGGCAATCGCCGAGTCGGGCATGGTTCTCGGACAGGGAATGTTCGCTCAGCATGGCTTCGGTACGACCGGCGATCGACAGCTGCCGGACGCTCATGACAGTCTACCTTCTCGCGGAGGCGGCCCGATGACACACTTTGTTGAAACCCCGGCTGTTAAGTCGAAAGTCATAGCGCCGATAGATATCTCCCATATGCCCGGCCAAGGCCAAAGCCACGGAGTCAATAAAAAGTGAACCCGGTCAATTTCGACGCGCTGCCGCCGCTGTCGCCCCGTGCCGCCGAGCTGCTGGCGGTCAAGCTCGAGGACGACGACGCCGAACAGCAACTGCTCGCGATCGTCTCGAACGAACCCCAACTGGCCGCGAGGCTGGTCGCCGTCGCCAATTCCGCCGCCCATGGCGGCGCATCGTCCCGCATTGCCTCGGTGCCCCAGGCAATCCGCCGGATCGGCATGCGCCAGGCCATGCAGATGGCCACCGGCATGCTGTTCGGCCACCCGGTCTCGGCGCGCCTGTCCGACCAGGCGCGCGAGCAACTGTGGCTGCACTCGGTGTCGATGGCCACTGCCTGTCGCGAAGTGGCACGCCTGCTCAAGTACCACGACGGCAGTGACGCCTATCTCCACGGACTACTGCACGACCTCGGCTACATGCTGGCCGAACTGACCTGGCCCGGCGCTCTCGAACGGGTCTGCGTCTTTGCGCTGGAGCAGTCGCTGACCATCGAACAGGCCGAGCGCGAACAGTTCGGCCGCGAGCATGGCGAGCTCACCGCGATGCTGCTGGAACACTGGCTCGCGCCAGCGACCTTTGCCCAGGTGCACCGCAATCATCACCTGTTCGCCGGTCGCTCGAATTCGCTCGCCGGAATCCTCTGTGCCGCCGAATCGATCGTCAGTCTCGACGAGTTCGGCCGCGGCGTGTTCGGTACCACGATCAATCCGTTCGCCTGCCTCGCGCGGCCGCGCGAGGTGGTCGAATCGCTGTTGTTGAAGCAGCTCAAGCTGGAACAGCGCGAACTCGACAGGCTGCTCGAGCGCATGCTCGACAACGTCGCCGAGATCGGCGGCCTCGGCCGCAGCATGGCGGCGGCCTGACGCCGCGTCACGTCGGGCCCAGCCAGACTCGCGCCCGTCCGCAATACGTCTGACGGCCCGAGCTCCCCGGCCGGCGATCTCAGGCGCGACCGGCGGGGGCTGGATTTTTCCGTCGGTCGCGCCACAATCGGCGCGATGAACGTCCAATCACCGATTGCGGCCGCGGCGCTGGCACTGAGCGGCGCCTGCGCCAGTCCTCCATCCGAATTGCCCGAGCCGACGACGCCAGCGGCAGCCGCCCAGGCCGCTGCCGATCCCAGGATCGGAGCGGAAATCGAAAGCGGGTTTCGCGCGACGCCCGGAACGACGCTTGCCGATCGCGCCCGCTGGTTCGCCCTGCTTCGCTGGCCCGAACCCTGCGAACGCGCATTCGACCTCACCCGGGGAGGCAGCGACGGCGGTGTCGAGATCCATGACCTGACCGACGGCAGCAGCATTGCGCTGGTCCGTTGTGCGGCCGGCGCCTATCAGCCCACCAGTGTCGTGATGCGCTTCCGGCGCGAGCGTCCCGAGGCCACGGCAGCCCTGCTGGAACTGCCCTTCTACCGCTCCCCGTACGGCCGTGAATTGGTGCAGGGCCACACGACCGAGATCACCGGCGAGACATCGTGGCTGGCGGACCAGCAATCGCTGGTATTGTTGTCGCTGTCGCGCCAGACTGCGGATTGCGGCATCTGGACACGCTACTCGCTCGCCGGCGGCGAGCCCCGGATCACCGGCCTGGCGGTGCGCCTGCCCTGTCCGGAAGGTGCCGAACTGCCGGTCGAAGCGGACGGCGACGTGCCGCCCGCCGACTGGCGGATGATCGCGCCGGATTGAAGGAGAAAGCGATGCAGGTCGACCACACCCGGTTCTTCAATGCCTATCGCAGCGCCTACGGCCGGCTGTCGCAGGCGACCGTCAACGGCCTCGAACTGCTCGGCCGCAACATGGTGGAAGACGCCGAACTCAAGTCGGTGCAATGGGCGGCCTACATGCTGGCGACGGTCAAGCACGAATGCGCCAACCGCTGGATGCCGATCACCGAATACGGCCGCCGGGACTACTTCGACAAGTACGAAGCCGGCACCCGCCTCGGCGGCCGGCTCGGCAATACCGAGCCCGGCGACGGCTACCGCTTCCGCGGGCGCGGATACGTCCAGATCACCGGCCGCGCCAACTACGCACGAATGACCCAGGCCCTGGCCCTCGGCGACGACGAGGATCTGGTCCGCGATCCGGACCAGGCGCTGCGACCGGTGATCGCCTACCGCATCATGTCGCTCGGCATGCGCAAGGGCTTGTTCACCGGCCGCAAGCTGGCCGACTACATCAACGACGCTGGCTGCGATTACAAGGAAGCCCGCCGGATCATCAACGGGCAGGATCAGGCCGAACTCATCGCCGGCTATGCCGAGACCCTCGAAGCCATCCTGCGCGAGGCAATCGTTCGGTAGTGCCGCCGGCACCGCATCCGGCAGACGGCCGCCGGTGCCCCGACGTTTTGGAGACCAGTAATGCCCGTCTATGCCATCGACGAACTGGAACCGACCATTGCCGACAGCGCCTACATCTCCGATGAGGCCACCGTCATCGGCGCGGTGCGGCTTGCCGAGCACACCAGCATCTGGCCGGGCGCGGTGGTCCGTGCCGACAACGAGCCGATCACCATCGGCGAGTCCAGCAACGTCCAGGACGGGGTGATTCTGCATGTCGATCCCGGTTTTCCGCTGAACATCGGCGCGCGGGTGACGGTCGGCCATCAGGCAATGCTGCACGGCTGTACGATCGGCGATGGCTCCCTGATCGGTATTCAGGCGGTGGTGCTGAACGGCGCGGTGATCGGGCCCGACAGCCTGGTCGGTGCCGGCGCGATCGTCACCGAAGGCAAGGTGTTCCCGCCGCGCTCGCTGATTCTCGGCGCGCCGGCGCGGGTCGTTCGCGAACTCAGTGACAAGGACCTGGCGCTGCTCGGCACCGGCCACTCCGCCTATGTCGAGAAGGGCAAGCGCTACCGCAAGGGCCTGCGACGGCTCCGCTGAGCGGGTGACGCCCGGCCGCGATTCGCCCGGAAACCGTCCCGCCGGTGGCGCAGGGCTGGCCGCAACGACGTGCGCCAGGAACCGTTCGCGACAACCTCCATCGCCTTCCCGGTCGACATGAGCGACCCCTATCCGCATCTGGTGGCCGATGTCGGCGGCACCCACGCCCGCTTTGCCATCGTCGAGAGTCCCGGGCGCCGGCCGATCCGGGTGCAGGCTTTCCGCTGCGCGGAATTCACTGGCATCGACGACGCCATTCGTGCCTATCTGCGGCGCGAGGGCCTGGCGATGCCCCGCCATGGGGCGATCGGCATTGCGACACCGGTCACCGGTGACGACATCGCAATGACCAATGGCCGCTGGCGCTTCGCGGTGCCGGCACTGCGCGCCGCCCTCGGCCTCGAGCGTCTGGTCGTGGTCAATGACTTCACGGCGCTGGCATTGGGGCTGCTGTCCCTCGCAGCGGACGAACGCTTCCAGCTTGGCGGCGAAGCGCCACCGGAGGATGCCGCGATCGCCTTGATCGGCGCCGGGACCGGCCTGGGGGTTTCGGGTCTGGTGCGCTGCGGCGAGGGCGTCGCAGCGATCGCCGGCGAAGGCGGCCACGTCACGCTGGCGGCGGGCAGCGCACGCGAATCGGCGATCATCGACCGGCTGGCCCGGCGCTTCGGCCATGTTTCTGCCGAGCGGGCCCTGTCCGGCCCCGGCCTGTCGGCGATGCACGACGCGATCCGCGAATTGGCCGGGCAGTCACCATCACCACTGCCGCCGGAGGTCATCAGCGCGCGCGCCCTGGCCGGCGAATGTCCGCACTGCATCGAAACCGTCGATACCTTCTGTGAACTGCTCGGTAGCTTCGCCGCCGACGTCGCCCTGACGCTCGGTGCGCGCGGTGGCGTCTATGTCGGCGGCGGCATCGTGCCCAGGCTCGGCGAGCACTTCCTGCGATCCGGATTTCGGCGTCGCTTCGAGACCAAGGGCCGCTTCTCGGGCTACCTGGCGAAGATTCCCGTGTTCGTGCTGCAGGCGCCCCACGCTGCGCTCGCCGGAGCGGCCCATGCACTGGTGCACCCGCTCTTCGCCGGCCGGGAATCCCGCGCCGAGCCACCCCCCGGCGGCTGAGTCGGGGCACGGCCCGGCGACGGCCGTCACCGCCGGCCAGCGACCGCTCAACGCGACGATCAGCGCCCGCGACGCGCAGCCGCCCGCACGAGACCCGCGCGGGCGAGCTCGATCAGGCCGCGCGTCGACGCATCGTGTGCACCATCGCTGTCGCCGTCGAGTTCGACCGCGATGCGGCTGGCGAGCTGCTTGCCGAGCTCGACCCCCCATTGATCGAAGCTGTTGACGCCCCACAGCACACCCTGCACGAACACCTTGTGCTCGTAGAGCGCGATCAGCGCGCCGAGCGCGGTCGGCGACAAATCGGGCATCACCACGGTATTGCTCGGCCGATTGCCGGTGAACAGCTTGTGCGGCAGCAGGCGTTCCAGTTGCTCGCCGGCGAGCCCGGCGGCGCTCAGCTCGGCCCGCAGCTCGGCCTCGCTCCTGCCGACCATCAGCGCCTTGCTCTGGGCGATGCAGTTGGCCAGCAGCAGGCGCTGATGGCCCGGCAGTTCGTGCGCGACTTCGAGTGGCATGATGAAGTCGACGGGGATCATGTCGGGCCCCTGGTGCAGCAACTGGAAGAACGAATGCTGGGCGTTGGTGCCGGGCTCGCCCCAGATCACCGGACAAGTGCCGACCCCGACCGCCCGGCCGTCCCGCATCACCGATTTTCCGTTGCTCTCCATCTCGAGTTGCTGCAGATAGGCCGGCAGCCGGGCCAGGGCCTGGGCGTAGGGCACGACGCAGAGGCTGGCAGCACCGAGGAAGTCGCGGTTCCACAGGCCGATCAGCGCGAGCAGCACCGGCATGTTGGCCGCGAGCGGCGCCTCGACGAAATGGCGATCCATGCGCTCGGCACCGGCCAGCAGCGCGCGAAAGCCATCGGCGCCGATTGCCAGTGCGATCGGCAGGCCGACCGACGACCACATCGAATAGCGCCCGCCGACCCAGTCCCAGAAGCCGAACATGTTGGCGACGTCGATGCCGAACTCGCGCACCCGGCCGGCATCGGTGGACACCGCGACGAAGTGCCTCGCAACGTCACCCTCGCAGGCGCCGTTCGCCAGCAGCCAGGCGCGCGCGCTCGCCGCGTTGGTCATTGTCTCGATCGTCGTGAAAGTCTTGGAGGCGACCACGAACAGCGTGCTGCGGGCGTCGACCCGGTCGAGCACGCCCGCCAGTTGCGCACCATCGACGTTCGACACGAAGTGCAGCCGCTGCCGCGGTCGCCCCTCGCCGGTCAACGCCTCGCAGGCCATGCACGGCCCGAGGTCGGAACCGCCGATGCCGATATTGACGATATCGGTGATCACATCGCCGGTGTGCCCGGTCCAGCGGCCGTCCCTGACGGCCTCGGCGAAAGCGAGCATGCGCTCGCGTACCTCGAGCACCTCCGGCATGACATCGACGCCACCGACGTCGAGTCGCGAGCCGGCACGCTTGCGCAGCGCCGTGTGCAGCACCGCGCGCCCTTCGGTGTCGTTGATCGCCTGCCCGGCGAACATGGCGTCGCGGGCGGCGACGACACCCTGCTCGATCGCGAGACCGGTCAGCAGCGCCAGGGTCCGGTCGTCGAGCCGATTCTTCGAATAATCGAGCACCAGGCCGGCCGCCGACAGGGACATGCGCCGAAAACGCTGCGGATCGTCGGCAAACAGCTGGTTCAGGCTGGCCGTGGCGATCACCGCGTGGTGTTCGGCGAGCGCACGCCAGGCGTCGGTCTCGGTCGGCCGCTTCATTGGCTGTTGAAATCACCCATTCGACGAATCCATCATTCCGCTTCCTGCTCGGGACTGTCGGGGCCCGTGCGAATCGCCCCGGCCGGACCCGTTGCATATCGCGTCCGTGATCGCGCGAGGCGCATCTTCAAGCAAGGCACTCGGCCGCCCGCAGCACCGCGTCCCGCCGGCGCGACCGGTCGAAAGGTGCATGACGCGCCCCCATCGACAGCAATACCACATCTGCCCGCGACAGCGTAAATGGCCGCCGCGGCCACCGGCGAGCGTGTGATCACGGCCGCGCCAAACTCGGGCGCCAGAATCTGGGATCGCAGCTATGTTTTCAATAGGGGCGATTCCTCCGGCCCACACCCGACGAGCGCAAGCGAGGGTGCCGGCGGACAATCAGCCCGGCCCAAAGTCCATGTCGGAGGACGATCGAGATGGCTCGGTTGAGACACGTTCGAACGCTCATGCTGGACGTCGCCTACGAGGAGACAGGTCCCGTTGATGGCATGCCGGTGGTGCTGGTGCACGGCTTCCCCTACGATCCGAGGGCATTCGACGACGTCGTCGCGATTCTCGAGCGGCAGGGATTGCGCGCGATCGTGCCCTACGTCCGTGGCTACGGCGGCACCCGGTTCCTCGCGCCCACTGCAATGCGGTCGGGGCAACAGGCTGCCGTCGGCCACGACCTGGTCGAACTGCTCGATGCGCTGCAACTGGATCAGGCCATCGTCGCGGGTTTCGACTGGGGCGCCCGAGCCGCTTGCATCGTCGCCGCCCTGTGGCCCGAGCGCGTCCGCGGCCTGGTCAGCTGCGGCGGCTATCAGATCCAGGATATCGCCGCCTCGGCGATCCCGAGTGATCCCGAGAGCGAACGCCGTTGGTGGTATCAGTACTATTTCCATACCGAACGCGGACGAAACGGGCTGACACGCAACCGGCGGGCCTTGTGCAGGCTGCTGTGGAAGCTGTGGTCACCGACGTGGTCGATCGACGGCACGGTCTTCGACCGGACGGCGAGTTCATTCGACAATCCCGATTTCGTCGATGTCGTCATCCACTCGTATCGCCATCGCCATGGCAATGCCGAAGGCGATCCCCGATACGACGCCACCGAGGCACGGCTCGCGACCCTGCCCGATATCCGCGTCCCGACGATCGCGATCCATGGCGCCGTCGATGATGTGACCCCATTGCAGGATGCGGCCGCCCACGCAAGACACTTCACCGGCAGCTACGACGACCGGCTGCTCGAAGGCGTGGGTCACAACGTGCCGCAGGAGTCACCCGAGTCGTACGCACGCGCGATTCTGGACCTTCGAGCGGTCTGAATTGCACGCCGGTCCGCGCCGCACGCTTCTGGCGCGGGCACGTAGCGCGCCGTTGATGCACGCCGGAGCCGGCTGAAATCCTGCTGGACGGGCGGATCTTCGCTGAGCAGACAGCCATTCGGCGGCCGACCGGACCCAAGTCGATGACTCCGGACCGACGCCGGAACGACCCGTCACATGATACGCTGTGGTAAAAATGCTGCATGGCAGCAAAAGGATGTTGCGGTCCTTGATTAGCTTGACCATAATTAAATTGTGCAGTGCAGCAAAGACAAGCTGACCACTACGAATGAATCACCCCTTTGAACGCAATCGAAACCTGGAGACCGAACATGTCGCAAATCATCACCCCTGAAAAAGTCGCCGCCGCCAACTCGGCTGCCCTCGATAGCCTCTCGGCCGTGTCCGCGCTGGGCCTGACCAGCGTCGAGCGCCTGGCCGCGCTCAACCTCAACACCGCGCGTGCCGGCCTGACGGACGCCGCCGCCAATCTCGAATCGCTCTGCGCGATCAAGGACCCGCAAGCGCTGGTGAGCTTCTTGCAGGGTCTGGCCGAGCCGGCGATGGCGAGCGCCGTCGCCTACGTCCGCAGCGTCCACGGCATCGCCGTCGATTGCGGCGAAGAGCTGAACAAGATCGTCGACGCCCAGCTGGCCGAACTGAACAAGATCGTCGTCGCCATGCTGGACGAGGTCTCGAAGTCGGCGCCGGCTGGTTCCGACGTCGCCGTCGCAGCCGTCAAGTCGGCGATCGCCGCCGCCAACGAGACCTATGGCAGCGTCGCCAAGGCCACCAAGCAGGTCGTGGCGCTGGCCGACGTCAGTGTGCCCGCCGGCACCGCCGTCAAGAGCGCTCGCAAGACCGCCAAGAAGGCCGCCTAAGCGTTAGCAATACCCCGGAAACGCCCCGCCGGTGACCACCGGCGGGGCGTTTTCGCGTAATCCGGTCTCGAGCGGAGATCCACGCCACGTCCCGACGCTCGGATCAGGCATGCCCCACCTGCCGAGCCCGCCTGCGCCCAAGGCCTCTTGCGCACGAACCTCACCGCGTCGCCGGCCAAGCCGATCACGCACCATCCACGCCTGCACCCATCCAGCACCTGACGCCGCGCTTCGAACAACGCTCCCGCAATCACCGGGCGGCCGCCAGCACCCGCTGCCGAGCCAGGAGCCGCGCGCGAAAGTGCTTTCGCCGCTGGTCGGAGCGTACTAGGCTTGCTCGCGGTCATCGTTTGGCCACCCCCGGGCGCACCGCGCCGATTCATGAAATCGACGACAAGCCGTGACCGAGCGCGACGCCGGCCGAACCGTTTCCCCGTCCTGCGACCACCAGCCGCTTGCCATGATCATTCAAATATTCAGCATCGTCTTCCCAGTGTTCGCGGTCATCGTGGTCGGCTTCGCATACGGTCGGCGTCACCGACCGGACATGCTGGCGACCAACCAGGTCAACATGGACGTATTCGTCCCGGCGCTGGTCTTCTCGGCGCTTGCTGGTCAATCGTTCTCGCTGCAAGACGTGCAGATGATTGCCATTGGCGGCTTCGTCGTCGTGCTCGGGCCTGGCCTGCTGGGACTGCCGCTGGCACGCAAGCTCGGCTACCAGCCGAAGACGCTGTTGCCACCGATGATGTTCAAGAATGCCGGCAACATGGGCCTGCCACTCTTGTTGCTGGCCTTCGGTCACGAAGCGCTCCCGGCCGCGGTGATCCTGTTCCTGATCGAGAATATCCTGCACTTCACCATCTCGAGCCTGTGGCTGGGAAACAACGTCAGGATATGGCGCCTGCTGCGCGAGCCGGTGTTCATCGCGGGCGCGGCAGGCATTGCGGTGAGCATCTCGGGCGTCGCGCTATGGCACCCGGTACTGGCCGCGTTCAAGGTGATCGGTGACGTTGCGACCGGGCTGATGCTGTTTGCGCTCGGCGTCCGGCTCAACACCGCGCCGCTTGGCGAGTGGCGCATCGGCCTGGTCGGCGCGATCGCGACACCGGCCAGCGGTCTGCTGCTGGCTGCGCTGTTCTGCTGGGGCTTCGAACTGTCGTCGCGGGAAACCGATATCCTCATCCTGTTTGGCGCACTACCGCCAGCAGTACTCAACTACATGTTTGCCGAGCGCTTTGGTCAGGAGCCGGAAAAAGTTGCGGCGATCGTGATCCTCGGCAACTTGTTCGCGCTGGTTTCAATCTCGCTCGCGCTCGCAATCCGGCTTGCAGGCTGAGCACCGGGAGACGGGGCGGCGAACAACAGCCCGCCCGGAAATCCGGTGGCCTGCTCCGCTGGCAAGCCCCGGTCTGCAGCGACGCATCCTCGTGGTGTCCGTCCTCGGGCGCGCGCCGGGTCAGCTGCGATTCGCGACTAAGCCGGTTTCACCCGCTTCGATTCGGGCAAATGCCTGAGAATCGCCGCGACCAGACCCGCTTCGTCCACCGGCTTCGGCAAATGGTCGACCATGCCGGCATCGAGACAGCGCTGCCGGTCCTCGGCCAGCGCATGCGCCGTCAGACCGATCACCGGCAGCTCGGCAGTCCGCTGTAGAAGCAGACGAGTGGCCTCCAGACCATCCATTTCGGGCATCTGGATATCCATCAGAACCACGTCGAAGGCGTCGGCGCCGTCCGCGTCGATTAGTGCCAGCAACTCGACACCGTTCTCGGTGATCGTCACTTCAGCCCCCTGATAGCTCAACATGTCCTCGAGCACCAACTGATTCAGCTCGACATCCTCCGCGGCCAGCACACGCACGCCGCGCAGTCGCATCTCTTCGTCGACCGATTCCTGCGCGGCCGTTTCGTCGGGCGGCGCGACCTCTTCGAGCGGCAGTCGAACCGAAAAAGTGCTGCCGCTGCCCGGCATGCTGGCGACGTCGATGCGCCCCCCCATCAGCGAAACCAGGTTATGGCTGATCGACAGCCCGAGACCGGTACCGCCAAAGCGACGTGTAGCAGACGAGTCCGCCTGCTCGAAGGGCTGGAACAGCTGGCCGAGTTGTGTCTCGGTCATGCCGACGCCGGTATCCACGATGTCGAAGGCGAGCGCCTCGCCAGCGGGGGACACCCGGAGTTCGACCGCACCGCGTTCGGTGAACTTGACGGCGTTCGAGAGCAGATTGAGCAGCACCTGCTCCACTCTGAGCACGTCACCGACGACCCACGTCGGCAGTCCGGCATCGGTCGTCAGATCGAGTCGCAAGCGCTTGGCTTCAGCCTGCGGACGAATCAGGAACAGCACGTTCTCCAGGGTTTCCGGAAGCCGGAACGGCCGTGGTTCCAGCGCCAGCTTTCCGGCATCGATCTTCGCGAAGTCGAGCACGTCGTTGACGACGCGCATCAGATGCTGGCTTGCCCCGGCGATGCGGGCGAAGGTGTCGATCGCTTCGTCGGCGGGCTGACCCCGCATGCCGGCTCGCGCAAGGCCGGTCACGGCATTGAGCGGGGTGCGTATTTCGTGACTCATGTTGGCGACGAACTCGCTGCGCAAACGGGCCAGCCGGCGGGCCTCGTGCAGGGCATCGCGGGTCGTCTGGTCGGCGCGCTTGAGCTCGGTGATGTCCTGCACGGTGCCGAGAGCGGATACCGCCTCGCCTGATCGGTCGAAGCTGAGTTCCGCCATCTGCCTCAGCCATTTCTGTACGCCATCGACGATGATGCGGTGCTCGACGTCGTAGGGCTTGCCGGTCAGTGCGGCCTGCCATTCCGCCGCGACCATATCGCGATCGGCCGGCGGAACGAAGGCAATGAACGCATCGAGACTGACCGCCTCGCCGACCGGCACGCCGAAGATGCGGTAGGTTTCGTCCGACCAGGTGAGCACGTCGGAGCGCAGATCGAAATGCCAGCTGCCGACGTGGGCGATGGCCTGCGCATGGGCGAGATTCGCTTCCGAGCGCCGCAGCGCGTTCTCCATCCGCTTGCGGTCGGTGATGTCCATCGAATAGCCCACCATGCCGACGGCCTCGCCGATGTCGTCGAACAGCAGACTCAGGGACAGGTGCACATCGATCGGCTGCCGATCGCCGCGCCACATCCGCACGTCCCGTTCGTGTCGCCCCTCGCGCTTCAGCGGCTCCAACACCTGTTGGCGCAGGAACTCGTGTTCCGCAGGCGGGAAGACGATGGACAGGTGCTCGCCCACGGCGTCATCCTGGGACAGGCCGAACAATCGGACGGCACCGAGATTCCAGCTGGTGATGATGCCGTCCAGGTTGGTGGTCACGATCGAGTCGTGGCTCTGGTCGATGATGCGCGCCTGCAGGCGAACCGTCGCGGTCCGCTCCGCCACCTGTTGCTCCAGCTTGTCCTTGTGTTCCGCCAGCGCCCGCTCGGCGCGAATCCGGTCCGAGATGTCGCGGATCACCGCCATGATCAGCTTGCGGTCCTCGACCATCACCGCGGTGCTGGTGATGTCCACATGAATCCGCGTTCCGTCCTTGCGACGCTGAATCGACTGGAAGTGATCGCCCTGTTCGCTGATGTTCTGCAGGCCGGCCAACAACTCCTCACGCGTCAGTTCCGCTTCCCAGTCCCAGACGTGGAGCTTTCGAAGCTCGGTCATACCGTAGCCGAGCATTTCGGCAAAGGCGGCGTTGGCGTCGTGCACCCCGCCGGTATGATCGAGGAAGACGATCCCGTCCCGCGACTGTTCGATCAGGGGCCTGCGCCAACTGTCACCCTGCTCCAGCTTGCGCAGATCATGGACGCGCTCGATCGCGACCGCAGCAAGCTCGGCATAGGCCGACAGCACGCGCAGATCGCGCTCGCTCGCCCGCCTTGGCTCGAGGTAGTAGCAGGCAAAGGTTCCCAGCACCTGGCCGCGGGGGTCGAGGATCGGCTGCGACCAGCACGCCCTCAGTCCGGCCCGTTCCGCCAGATCCACCGCCACGACCCAGTTCGGATGCTGCGAGATGTCCTCGACCACGACGCGTTGGCGGTCGTAGGCCGCGGCGCCGCAGGACCCCACGCCGGAACCGATCATCAGACCGTCCCGAACCGTGTTCATGAAGAATTCGGGCAGGTTGGGCGCGGCTGCCGGCAGCAGTTGCTGCCGATTGACGTCGAGCGTCATGACCGATCCGATGGCACCCGGCAATTCCGTCTCGCAGGCCAGTACCAGATCGGTGAGCACTTCGGACAGGCCAGCGCCCAGCGCGGTCTTTTCCAGCACGGACAGCCGCAATTGCTCGCGCTGCTCGTGCTGTTTGCGCTCGGTGACGTCACGCCACGAACAAAGGATCAGCGGCTGATCCTCGACGGCGACGTCCGACAGCGTGACCTCGGTCCACATCGGCGAACCGTCGGCCCGAAGGTGAATCCATTCGAATCGATGCACGCCCTGCTCGCGTGCCAGTGCCATCATGCGGTCCGCCTTTTCGGATGACCGCTCGCCGCCCGGCTGAAGTTCCGGAGACAGTTGCGACGGGTGGCTGCCGACGACTTCACTCCGGTCTCGATACCCCAACGCGAGCAGAGCGGCCTGGTTGCATTCGACGAAGCGGCCGTCGGCGATGATCCATGCGGGATCCGGGGACAGATCGAAGAACGCCCTGAAACGTCGATCGCCAGAAAACAGGTCGGATTCGAAGGTCACTTGTTTCAGGTCGATGTTCATCGTTGGCACCCTATGGACGCGGGCCGCGACCGACGGCGGGACTCACCGGGCGCCGAAGGTCGATCGAAGGCGGCCGACAGCTCGGCGACCGACTGCTCGCATTGGCGCTTTAACGACAAATTGAGCGGGAATCCTTAGGCAGACCTCGCCGGGCGAGGCCAAGCCGAAGATGGCCGGCGCCAACGCACTGGCCCGTCGTTGCGGCGGCCGAGGCAGCACTCGGCTGCGTGCTAAGACCGAAACAGTTCCCGCAGTATCGCGGCGAAACGACGCGCGACCGCATCGCGGTCGGTGTCCGGATCCCGCACGCCACGGATCACCAGTCCGTCGAACATCGCCGCCGCGACGACGGCGAGTTCGGCGACGGTGTCGTCGTCGTCCGGCAAGCCACGCGCGCGGCGCGCCTCGGCGATGGTCTGGCGCAGGCTCTTGAGGCTGCAGGCGTCGGCTTCACGAACGATGCGGGCGATGTTCGGGTTGCGAGATGCCTCGGCAGCGATCTCGAGCTTGAGGCTGGCGTCGCGCGGATCGAGTCTTTCGGCCACGCCCAGCGGGATGCGATCGATCATCGCTTCGAGGACGTCGGCCGAAGCGCGCATGCCGGCGGTAAGGTCGAGCATATGGTCGAGATCACGCCGCACCAGCGCGGCCATGATCGCTTCCTTGTTCTCGAAATAGTGGTAGACGTGCCCCGGGCTCATGCCGGCCAGCTTGCAGATCTTGGAGATGCTGGCGCGGTGGAAACCCTCTTCCAGCACGCAGGTCTGGGCGGCGGCGAGGATCTGCTCGCGCCGCACGTCGGCCTTCGAGGCCGGATTGAGTTCGTCGTCGGCGATCATCCGGGACACTCCCTTATCACAACTTTACGCATGCCGGTCGCGGCCGGCGCTTGATCACGGCGCCACCCTAACATAGAATGAGCGCTCGAACTAGAATGATCGTTCAATCTACTAACGATGAATGCGCCGCGACCCACCCGGAAGCGGCGCCCCACCTTCACGCGAGGCAAAACATGCACGCTATTCCGTCCCGCTCGCTGCGCCCGCTGGCCATTGCCGGCGCCGCGGCGATCCTGCTGGCGGCCTGCAGCCAGGCCGCGACAACTCCGCCCCCCCAGGCGACCGCCAAGCCGGTCGTCGGGGTGATCCGCGCCGAGACCGGGCCGGTCACGCTGACCACGGAGTTGCCCGGACGCACCTCGCCCTACCTGGTGGCCGAGATCCGGCCGCAGGTCGGCGGCATCGTCCAGAAGCGCCTGTTCCGAGAAGGCAGCGAAGTGGCGGCCGGCGATTTGCTCTACCAGATCGAGGCGGCCAGCTACCAGGCGGCGCTGGACAGCGCGCACGCCAACCTCGCCCGTGCCAAGGCCTCCCTCGAGACCGCGCGACTGAAGGCGGAGCGCTACGCTGGGCTGGTCGGCATCAAGGCGGTCAGCAGGCAAGACAACGACGATGCCCAGGCCGCCCTGCTTCAGGCCCGGGCGGACGTGGCCACGGCCGAGGCCGCGGTGCGCACGGCCCGCATCGAGCTCGGCTACACCAGGATCGCCAGCCCGATCGCCGGGCGTATCGGCCGCTCGACGGTCACCGCCGGCGCACTGGTCACCGCCAACCAGGCGAGCGCGCTGGCGACGGTGCAGCGCCTCGACCCGATCTACGTCGACCTGACCCAGTCCAGCAGCCAGTTGCTGGCGCTTCGGCAGCGCGTCGCCAGCGGCGAGCTGACCCGCGACGGCGACAGCCTGCCGGTGACCCTGACCCTCGAGGACGGCAGTGCCTATCCGCATGCCGGCAGCCTGCAGTTCTCCGAAGTGAGCGTCGACGAGTCGACCGGCAGCGTCACGCTGCGGGCGGAATTCCCGAACCCCGACGGTCTGCTGCTGCCGGGCATGTACGTGCGCGCCCGGGTGAGCCAGGGCGAGACCGCCGGCGCAGTGCTGATGCCCCATGCAGCGGTCGCCTTCGACGCCCGCGGCCAGTCCCAGGTGATGGTGGTCGGCGATGACGGCAAGGTCGCGGCACGGCCGGTGACGCTGGCCGGCTCGCGCGACGGGCGCTGGATCGTCACCGCCGGCCTCGCCGACGGCGAGCAGGTGATCGTGGAAGGCCTGCAGAAGGTGCGCGTCGGCGCCAGCGTCGATGCCGAACCCGTGAAGACCGCGTCGGCAACGCCGGCCGAGCGTTGAGGAAGGGATCATGGCACGCTTCTTCATCGATCGGCCGATCTTCGCCTGGGTCATCGCCATCGTCATCATGCTGACCGGCGCGCTGGCGATCCGCGAACTGCCGGTGTCCCAATACCCGTCGATCGCACCGCCGGCCATAGCGATCAACACCAGCTACCCCGGTGCGTCGGCCAAGACCGCAGAAGATTCGGTGACCCAGGTCATCGAGCAGCGACTGACCGGCATCGACGGCCTGCTCTACATCAGCTCGAACACCGACTCCTTCGGCAACGTCGGCATCACCCTGACCTTCGATGCCGATACCGATCCCGACATCGCCCAGGTGCAGACCCAGAACAAGGTCCAGCAGGCCTTGCCGCTGTTGCCGCAGGCAGTGCAGAACCAGGGCGTGACGGTTGCCAAGTCGGCGCGCAACTTCCTGATGGTGGTCGGCTTCGTCTCGGAAGACGGCCAGCTGTCGGGCACCGACCTGTCGGACTTCCTGGTGTCGACGGTGCAGGACCCGATCTCCCGCGTCGATGGCGTCGGCGAGGTCACGGTATTCGGCTCGCAGTACGCGATGCGGATCTGGCTCGATCCGGACAAGCTCAACCGCTTCGGGCTCACCACCGGCGACGTCACCTCGGCGATCCAGGCCCAGAACACCCAGGTCTCGGCCGGTCAGCTGGGCGGCGCACCGGCGGTGCCGGGCCAGGGCTTCAGCGCCACCATCACCGCCCAGAGCCGGCTGCAGACGGTCGGCGAGTTCGAGAACATCCTGCTGCGCAGCGCGCGGGACGGCGGCGAGGTTCGACTGCGCGACGTCGCCCGCATCGAAGTCGGTGCCCAGAGCTACGAGACCGTGGCCCGCTTCAACGGCCAGCCGGCCGCCGGCATGGGCATCCGGCTGGCTTCCGGCGCCAACGCGCTGGAAACCGCCGACCGCATCCGCGCCAGGCTCGACGACATGCAGCCCTACTTCCCGACCGGCGTCGAGTACGTGGTGCCCTACGACACCACGCCCTTCGTCCAGCTCTCGATCGAGGAGGTGGTCAAGACCCTGATCGAAGCCGTGGTGCTGGTTTTCCTGGTGATGTATCTGTTCCTGCAGAACTTCCGCGCGACGCTGATCCCGACTATCGCGGTGCCGGTGGTACTGCTCGGCACCTTTGGCGTGATGGCGGCCTTCGGCTTTTCGATCAACACGCTGACGATGTTCGGCATGGTGTTGGCGATCGGCCTGCTGGTGGACGACGCCATCGTCGTCGTCGAGAACGTCGAACGGGTGATGAGCGAGGAGGGTCTGCCGCCGAAGGAGGCGACCCGGCGCTCGATGGGCCAGATCACCGGCGCGCTGATCGGCATCGGCCTGGTGCTGTCGGCGGTGTTCGTGCCGATGGCCTTCTTCGGCGGTTCCACCGGCGTCATCTATCGGCAGTTCTCGATCACCATCGTCGCCGCGATGGCGCTGTCGGTGCTGGTCGCGATCGTGTTCACACCGGCCCTGTGCGCGACCCTGCTGAAACCGGTCGAGCAGGGCCACAGCCTGACCCGCCGCGGCTTCTTTGGCTGGTTCAACCGCAGCTTCGATCGTGGCACCCGTGGCTACGCCGGCCTGGTCGGCGGCATGCTCGCGCGCCCTCTTCGCTTCATGCTGGTGTTCGCCGTGGTGGTCGGCCTGCTGGCCTTCCTGTTCCTGCGGCTGCCGACTTCGTTCCTCCCCGAAGAGGACCAGGGCGTGATGTTCACCCAGGTGATCCTGCCGGCCGGCGCCACCCAGGAACGCACCCTGGCGACGCTGCGCAAGGTCGAGCACCAGTTCCTGGTCGAGGAGAAGGACACGGTACGTGCCTTGTTCACGGTGGCCGGCTTCAGCTTCGCCGGGCGTGGCCAGAACATGGGCATCGGCTTCGTCAACCTCAAGCCGTGGGACCAGCGCACCGCACCGGGACAGGACGTGAAGTCGCTGCAGGGTCGAGCGATGGCAGCGTTTTCGCAGATTCGAGAGGCCCTGGTCTTCGCCTTCGTGCCGCCGGCGGTGATCGAACTCGGCACATCGGGCGGCTTCAACATGCAGCTGCAGGATCGCGCCGGCCTCGGCCACGACGCCCTGCTCGCCGCCCGCAACCAGTTGCTCGGCATGGCGGCACAGGACCCCCGGCTCGCCGGCGTACGCCCCAACGGCCAGGAGGACACCGCTCAGTACAAGCTCGACGTGGACCTGCAGCAGGCCGGCGCGCTCGGGGTGTCGGCCAGCGATATCAACAGCACGCTGTCGACCGCGTGGGGCGGCAGCTATGTGAATGATTTCGTGGACCGCGGCCGCATCAAGCGGGTGTATGTGCAAGGCGACGCACCGGCGCGAATGGTGCCCGAGGATCTCGACAAGTGGTACGTGCGCAACAGCAGCGGCGACATGGTGCCGTTCTCGGCTTTCACCCGCGCCCACTGGAGCTTCGGACCCCAGCGGCTGGAACGCTTCAACGGCCAGCCGTCGATGGAGATCCAGGGCCAGGCCGCCGCCGGCTACTCGTCGGGCGAAGCGATGCAGGCCATTTCCGAGTTGGTCGGCCGGCTGTCGCCCGGCATCGGTTACGCATGGTCCGGCACCTCGTTCCAGGAGCAGCAGTCGGGCGATCAGGCGCCGGCCCTGCTGGCGCTTTCGCTGTTGATCGTGTTCCTGTGTCTGGCGGCACTCTACGAGAGCTGGTCGGTGCCGTTCGCGGTGATGCTGGTGGTGCCCCTCGGCGTGCTCGGCGCGGTGCTGGCGGCGACCGGCCGCGGCCTGTCCAACGACATCTACTTCCAGGTGGGCCTGCTGGCGACGATCGGCCTGTCGGCCAAGAACGCGATTCTGATCGTCGAATTCGCCAAGGCGCAGATGGAACAGGCCGGCAAGCCGCTGATCGATGCCACGCTCGAAGCCGTGCGCATGCGCCTGCGCCCGATCCTGATGACCTCGCTCGCCTTCGGCTTCGGCGTCCTGCCGCTGGCGCTCGCCAGCGGGGCCGGCGCCGGCAGCCAGAACGCGATCGGCACCGGCGTGCTCGGCGGCACGATTGCCGCGACCATGCTCGGCATCTTCTTCGTACCGCTGTTCTTCGTCGTCATCCGGCGCTTGTTCACGCGGCCACCCGCGGCCGATGCCGCCCTTGCCGTCGAAGGGAGTCACTGACATGAAGCGATCGACCGCTCTCGTGCGCCACGGCGGCGCGCTGCTGGCCGCGGCCCTGCTGTCCGCCTGCACGACGCTGGCGCCGGACTACCAGCGACCCGCAGCCGCCGTGCCGTCGAACTGGCCGCAATCCGTCGAAGGCGTCGCGCCAACCGACTCGGCGATCGTCGAACAGCCCTGGCGCGAGGTGTATCTCGATCCGCGCCTGCGTGCGGTGATCGAACGTGCACTCGCCAACAACCGGGATCTGCGCAACGCCGCGATCAACGTCGCCACCGCCCAGGCCCGCTATCGCGTCGAGCGCGCCGACCGGCTGCCGGCGCTCGACGCCGACGCCAGCGCCACCACCCGCCGCCTGCCGGCAGACCTTTCCGGCAGCGGCCAGGCCGCGATCAGCCGACAATACGGCGTGTCGATCGGCATCACGGCCTGGGAGCTGGATCTCTTCGGCCGTATCCGCAGCCTCGAGGAGCAGGCACTTCAGACCTACTTCGCCACCGAGGAAGCGCAGCGCAGCACCCGGGTGGGCCTGGTGGCCGCAGTGGCCGATGCCTGGCTGGGGCTGGCCGCGGACCGCAGCCTGCTGTCGCTGGCCGAGCGCACGCTGACTACGCAGCAGCAGACGCTCGCGATCACACGTCGAAGCTTCGAGCTGGGCGCTTCGTCACGACTGGCGGTGAGCCAGATCGAGACCACCGTCGCCCGCGCCCGCGCCGACGTCGCCAGCCAGATCGCCGAAGTCGCCAAGGACCGCAACGCGCTGACCCTGCTGGTCGGCGACGCCGTCGACGATGCCTGGCTGCCGAGCGGTCTTGACGACACCGGCGGTGCATTGCTGGGTCAGGTGCCGGCCGGCCTGTCCTCCGAGGTGCTGACCCGGCGGCCGGACGTGATGCAGGCCGAGCACCAACTCATCGCCGCCAACGCGAACATCGGCGCCGCCCGCGCCGCATTCCTGCCGCGCATCAGCCTGACCGCATCAGCAGGCGCCGCCAGCACCAGCCTCGACAGCCTGTTCGAGGCCGGGCAGCGGAGCTGGAGCTTCGTACCGGTGATCAGCCTGCCGATCTTCGACGCCGGTGCGCTGGCAGCCAGCCTCGACATCGCAGAACTGCAACGCGACAGTGCCGTGGCCAGCTACGACAAGGCGATCCAGGTGGCCTTTCGCGAGGTCGCCGACGCCCTCGCTGACCAGGCGACGATCGGCGAGCGCCTTGCCGCCGGCGAACAACTGGTGGCGGCGGCACAGGACGGCTACCGCTTGTCCGAGGCCCGCACCCGCAATGGCGTGGACAGCCACCTGAGCCTGCTCGACGCTCAGCGCACGCTGTACGGCGCCGAACAGCAACTGATCGCGACGCGATTCGCCGAGGTCAGCAACCGGGTCGCGCTGGTCAAGGCACTCGGCGGCGGCTGGCAGTGACGCGGTGCAGGCCGCAAGAACACACCCAGACCAAGACGGCATGTGCGCCGGTGCGCTGGCGCATCGGCGCCAGACGTTCGCTCATGGTCTCGAGGGTAGCGTCGTCGAGCGACGCGCCTGACCGGGCCCCCAGCAGGGACAGGCTGTCGACCGGCACATCCGCGCCCGGCATCGCGCGCAGGCAACACCGGTTGGCGCTGCCAACGGCTTCGGCCAGCGCCAGCCCGCCAGCGGCGCGGACTGCCTCGGGAAAGCGGTCCCGGATCGTTTTGCCGACCGCCGGATGGTCGCCATCGACGGCCGGATCGAGGTCGCGATCGAAGGTAGTCACGACCTTGGAGAGGGCGGCGTCGAACGCCGCCCGGCACGTTCAGCGCTGGACCACCACCTCGATGTAGTCGGCGGGCGCGACCAGGGTGCCGTCGGTGGCGCGGTTGAAGCGCTCTGCCAGCGCGATCAGATCCTGGGCAAGCGAATCCCGCAGCGTCGGATCGACCGCCTCGAAGGCCTTGTGCATCGGCCCGTAGTAGGCGCGGAACACGTCCAGCCAGTGGGCGGCACTGCGATAGCGGAAGACGAACTGGCGGGTTTCGCTGCGGATCTCGCGGCAGCGTCCTTCGAACAGGGTCTCGAGATGGGCCTCGGTGCCCCACAGCGCCGGCGAGGCGACACCGGCGGGCGGCGGCAGGTAGCGGCCGATGACCTTGAAGATCTGGCCGACGAAGCTTGCCGGCGTCCAGTTGGCGAGGCCGATGCGGCCGCCGGCGCGGCAGACCCGCGCCATCTCGGCCGCGGCGCGCTTCTGGTCCGGCGTGAACATCACGCCGAAGGACGACATCACGACGTCGAATTCGCCGTCCTGATAGGGCAACTGCTCGACGTCGGCCTGCTCGAACTGGACTTGCAGGCCTTCGGCGTCGGCGCGCTGACGTGCCCGTTCGAGAAGTTGCGGCACATAGTCGGTGGATACCACGTCGGCCCAGCGCCGCGCCGCCGCGAGCGTCGAGTTGCCGTTGCCGGCGGCGACGTCGAGTACCGACTCGCCGGCACGCAAATCGAGGGCCTCGCACAACGATTCGCCAACGATCTGCAGCGTGGTTCCGACGACGGCGTAGTTGCCGGAAGACCAGGCGGCATGCTGCTTCTTCTTGACGGCGCCGAGGTCGGGGGTGGCGGGCTGGCTGTTGGTCTGCATCGTGTTCATGTTTCTCTCCTTGGGGATCGGGTTGGATGGCCTTTCGTTTCAGGCAGGCTCATTTCACCAGCGCGCGGTCCCGCCCGGGTCACGCCGAGCGGGACAGAAACCGGGACAGAAACCGGTGCAGCCATAAGGAGGCCTGCGGGCGCGGCGCGAAGGCGGGCGCTGCGGCCGCGGCCGGGCCGGCGTCGGAAGCACTGCCCCATGCGCTGAACGCGTAACGTCCGGGCCCTCGCCGCATCGGCCACGCCCCCGCGTCCGCCCGCGCCCGGATCCCGTTTTCGCGGGCGACATCCGGGCTAAACTGACGGCGAGGACCCGGAGATGACCGCGTGGATGAACGCACCCATTCGTTCGGCTACTGGCTGAAGCGGCGCCGCAAGGCGCTCGACATGACCCAGGAGGCGCTGGCTGCCCGGGTCAGTTGCTCCGGCTACGCGATCCGCAAGATCGAAGCCGACGAGCGCCGGCCGTCGCGACCGCTCGCCGAGCGGCTGGCCGAGGCTCTCGGCATTCCGGACGGCGAGCGCGCCGCCTTCGTCGATGCCGCCCGATCGGTCGGTCGGCCCCAGCCGCTGCCGGTGGACAGCCGCCCGCGTCGCGCAGCCGACGCCGCGCCGGCGCTGCCGACCGACAACGCCCCGTCTGCCGAAATCACGCCACTGGTCGGCCGCGACAGCGAGCTCGAGCGCCTCGACGCTCTGCTCGAGGCCGTGCGCCGCGGCGGCCGCCGACTGGCACTGATCGAAGGCGAGCCCGGCATTGGCAAGAGCCGGCTGCTGCGCGAAATCGGACGCCACGCTCGGCTGGCCGAGATGCCGATGTTCGCGCTGCGCTGCTACGAGATCGAACGCAGCACGCCTTACCAGTCGGTGGTCGAGCTGATCTCGATCGCCGTCGCCCGCGCACCACAGGGCGCGCTCGACCGGCTCGCCCCGGTCGCGCTGGCCGAACTTGCGGCACTGTCGCCGGCGGTGGCCGAGTGTTTCCCCGATCTGCCGGAGCTGGCCCGGGACTTCCCCGAAGCGCGTCAGGCGCGAATGATGCGCGCCATCGACGAATTGCTTGCTGCTGCCCGCGGCGACCGACCGCTGGTGCTGGCGTTGGACGACGCCCAGTGGGCGGATGAAGCCAGTGCCCGGGTGTTCCACTACCTCGGCCGCCAGCGCGGCGGCTGGCCGCTGCTGGCGATCTATGCCTATCGCGACGAAGAGCTCGGCGAGAATGCGCGCCTGGCGCAATGGGCCGACAGCCTCGAACGCGACGCCGCCGAAGTTCGCCTGCGCCTGGCGCGACTCGCGCCGGAGGACACCGGGCGCCTGCTGGCAGCGAGCGACGACCCGCGCTTCGGCTCCGCCAAACTGGTCGAACGGCTGCACCGCGAATCCGAGGGTAATCCGTTCTTCCTGACGTCACTGCTGCAGGGCGGTGCAGCGGCCGGCAGCGGCACGGGGAACGACGCCGCTGCCTTGCCCGACGCCATGCGCACGGCCATCCGCGCCCGCCTCGACCAGGTACCGCGGGACATCCGACCGATCCTCGACACCGCCGCGGTGATCGGCCGACGCTTCGATTTCGACACGCTGCTGGCGGCCGGACGCGAGACCGAACACTGGTTGCTGGACGGCCTCGAGCGTCTGGTCGGCCGTGGCCTGCTGCGCGAGGAAGGGGACGGCGGCGTCTACGATTTCAGCCACGACAAATTGCGCGAGTGCGCCTACGCCGAGATCGGCGGCGCGAGGCGACGGCTGCTGCACGGCGCGGTCGCCGCCGCCCTGGAGAACGCGCTCGACATCGCACCGGCCGAGCGCAATGCGCGGCTGGCCGAGCACTTCGAGCGATCGCACCAGTGGTCGCGCGCGCTCGATCATCTGCTGCGCACCGCCGAGCGCGCCCAGCACCTTTTCGAGATGGGCGAGGCGCTGCGCTGGCTCGATCGCGCGGTGGCGCTGGCCGAGGCACACCCGACCGTCGCCGACGACGCGGTGCGGCTCGACCTGTACGAGCGGCGCGGCATTGCCCGCGCCCAGGCCGGCGTCACCGAAGGCGCGGTCGAGGACATCGGCCGCGTGATCGCGGCCGCCCGCAGCGCCGGCGATCGCGCCCGCCTGCGCGACCTGACGATCCAGCTCGGCATGGCCTATCGCCGTGCCGATGCCTACGATCGTGCGCGCCACTGCCTGCTCGAAGCGCTGGACGAATCCCGTGGCCTCGACGACCGCTGGCACGTCGCCGACACCCTCTACCATCTCGGTACGGTGGCCTGGAGCATTGGCCGCAACGGGCTGGCGATCGAGCATCACCAGGAGGCCGTCGACATCTGCCGGGCCGAGGGCTTCTCCGACCTGGTGGCGGTGCAGGCCTGGCACGGGCGCGGCGAGGCCTATTTCGCCGACGCCGAACCCGAACCCGCCATTCGCAGCTATCGCCGCTCGATCGAACTGGCCCGCGCGATCGGCGACCGAAGCTACGAATCCGAAAACCTGATGATGATCGGGCACGCCCAGTGCGGCTGCCGCGGCATTGCCGACTACGCCGGCGCGGAACAGAGTTTCGCGGCGGCACTCGCGATCGCCCGCGATGCCGACCTGCAGTGGCATCTGGGCCCGACCCTGCTCGGCCAGCAACACGTGTGGGCATGCACCGGCCGCTACGGCGACGCCTGGACGCATATGCAGAAGACCATGGCCTGGCTGGTCGGTGTCGATCAGGTGCGCTACCAGATGATCGGCCACGACTTCGCCACCCAGCTCCTGCTCGACCTGGGCCTCGACCACGAAGCGCGGCGCCAGGCCGAAACCGCCACGAACCTGAGCCGCGAGACCGGCATCCGCTTCTGGGAGACCACGATCGTGGCCGATCTGGCGATCGCCTGCTGCCGCGCCGGCACGCCCGAGGCCGCGCCCGCGCTGGCCGACACCGTCGCCGCCGCCCGTGACAACCGCGAGCGCTACCTGCTGCTGCGCTGCCTCGAAGCGGCCGCCGAACTGGCGATCGCCGCCGGCGACGCAGCCGCGGCGCGGACCGCCGCCGACGAACTGCTGGTCATCGGCGAAGCCAACGGCCTCGCCGAAATGGCCGCCGTCGCCCGCCGCTGGCAGGCCGAAGCCTGGCTGCTGGACGGGCGCCTCGACGACGCACGAACGGCACTGCAGGATTGCCGGGACTGCGCCCACAGGATCGGGCGGAGGCGCCTGGAATTCGATGCCGAGCGCCTGCTCGCGCGTATCGCTCGCAAGTGCGGTGACGTCGGCGGCACCGCCGCTCATCGCGGCCGCGCCGAAGATATTGCCGCGGCGATCGAGGCAAAGCTCGCCGGCTGCGGCCTGCGGGCGCAGTGGCCGGCGTTCGACTGAGGAGGCACACCGTTATCGTCGGTGGCGGGCGGCTCGTCGGCCGAACAGGTCATTAGCCGCGGTGCGACCGCAATCCGATCGGCAGCCTGCCATTCAATGGGTCGCCGAAGGCAACAAGGCGCGACCCGACCACCGATGCCCGCGCAATCGGAGACCATCGGGTGATCCAGTCCGTGCTCCCCTGCGCAAGTCACGCTCAACCTGGTCCGGCCGGACATCATTCCATCCTGGCTTGCCCCGCCCCCCTGACGTGGCGATACTTGCACTCTGCCCCCATGGCGCCCTCTGCGCCGCCCGCCACGGCCCACCCGAACCCTGACAACGCGCCCGCGAAATCCGCTCACGATGCTCCTCGAAGTCGTCCTGCTGTTTTTCGCCGGTGTGTTCGGTGGCATGCTCAATTCCCTCGCCGGCGGCGGCAGCTTCATTACGTTCCCCGCGCTGATGGCGGCTGGCGTCGCACCGATCAGTGCCAATGCCACCAACACCTTCGCCTCCTGCGCCGGCTACCTGAGCGGCGTCTTTGCGCTGCGCCGCGAGTTGGCCGCACACCGTGGCGAATTGCCGCAGCTCGTCGGCATCAGCCTGCTCGGCGGCATCGCCGGCGCGTGGCTGCTGCTGCAGACGCCGGAGGCCGTGTTCCGAGAGGCAATCCCCTGGCTGCTGCTGTTCGCGACCGTGCTCTTCATCTACGGCGGCCGGATCAATCGGCGACTGAAGGCGCTCGCCGCGGGTCATCGCCACGCGTCGGCCGCAGGCGCCATTGTGCTCGCTGGCCTGCTGCTCGCAGTCTGTGTCTATGGCGGATTCTTCAATGCCGGGCTCGGCATCATCACGCTGAGCTATCTGGCGCTGGCCGGCCACACCGACATCAATGCCATGAACGGCCTCAAGCTGGTGGTATCGACGGCGGTCTCACTGATCGCGATCGTCCTCTTCATTGTCAACGGGGCGATCGCCTGGCACGAGGGCACGATCGTGCTGGCCGGTACGCTGGTCGGCGGCTATGCGGCGGCACACATGTCGCGAAGCCTGCCGCAGCATCACGTCCGCCACTTCGTCATCGTCGCCAGCATCGCCATCACGGCCTATTTCTTCTACGCGACCTATTTCAGCGGCGGGTCGGCGGCAGGCTGAGCGCTGGTCATGACGGTGCTCCGGTGCTCGACTGCAGGGCACTCCACCAAATGACTGAACGATCGCACGGCAAGGCATCGATCGTCGATGCCCACCAGCAGCCGTCAGCGCTATCATAATGTCATAGCGACGAGCCCGGACGACGATGAAGCACGACCTCCCACCCTTTGCGGTGCTGATCGACGCCGACAATGTACGACTCGACAGTCTGTCGCCGATTCTGGAGGAAGTGACGCGCCACGCGCGGATCACGGTTCGACGCATTTACGGAGACTTCACCAGTCCAAGTCTGGCGCCCCCGCAGCTTCCGCCCACCGACGGCCGCGGCTGCCATGCTGGAACGGGCCTGGCGCAACGTCGCCGACGACGAGGGATGGGCCATGCTGTCGCCAATGGCCTCTCACATCCACGCGAACCACCCGGATTTCGATCCGCGTGACTTCGGCTGCACGAAATTCAGCGAATTGGTGCGGAAGAGTTCCGTCTTCGAACTCGTGCCTCGCGCACACAAGGGCGGCCACAGCTACTTCTGCCGGCTCATGGGCAACGCGGCAAGGATCGACGGCCAGGATACTATGGCTGCTTCACCATTCATCCGAGCCCTGATGGAAGCGGTTCGCCAGGCGACGGCCGCAAACGGCTGGGCGCCGATCGGAATCATCGGGCAGAAGCTGAAGGCGGTCGGGCATACCGTCAAGGAATCAGGACGTGCGACCCTGACCGACGCATTGACTGACACAGGCATCTTCGAAACGAAGGGCGCTGGCGCCGCTCGCTACTTTCGAGCGAGACAACGCAGAGCCTAGACGGCATGACCGAAGCAGGCATTGAGAAGCCAAATGGGCCAGGTCGCAGTGACCTGGCCCATCGATGTTTTGGCGCGCCCGGCGCGATTCGAACGCACGACCCCTGCCTTCGGAGGGCAGTACTCTATCCAGCTGAGCTACGGGCGCCGCGGGCATTGCCGTCCGGCGACGGCGGATCCCCGTGTCCGACGGGGTGTCGATGCCGCTGTCGGACACAAGGGCGTGGAGAATAACCGGTTTTGCCGCGCCAGTCCAACGATGGCGAGGCGGTATACTCGGCCGCACACCCGATATCGGACAGAGAGAACAAGCGATGAACCACACCAGACAAACCGCACTGCGCGCGATGCTCGTGGCAGGCGCCGCGGCCATCGTCGTCGCCTGCGGCAAGGCCCCCGAGCGGGACCCCGAGGAGATGGCGCGAGCCCTCCTGCCGATCGGCCAGGTGTCGGTCAAGAAGGTCAAGGTCGAGGCCGGCAAGCGCACGGGCGAAGAGGTCGTCACCGGCGTCTGCGCGGCCTGCCACTCGAGCGGCGCCCTCGGCGCGCCGATGACGGGCAACAAGGAGCAGTGGGCGCCGCGCATCGCGCAGGGGTACGAGGCCCTGGTGCATTCCGCGATCAACGGCAAGAACCAGATGCCGGCTCGCGGCGGCGCATCCGACCTGACCGACGACGAAGTCGCGCGGGCGGTGGCCCACCTGGCCAACCAGTCCGGCGCCAACTTCGAGGCACCGCCGATCTAGGCATGCCATGACCGGGCCGGCGGCCCGGTTACCGCAGCACGCGGCCGGTGCTCAGCCGGAGCCCAGCATCGCCCGCAGGCTGGCGAGCTTGGCGCGCCCCTCCTCGCGGCTCACCGGCTCGGCGCGCCGGCCGCCGCCGACCCGCACGCCATCGCTGCCCATCTCCTCGATGAAGCGCGACGGCTCGCAGTTGCGCAGATCGCGGCCGGACTTGCGGCGTTCGCACCAGCTGACCTGCAGGCTGCGCTGGGCGCGGGTGATGCCCACATACATCAGCCGGCGCTCCTCCTCGATCTTGTCTTCGTCGATCGAGCTCTGGTGGGGCAGCAGGCCCTCCTCGACGCCGATCAGGAAGACGTGCTTGAATTCCAGCCCCTTGGCGGCATGCAGCGTCGCCAACTGGACGCCGTCGAAGTTCTCGTCGTCCTTGTCGAGCAGGCTTATCAGCGCGATGGTCTGGGTCAGCTCGATCAGGCTCTTGCCGTCTTCCTCGCCCTTGCGGCCGAGCCAGGCGACGAAGTCGGATACGTTGCTCCACTTGCTCTCGGCCTCGCGTTCGTCGCAGGAATTGAACAGCCAGGCTTGGTAGTCGATTTCGGCCAGCAGTTCGTCCAGCAGGCGAGCGGCTGGCTCCCGCGGCGCGCGCCAGGCGAGGCGATCTACGAAGGCGCAGAATTCGCGCACCGGCTCGAGCTGGCGCGCATTCAGGTGCGCGCTCGCCCCTTCCTCGCGCGCGGCGACAAACAGGCTGGCGTGGCGCTCGCCGGCGTAGCGCCCGAGGGTCTCGATGGTGGCCGGGCCGATGCCGCGGCGCGGCGTCGTGATCGCGCGGATGAAGGCGAGATCGTCGTCGGCATTGACCAGCAGCCGCAGGTAGGCGCACAGGTCCTTGATCTCGGCCCGCTCGAAGAAGCTCTGACCGCCGGAGAGACTGTAGGGGATCTTGTGGTTGCGCAGTTGCTGCTCGATCAGCCGCGCCTGGTGGTTGCCCCGGTACAGCACCGCATAGTCGGAATACTTGCCGCGGCGCTCGAAACGGTGACCGGCAATCTTCATCGCGACCGACTCGGCTTCGCGCTCCGGGTCGCCAGCCGACCATACGGTGATCTCTTCGCCGGCGCCAAGATCGGACCACAGCCGCTTGTCGAACAGCTTCTGGTTGAAGGCGATGACGGTGTTGGCGGCGTTCAGGATGCGCGTGCTGGAGCGGTAGTTCTGCTCGAGCTTGATGATCTTCAGCCGCGGCCAGTCCACCGAGAGCTGGCGCAGGTTCTCGACGTCGGCCCCGCGCCAGGCGTAAATCGCCTGGTCGTCGTCACCAACCGCGGTAAAGGCGCCGCGCACGTCGGCAAGCGCCTTCAACAGCCGATACTGGGCGCGGTTGGTGTCCTGGTATTCGTCGATCAGCAGGTAGCGCAGGCGGCTCTGCCAGCGCTCGCGCACCTCGGGATGATTCTCGAACAGGTGTACCGGCAGCCCGATCAGGTCGTCGAAATCGACGGCTTGGTAGGCGCGCAGCGTGCGCTGGTAGTGCGGGTAGATCTTCGCGGCGGCGGCGGCCAGTTCGTTGTCGGCGAGTTGGGCCGCCTGCTCGGGGCTGACCAGCGCGTTCTTCCAGGCCGAGATCTGCCATTGCAGGGCGCGCGCGCGCGCCTTGTCCACATTGCCACTGACGTCGGTGACGACCTGCACGGTGTCCGATGCATCGAGGATCGAGAACTGGGGCTTGAGGCCGCAATGCTTCGCCTCCTGGCGCACGATGCGCACGCCGAGGGCGTGGAAGGTGCAGACCGTCAAGCCCTTGCCGGAACGCCCGCCGAGCAGTCCGGAGACCCGTTCCTGCATTTCCTTGGCCGCCTTGTTGGTGAAGGTGATGGCGGCGATGTTGGCCGGGTTGATGCCGCATTCGCCGACCAGATAGGCGATCTTATGGGTGATCACCCGCGTCTTGCCGCTGCCGGCGCCGGCGAGCACCAGGCACGGACCGTCTAGGTAGCGAATGGCTTCGCGCTGGGGCGCGTTGAGCTGGGCGGACATGTGGGGGCCGACAGTGAAAACGACGATGCCGCCCGAGGGCGGCATCGCCTATTGTAATCGACGGCGCCCGCTCTAGAGTGCGCCAAACACCTTCTTGGCGAGCGCGCCGGCGGCACCGACCGGATCCTTGCGAATTGCTTTCTCCTGCTCGGCGATCATCAGATAGAGACCGTCGAGGGCCTTGCGGGTGACATAGCTCTCGACCTTGGCGTCCTCTTCCTTCAACAGGCCGAAGCCAGCGCCCTTTCCGGCCAGTTTGTTGTAGGTCTTGGATACCGAGAGACTGTCGGTGCTCTGCTTGACCGCAGGTTCGAACAGTTCGGCGAGTTTGCCGGCGGTCTTCTCCTTGAAGTAGCGGGTCACCGAATCGTCGCCGCCGGAGAGGATCTGCTTGGCATCGTCGACGCTCATCTCCTTGACCGCGTCCATCAGCAGCGGCCGGGCCTTCGGCACTGCCTCCTCGGCGGCACGGTTCATCGTCGCCACCAGCTTGTCGAGCTGATCGCCCTTGCCCATCGTGCGCAGCAGCGGCTCGGACTTGGCGAGGATCTCGGGCAGCGCAATGCGCACCTTGGGGTTGTCCATGAAGCCGCCTTCGCGGCCCAGCAAGTCGACCGCCTTGCCAGCGCCCTGGGTCAGTGCCTCCTTGAGGCCGCCGGTCGCCTCGCCCTGGGTGAAGTCGGACAAGTTCAGCGCCCAGGCCGGTGCGCTGACGAGCAACACCGCCAGCAGTTTGACGAGCGATCGCATGATTTCCTCCGCGGCTTGCGACGATGGCGCCAGACTATCACCGCAATGGCGGCCATATTGCCGACGGCACACCCTGTTGCATTGTCGGCAAGGTCCAGACCCGGCAAAGCGGGTAAGCGCCGGCCGCTGGCATTAGAATGCAACGATTGGCGGCAAAGGAGGACAGAGGTGGACTGGAAGAACCATTTCGAAACCCAGATCGACTATCAGATCTGGGCAAACCAGATCCTGTTCGAATGCCTGAGCGGTCTAGAGCCGGACGCGCTGACCCGCCCCGAAGGGCTCTTCTTTCCGAGCATCCACCACACCGTGGATCATCTGCACGTGGTCCTCGACCTGTGGGCAGCGCGCCTCGCAGGTCGCGACGCCACGGCTGACTTCCATACCATTCGGCAAGGCGACTGGAGCCGGCTCAAGCATGATCTGCAGCAGTCGCTGCGCGATCTCGGCCACTGGCTCGGTGCCCGCGACCCGGGCTTCATCGATGACGAGATCAGCTACCACCGCCTCGGTGGCGCCCACACCCGCAGCGGCGTACGCGACGTGCTGGTGCATCTGATGGGCCATTTCATCCATCACCGCGGGCAGATCTCGGCGGTGGCAACCCGCCTCGGCGCGCCGGCGCCCGAGATGGATTTCCTCTATTACGTGCGGGATCTCGAGGCCGCCGAGGCGAGAATGCGGGGCTGAAGCGGCTGTCAGTCGCGTCGCGCCACAATTGCGGCGGCGGCCACGCAAAGGCGATTGCGGCCGCCACGCTTGGCATCGTAGAGCTGGCGGTCGGCTTCGGTCACCAGAACCTGCGGTCCGTGTTCGCTGGTCGGAATCACCGCCGCGACGCCGACGCTGATGCTGACCGGCGCCAGCACGTCCGGATGTTCGTTGGCCATGCCGAGACCGTGCACCGCCTGACACATGCGGCGGGCCACCGCCTCGGCGCCATCGACGTCCACCCCGGGCATCAGGCAGGCGAACTCCTCGCCGCCGTAGCGCACCAGCAGGTCGCCGACGCGCCGCACCTCGCCTTCCATCGCGGCCGCGACGCGTCGCAGGCAGGCGTCACCGGCCGGGTGGCCATGGTGATCGTTAAAGGCCTTGAAGTGGTCGATGTCGGCCATGATCAGCGCCAGCGGCTGCTGGTCGCGAACGGCACGGCGCCACGCGCCCTCCAATGCCTCGTCGAAGCGCCGACGGTTGGCGACCTGGGTCAGCGCATCCACCGTGGACAAGCGCTGCCAGTGATCACGCAGGCGCTTCAGTTCGACGTGCGTCCGAATGCGCATCTTCAGGATCGCCGATGAAAACGGCTTGGTCACGTAGTCGACGGCACCGACCGACAGGCCCTGCTCCTCGTCGTCCTCTTCACCCATTGCGGTGATGAAGATCACCGGAATGTCGCGCGTCGCGGCATCTTCCTTCAGACGCTTGCACACCTCGTAGCCGTCCATGTCCGGCATCATCACGTCGAGCAGGATCAGGTCGGGCTTGTCCGCCGCCGACGCGCGGCGCAGCGCCGAGGCGCCGTCGGTGGCGACCACCACTTCGCACTCGGCTTCGAGCAGATTGCCCAGAATATTGATGTTCGAACGTTCGTCGTCGACGATCAGAACGCGTGGTTTGTCATTGGTCATGGTCGATTTTCCCGGTCGCCTCGGCAAACTCCGCTGCCAGCCGCATCAGCGTGCGCTCGGCACGGTCGAAGTCGAAGGTCTGCACCTGTTCCGCGAGAATCACGAAGGTCTGCCGGCATTGCCCGCCCAGCGCCGCAGCCAGCGGTTCGAGCAAATGCACGGACTGGAAGCTGCCACTGCGCAGTGCCACCCTGAGACTTTCGATCAGCGACGCGCCGCGCAGGACATCGGGCCGGCCGGCCGGCGTCGCGGTCGAGGTGTCGGCACCGAGAGCCGCGATCGCCGAGATCAACTGGTCGAGTTCGCTGTCGGCATCGTCGAGGGCATGGTCGAGGCTGGCGTGGCCAGCCAGCGCCCGTTCGACCCGGGCCAGGCGACGTTCGAGCTCGCGCGCGCCGAGGTTGCCGGCGGTGCCCTTGAGATTGTGGACCATGCGCACGGCGCTCTCGCGCCGCCCGCCGGCACAGGCCTCGCGGATTCGCGAAAGGCTGGCGGCGTGGTCCTTGTGGAAGTCCCGCAGCAGGCTGAGATAGAGTGCCGGCTTGTTGCCCGCACGACCGAGACCGGCCGCCATATCGACACCGGGCAGCTCCGGCACCACGGGATTGACGGAGATGGCCACCGGGCCGGGCGTATCGATCACGGCATCACCCAGCCACTGGCGCAGGGCCTGCACCAACCGGGCCGGATCGACCGGCTTGCTTAAGTGGTCGTTCATGCCGGCGGCCAGGCACTTCTCGCGATCCTCGTCACGCCCATGCGCCGTCATCGCGACGATCGGCAGGCTCAGCCGGTCGTGGTGCTCACGAATCTCCGCCGTTGTCTGGTAGCCGTCCATGCGCGGCATCTGCAGATCCATCAGCACCAGATCGAACGCCTGTCTTCGGATCACTTCTAGCGCCTCGAGACCGTCGCCTGCGATCGTCACGTCGAGTCCGGTTTCGTTCAGCAGTTCGCGCATGATGCGCTGATTGATCAGATTGTCCTCGACCACCAGCACCCTGGCCCTGGCGAAAGGCGTCGCATCGATCTCCGACGGCCCGTCGTCGGTCGCCGCGATCGCTGCGCACTTCGCCAGGCCGAGGTGCAGCGTGAACCAGAAGGTACTGCCCGCGCCCGGTCGGCTTCGCACGCCGATCTGACCACCCATCATGCCGACCAGATTGCGACAGATCGCCAAGCCGAGGCCGGTGCCGCCGTAGCGCCGGGTGGTCGAGCTGTCGGCCTGGGTAAAGGACTGGAAAAGTTCGGGGATCGCCGCTTCTTCGATGCCGATGCCGCTGTCGCTGACCTCGAACAACAAGCAGATGTCGTCCGGTGCCGCGGCATCGAGCGCCAGCGTCAGACGAACGCCGCCATCTTCCGTGAACTTGAGCGCATTGCCGATCAGGTTGATCAGGATCTGCTTGATGCGCTGCGGGTCACCGCGCACGCCGTCGGGCACCGCCGGTGCTATTTCGTGCGTCAGCGCGAGACCCTGCTGATCGGCGATCACCGAGAACATTTCGACGACATCACCGACGATCGCGCGCAGGCTGAAGTCGACCTGGTCGAGCTCGAGCTTGCCGGCATCGAGCTTCGAGAAATCGAGAATGTTGTTGATGATCGCCAGCAGCGAGTCGGTGGCCTTCCTGATGTTGCGCAGATAGTTCCGCTGCTTGTCGTCGAGCCGGGTGCGTTCCGCAAGATGGCAGAAGCCGAGTACCGCATTGAGCGGTGTGCGGATTTCATGGCTCATGTTGGCGACGAACAGCCCCTTGGCGCGGGTCGCCTCCTCGGCGGCGTCGCGGGCCTCGGTCAGTTGCCGCTGCACCTCCTTCAGCGCGGTGATCTCGGCGTAGCTCGCGATGTGGGCCGGTTCGTCGAAATAGTCGATCGGATGCGACGACACCAGCACCCAGTGATGCCGACCGGAACGATCCTGGATCTCGGCTTCGCGCCCGTCGACCCTGCCCTGGCCGGCTGCAGGACCGAATAGCGCCGCTTCGTCGGCGGTGCGCCGATGAAACTCGGCAGGCGTGGCGCCGTCGAGGTCCAGCTGACGCACGGCGAGCAGTTCGGCCGCGGCCCGATTGCCGCGCGCGATGCGGCCGTCACGATGACGAACCAGCATCATCGGCACCGGCGCCGCCTCGAACACCGCGCGCAGGTTGCGCTCGCTGCGCGCGATGTTGCGCAGCAGATTGACCACCGCCCACCAGATGCCGCCCATGACCACCAGCAGCAGCGCGGCCCCGACGGACAATTTGTCGCGCACGTCGCGCTTGAGCTCGCGCACGAACAGCAGATTGGCCCTGAAATGCGCGATGCCGAGCAGTTCGCGGCTGGTCCGGGCATAGAGCGGCACGTCGATGTCGAGGCAGTCCCGGCACGCGCTGCTCGTCTTGCTGACGTCGAGCGAGCCGGCCGGCATGCGCACCGCTTCATAGTCGATCTCGGTACGCAGGGCCGTGAACATCGGCTCGCCACTGGTCGGCTCGCGGGCGATCAGGATCTCGTCCATGATGCCCGCCAGTCGTCGGTGGGTCTTCTCCGGGTCGCTGCCGGAGAGCGCGTCGGCAATGATCTGGGCCTGCGAATTGGCCAGCGCCGTAGCGTTGGCGCGTGCATTGGCATCGAGCTGGGGTGCCAGCACGGCAAACCAGTAGTACGCGAGGAAGGCCGCCAGGCAGGCTCCGAGACCGAGGAACAGCGCGGTCACGGAGACGCCGGCGGGCGGGCGCCTGCGTATGCGGAGTCGCTCAATGCCTTTCATAGCGCTCCGCGATCTTGAGGAAGAAGGGCTTGATCCGCAGGCCGGACGCGGAGATCGCGTCCACATTGACATAGGGCATCACGCGGTCGCTGACCGCCATGCCGGCGACGACGCCGCGCTCGACGTCGCCTTCGAACGGGGAGAAGCTCAGCAGGTGATGGCGGCGGCTGAAATTGAGGATCGTGGTGATGTCGTCGCCCAGCCGCTGGGCGACGAACAATCCGGCAGCCCGGGCACCTTCGAAAGCGGCCAGATTGTCGACCGCCACGATCTCGACTTCGAGCGGAATGCCGCGGATCGCCCGCTTGTCGCGCAGCGTCGCCGCCAGTTCCTCGACCAGGGCGCCTTCGTCGCGATGAATCAGCAGCACTCGCAGCGGCTCCGAGCCCCTGCGCTTCGCGGCGATGTCCTGATCGGCCGCGAGCACCGCCGGGAACAGGTTGATGCCGACGGCCAGACGACGTGCGTCATGCTCGTCGGCGGCGATCGCGCCAAGCCACGACGACGCCGCCAACGACACGATGATCGCCAGCACCAGGGCGATGCGTCTCGGCCAGGGCCACGCGGACCGGTCCAATGCCACTCCTATCCAAGGGCCGGGGCCGCGTCCGCCGCCGCTGCCCGGCGTTCAGAACTCCAGCGTCCCCTCGGCGCCCCTGCAGAATCCGTTCAGTTCGACATAGGCCTTGCCGGCGGCCGCACCGCCGACCGTGGCCGCACCTTCCCAATACTCGGGCCCTGGCCAGAAGCCATGCTTCGCCCTCAACTCCTGGTCCTTGACCATCGGCTCGACCTCGAAGGTCTCGCCATCGAGCTGCACGCGCCATCCCGACGGATAGACGCAGCCGGTATGCGGGCTGCGCCACTTGCCCAGGACCTCGACCTTGAACTGGTGCCCGGCAATCGGGCGCGTATTGCCGGCAGCGTCGGTGATCGACCCGGATCGTTCGACACGGTTCTCGCTGCCGAGAATGTCGTACAGCATGATCTGCCGATTGTCGTCGAGCTCGATCGCGAACCACTGCCAGCCCTTGACGATCGCCTGGTAGAGCTCGCCGTACTGGCGATCGAACCAGCTGCTGCCCGACACCTTGTAGGTCTTGCCGCCGAAGCTCAACGTGCCGCGAGTCTTCATGCTAACCCGTGAGTAATAGTAGGTATAGCCGCCGAAGCGATACGGATGGGCATCGCCCCCGTAGTGGAGCGCCGGCGGCTTGGACGCATCCAGTTCGAGATCCAGCACGTAGCCATCGACCTCGCTGTGCAGCCGGTCGATGCGGTCGTCGCCGACCGCGCGAATGATGTCGCCCTTGCCGGCGCTCAGATCGAAGCGACCGCTGCTGCGGGCAGGCAGATGGAACTCGAGATGCTCCGAGAAATGAAAGCTGTCGTCGTCGACATCGGTGATCGCCACCTGCACCAGCTGGTCCCGCATGAACGCGAAGCTGTCGAAACTGAAGAACACCACCTCGAAACCGAAGCGACGCCCTTCTTCCGACTCGAGGTGGCCGGTCCAGTACCACCACTGCACGTCCTGGCTCGGCAGGAAGGCGTCGTCCGACGGCAGCACGACTGGACCGATCAGGCCTTTGTCCGGGCCCAGCGCGGCCAGTCCCGCGCCGCCGGCGGCGGCCAGCAGCAGCAGGCCGACCAGGGCCCGCCGCGACAACTGGATGCCACTGGCGACGGCATCGCCGATCCGCCGCAGGCCCTCGCCGAAGCGGTAGGGCCAGAGGAAACCGGCCAGGCCCAGCAGCGAAAAGGCCGGCATCACGACGGCCAGCTCCGGCTGACGCCGATGCAGACCGCCGACGAACAGGATCAGCAGCGAGGTGGCATAGAGAAAGAGCGGTGCCGCCAGAACCGGCAGCGACAGCGGCCGGCCACCGGAGAAGCGCCGCAGTCTCGCCAGCACCGGCAGCAGCGCCGACGCGAACACCAGGGCGACCAGCGAAGACGGATCGATCGCCGCGCGGGACTGGAGCCACAGGTAGCCGAGCATGAAGGCGACGAAGCAGCCGAACGCCAGTGGCAGCGCAAGCCACGGCGAGAGCACCGCGAACCACGCTTTCTGCGGCCCGTGCCGGCGCAGGACGCCGAGCCAGGCAGTGAAGCAGGCGACGATGACGAACCAGCCGACGTAATTGGTCCAGGGTATGCCGAACCACTCGCCCGGCATGTCCCACACCCAGAATCCGAGCGAGACATAGGCCGGATCGGAGACAAAGTCGATCGTCGTGGCGAGCAGGCCTGCAGCCAGCGGCGCCAGCCAGGTCGGCACCGTCAGCGCGCGCAACGTGGCCAGCACGGCATACAGGATGGTGCCCCAGCTCAGCACCACGCCTAGCGGGACCGGGCCGGGCAGTGCCACCAGGGCCTGGGTGTAGTGATAGGGGGGCACCGCCTTCGAGACCTGTGAATACTCGATTACGAAGCCATAGGCGATGGCGGCCGGCATCACCCAGAACAGGCTGCGGTCATGGCGCCAGGCATGCACGAGCAGGCCCGCGGTCAGCAGGTAGTTGGCGACTTGCAGCGCGACGAAACTGTCGGACGGATTGAGCATGGCGGGTAGCGTGGGGGTGGGGCGAAGGCGGAACGCTCTAGAAGTCGGCCTGGAGCTGCAGCCAGGCGCTGCGGCCGGGCTGTGGATAGTCGTCGCGATACGACGGGAAGGGCTGGCCGATGATGTCGAGCGTGTTGAATGCGGGGTAGCGCACGTCGCGGTCGAACAGATTGGCAACGCCGACGCGAAGGCTGAGGCCGCGCTTCGGCCAGTCTGCCCACGATGCCGTCACGTCAACGGTCTCGTAGCCGTCGAGGGCCGCACGCGAGTCGCCGGGTTCGCGCGCCCGCTCGCCAACATGTCGCAGCCACAGGGCGTAGTTGCGGGACGAGCGCGGCGCATAGCGCAGAATCAGGTTGGCGAGCCGTTCGGCGGCGCCGGCGACGGTCGCGCCCGAATCGCCCTGTTCGGTATCGACCAGGGTCAGGTTGGCATCGACGCGGAAGGTCGGGCCAATGCGCCGGCCGATCTCGAGTTCGACGCCGGCGAGGTCGACGCCGGGTGCATTGACGAAACCGAGGATCCCGGTATCGACGATCAGGTCGGCGAGGTGGGACTGGAACGCAGTCAGCCTGAAATCGGTCATCGGCGACTTGTAGATGTAGGCCAGCTCCTGGCTGCGAATGGTCTCGGGCTCGAGCGCCGCAGTACTGAACGAGGCCGGCGCCTGATCGGACGAGAAGGTCGATTCGTAGAAGGTCGGCGGCCGGAACGCCTCCGCATACTGCGCCTTGAGGACATGGCGCCGGTCCACCCGCCAGACCGCCGCAATGCGCGGCGACGTGTTGGCGCCGAAGTCGCTGTAGTCGTCGTAACGGACGCCGGCGGTGACCGTCACATCCTCGCCGACCCGGTACTCGTCCTGCAGCGTGATGCTGGCAACCCTGCGCGATCGGCCTTCCGAGACCCACGGCACGCCGTCCTCGAGGCCGACCCGGATCGGCGGCTCGACCGGTTCGAGAGTCTGCGGATGCACGTTGTTGCGCTGCCAGGAATCCCCGACCAGGATCTTGCCGACGGCAAGGGCGGCCAGCCAGCGATGGTTTTCCCAGCCCTCCCAGCGGAAATCGAGTTCGGCCGACAGCCGTTGCTCCTCGTAGTAGCCTTCCGAGACGTAACCGTTGGGCAGCACGGTCGGCTGGAACGCCGCGTTCAGCCAGGTGAAGCCATTCGGCAGCAGGCGGATGTCGAAGTGATTCTCGTAGTACTGCCAGCCGAGCGTCACCGAGGTGCTCAGGTCCGGCGCGAGCATCCAGTCGCCGGAAGCGTTCACCATCAGGAAGCGGTTGCGATAGTCGATGCCGCGTGCCTCGGCGTCGTCGAGCACGTTGATCGTGCCGAAATGATCGCCGTTGCCATCCTCGAGGTAGCTGAAGGACAGCGAAAACGGGCCGCCCGCGAGATCGAACAGGAACGAGCGCTGCTCCATCTCGTCGTCGACCGGCCCTGGGGCATGGGACAGCACGCTCTGCGGCGCGTTGTTGCCGCCGTAAAGCGCGTCGCGCCCCGAATCGACACCGACGCCGGCGGCGTGCCAGCCGCCGAGATTGACGCTGCCGCGCCCTCCCTGTGCGGTCGTCCAGCCGGCATGGCCGCCGACCGTGTAGGCGTCATGCTCCGCGGCGCGCACGAAGGCGGTACGGCCTTCCTTGCGCGTGATCACGTTGAGCACGCCCGCATAGGCGAATTCGCCATGAACCGCCGACCCCGGGCCACGCACGACTTCGATCGATTCGACCTGCTCGATCGGCATGTTGAGCACCGGATTGGCATTGGCCGACAATGCCGAGTTCATGGCGCGGCCGTTCAGCAGGATCTTCATGTTGCCGGAGGCAAAGCTTCCGCCGACCCCTCGCACCAGGGTCTGGCGGCCGCCGATCTGGTCGGTGGACGGCTCGACGCCGGGCACCAGCCGCAGTGCGTCCCAGACCGTTCGCGCCCCCAGGGCGGCCATCTCGTCGCCGTGCAGCACCGTGACCAGACCCGGCACGTAGTCGGCATTGAGCCGGGTCTTGGTGGCGATCTCGGTCTGTTCCTCGAGAATCTCGAGCAGGTTGCGCAGCGCTTCGCCGTCTTCGGCCGCAGAGTCTGCAGCCTGCGCCGCAGTCGCGCCCCACAGCCCAAGCGCGGCGATCAGCAGCCCGCCGGTAGCTCTGACATTCATCACATTCCCCCTCGGGTGCATGCCACCCGCCCGCCTATGCTTGTCGTCTTTATCGGGACTTGATATCGACTGACAGAAGCATAACCTTAGTCATGGACGGTACTAGGCGGGCGAAGTTGACGGGGGCACGGGCTGCCGCACAGACGCATTCGCGGACATCGAAGCTCGAGCAATCGTGCGTAGCGACTGACTGTCGAGATCTTTCGTGCCAGAGTGCGGTATCCGTTCGGAACAAACCTTCGGGCGTGTGCTCCCGGCGCTCGAGCCGAAAGCATTCGAAGCCGGCTGAGGTAGTCTGATGCGGCCATGGCGCCGAATGCGATCAATGCCATCGACGAAACGACCCGCCAGCCCCAGCGGCAAGCCCAACCCCGAGTGGCGTCCAACTTATTCGACGAGGGCCGCGGCCCTCATGAAGCTGGCCGCCGGCGCGACTTTGACGCTGTCGACCGGACCCAAAGGGCCGGTCAACAGCCGTACGTGAACGCACCACCCCTTGTCGCGTAGCCGGGTCGTTGAAACGGGGCTGAGGGCGGCCCTCTCAGCGCGCGCCGTGTCACCCACTGGGCCACGTATCGCGCTTGCGTCGCCCATGCATGCATCGCCCGCTCGCCCCAGCAACGATGGCGGGCCAAGACGACGACGCCATGCGCACCGGGGGTTCGGCCGTCAGATCAGAACACCGCGACTGCGCCGATCACGAATCCGTCAGCAGTCGTCCTTATCTTGGTGTCGTCGATGCTGACCGGATGTATCGGATCATTGAGCGCATATGTTCCGAGCGGTACGTCATCCTCGGTAATGACCCAGGTCCGATAGCCGACCGTCAATGCGGCGCCCTTCAGTACCGAATTGCCGAGCAAATGGGACAGGCTATAAGAAATGCCGATCTCGCCGACCCTGTAATCGCCATCCAGCGTGTCGTCGCCATTGGCCATGCGCACCTCGGTCTCCAGGTGTGCAAGACCGTAGGCCACACTGCCATAGGCCGAGAACGGGCCGGAAATGGGTACGCTGAAACTGGCGCCTACCAACAGGCCCTCCACCGTCGTCTCGCTGTCGGCCACGATGTCCGTCGTCTTGGACTGGGTGCCACGCCGGTAGCCGAGCGAGACGGCAAAGTTGGGGGTCACTTGATAGCCGAGGTTCAGGTCGATCTCTTCCCGATCCACGTCTTCCGACAGAACCCCCTCGGTCTCGAACGAGGTCTTTGCAAAATACGAGGCAGACCCGACGAAATCACGATAACGCACGCCAAGGTAGACGATCGGCACGATTTCCGTGGAGGACGTCGCAGAATAGACCCTGTCCCGCATCATCAGCGACGACGAGTCGGCCGGATTGGCCAGAAACAGCTCGCGATCGGATACGACGAAATCCCATTGGTTCAGCCAGAGCCTGACACCGGCAACCACATACAGCGACCCCATCGACGAGACTTCGGTTTCGACGCTGGAACCGTCGTCGGCTGCGGCCGCATGGGCGGAACCTGCGACGCCGAAAACAATTGATGCCGTCATTGTCACGGCGCCCGCGATGATCCTTTTCATTCCCGGAAATCTCCTTTTCATGGCTCGGGTTTGGCTGCAAATTCAAACGCTAGAAGGTGGGCATGACGAATGATTCACGTCTGGGCTGGTTACTCGGCGACGGCATGTTCCGCGTCCGGCTACCGCCGTCGCGCTCGCGAGTCAGACGCTGAATCTCGGCGCGATAGGCCTCGAGCTGATCGGACTGCTGCTGCAAGGTCTGCTGCAGCTTCGACAGCGCGGCGGTCTTGGCCTGGTTCTCCGATTCGAGCCGGGCCCGCTCGCTCTGGCTGTCGCGCGCCGCTTGCAGCGCTTCGCGGGCCTCGCTGAGCCGGTCCTCGACGTCCTTGCGCCGTGAACCGCTTTCCTGCGCCTGCGTCGAAAGCTGCTCGACCCGCGACTCCAGATCGTGGATCGCCTGGGCGCCACGCGAGGCTTCGCCACGAAGGCGCTGATTTTCGGACGAAATCGCCTCGAGTTCTCGCGCTAGGCGTTCCTTCTGTTCGCTGATCTCGCGGATGCGCGCATCGAGCTCGGGGTTGGTGCAGCCGGCAAAGCAGAACTGTCCCGAAAATGATGAACTGCGATACGGGATTTGACGGGCACCGTAGCCGCTGCGCGCCTCGGCCTCCACCCCTTGCGCGACGCGGCGCAGCATCTCGTCTAGCGTGAGCCCCTGGGCTTCGATCTGCGACAGCAGGTGCTTTGTGAACAGACCGTTCTTCTGATCACCGTCGATCGCCGAACCGTCGGGGGCCGTCGCGTAGACCAGGACCGTGCCGACCGGCGGGTCGACCCGCGCCAGACCCGTCACCCAGGCCGACGGATCGGCGCGCTGGAACGGGTTGTCGCGGCACGCGTCGAGCACGATGATGTTCGGCGCATTGCGTGCGCCGGCCACGCTGCGCAGCACATATTCGAGCTCGAAACCTTCGTAGTCGACATCCGGCGGCGTCGAGATCTCCGCGTCGGTCGGCATCAGGTAGTTCTCGCCCCGGACCTGGATGCCATGACCGGCAAAATAGAAGAAACCGGCCGAACGCGAATCGAGGCTGGCGGCGAACGCACGCACGGCGTCTCGCATCTCGCGCTTCGTCGGCACGTCGAACAGGCAGGTGGCCTCGAAGCCGAGCCGCTCGAGCGCCGCACAAATGTCCCGTGCGTCATTGACCGGATTGCCCAGTCTGGGCAGTGCCCGATAGGCGGAGTTGCCGATCACCAGCGCCTTGCGTGACATCACCGCACCGGGGTTCTCCGCTGGCACCGCGGTCGCGAGCATCAGTGCGAGCGCGAACGCGAAGGCCTTGGCCGACAACGTTCGCAGATCGGATCTCGAGTACATGTATGGGACAGTTCCAACACAGGTTCCGATCATCGTCAGGATGCTCGGCCATCAAGCCACCGAGACCGGTCGATATCGGACGCGGGCGCCCTCTTCATGTCGGGCGACGGCGTCCCGCCGTCGCGATTTCACCACAACTCGCGCCTTTCGACCATTCGGCTTTCGACATAGGCACCAAATCCGGCGCGCAAGGCCGACTCTGCCGCGACGCAGGCCGATCGGAAGTGTTGGCCGCGTCGGCACGGCATCACCGGCCACCACGCCGGCGTGCGCAAACCGAGGCACACTACGGCGACACTCAGACCACGCCGGCACCGTGGGCCTGCATGTCGGCCCAGTAGCTCGAGCGCACCATCGGACCGCAGGCTGCATTCTTGAAGCCCATCTTCAGCGCCTCCGTCTCGAACATCTTGAAGGTGTCCGGATGAACGTAGCGCAGCACCGGCAGATGGCCGCCCGACGGCTGCAGGTACTGCCCGATGGTCAGCATCTCGACGTCATGGGCGCGCAGATCGCGCATCACCGCAAGGATCTCGTCGTCGTCCTCGCCCAGCCCCACCATCAGCCCCGACTTGGTCGGCACCTCCGGGTGCCGTGCCTTGAACTGCTTCAGCAGATCGAGCGAATACTGGTAGTCCGAACCCGGGCGTGCCTGCCGATAGAGTCGCGGCACGGTCTCCAGATTGTGGTTCATGACGTCCGGCGCCGCCTGATCGAAGATCTCGAGGGCGATCTCCATGCGGCCACGGAAGTCGGGCACCAGCACCTCGATGCGGGTTGCGGGCGAGGCTGTGCGGGTCTCGCGGATGCAGTCGACGAAGTGCTGGGCGCCGCCATCGCGCAGGTCATCGCGATCGACTGAAGTAATGACGACGTAGTTGAGGCGCATCGCAGCGATGGTGCGGGCCAGCTCGGCAGGCTCGTCGACATTCAGCGGGTCCGGGCGACCGTGGCCGACGTCGCAGAACGGGCAGCGCCGGGTGCAGATGTCACCCATGATCATGAAGGTGGCGGTGCCTTTGCCGAAACACTCGTGGATGTTCGGGCATGACGCTTCTTCGCAGACCGTGTGCAGCTTGTGGTCGCGTAATGTCGCCTTGATCTCGTTGAAGCGCTCGACCTCTTCGCCGGCGCCGAGCTTGATGCGGATCCATTCGGGTTTCTTCAGGCGCTCGGCGGGAACGATCTTGATCGGGATGCGCGCGGTCTTGTCCGCGCCGCGCTGCTTGCGGGAGGTGCCTTCCATGGCTGGGCTCCGTGGTCGGTCCGGCGCGGCCTCAGCCGTCAATCAGTGCGGACGGAAATTGTCGAAGCAGATGCCCGAGCAAGCGCCCGGCCACCGCGTCGACCCCGTCGGACACGCCGAAATCCTTGAGTTGTATGGTCTTCAGCCCACTATAGCCGCAGGGGTTGATCCAGGTAAATGGGGCAAGATCCATATCGACGTTGAGGGCCAGTCCGTGGTATGAGCAGCCGTTTCGCACCCGGAGGCCGAGGGCGGCGATCTTGTCTTCGCCAATATAGACGCCCGGCGCGCCGCTCTTGCGACTGGCCTCGAGCCGATAGTCGGCCAGACAGTCGATCAGTGCCTGTTCGATGCGATGGACCATCTCGCGCACCTTGAGATTGCGCCGACGCAGGTCGAGCATCAGGTAGGCCACCACCTGCCCCGGCCCGTGGTAGGTGATCTGACCGCCACGGTCGATCTTGACCAGCGGAATTTCCGTTTCGCGCAACAGGTGTTCGGGCTTGCCGGCCTGGCCGAGGGTGTAGGTCGGCGGATGCTCGAGCAGCCACAACTCGTCGGGACACGACTCGTCCCGCCGCGCCGTGTATTCACGCATCGCTTCCCAGCTCGGTTCGTAGGCGACCAGACCGAGCCGGCGGACCACCAGCGGCGGCGCACTCAACGGGCTGCCCTCCCGTCGCCGTGCGTCGGCGCGGGGCCGGTCGTGCGCGGTCCGCAGATGCAGTGGGGACGACGTGGTGCGCGACGGATTCCGGGCCGCACTTCGGTTGCGCCGATCACGCCTCGCCTGCTGCTGCGGATGAGCTGCGTCACAGCACCACCTTGACCAGCGGATGGGCGGAGAGCTCGCGATAGAGCGCGTCGAGCTGGCGCTGCGAGGTCGCGCGTACGGTGCAGGTCAGCGACAGGTAGCTGCCCTTGCGCGACGGCCGCATCTCCATCGTGCCGCCATCGAAGTCCGGATCGTGCCGCAGCACCACTTCGAGCACGAGCTGCGCAAAGTCGTCGCTGCGCACGCCCATGATCTTGATCGGGAAGTCGCTCGGAAATTCGATCAGCGATTCGCTTTGTCGGTCAGCCACCGCGCATCACCCTTGCCTTGAAATCCTGATACCAATCGTACATCTGCCTCGCGACCGGGCCCGGGCGGCCATCGCCCACCGGATGGCCGTCGAGGCGCGTGATCGGCAGCACCTCCTTGGTCGACGAGGTCAGCCAGATCTCGTCCGCGGAACGCAATTCCTGCTCGAGAATCTCCCGCACCCGGTGGCGCAAGCCGTTGGCAGCAGCCAGCTCCAGTACGACATCGTAGGTGATGCCGGGCAGCATCAGATGGCTCTTCGGCGGCGCCAGCATGATGCCGTCGCGGACGACGAAGATGTTCGAGGCCGAACCTTCGGTCAGGAAGCCGTCGCGCAGCAGGATCGCCTCGACGCAGCCGGCCTTCAGCGCCTGGTTGCGCAGCAGGCAGTTGGCCAGCAGCGCGATGGTCTTGAGATCGCAGCGCAGCCAGCGGAAATCGGCTGCGGTGATCGCGCTGACGCCGGCCTCGCGCTGTGCCGTCGGCACGGTCACCAGCGCTTCGCTGGTGATGAACACGGTCGGCGCCAGCCCATGCGGGAAGGCGTGGTTGCGGCGACCCTCGCAGCCGCGGGTAACCTGGACATAGACCGACTGGTCGTGCCAGACGTTGCGCACGATGGTCTCGCCGATCAGTTCGCGCCAGCGCGCGTCACCATGGGGGTTGGCGATCTCGAGGCCGGACAGGGTATTGTCGAGCCGTGCCAGATGCTGCTCGAGCCGGAACGGCTGACGCGAGTAGACCGGGATCACTTCGTAGCCGCCATCGGCGAACAGGAAGCCCCGGTCCATCGGCGACACCCGCGCCTGATCCAAGGGCAGGTATTCGCCATCGAGGTAGCAGATCGCACTCACCGAGTTCGTCTCCGGCAACCGTCGGGCCTGCCGTAGGCCGGCCCGTGACGGGGGGGCTCCGCGGCTTGCACGCGCGGCCGGGCGACCCCGCCCGTCGGCACCTTACAGGCTCTTGATCCAGAGCCGCAAGGCGTCCCAGGTGCGGCCAAGCAGACCGGCCTCGGGGACGTCGTGCAGCGCAAGCACCGGGTATTCGCCGATCGGCTGGCCGTCGAGCGAGATACGCAGGGTCGCGACCTGTTGTCCCTTTGCGACCGGAGCGGTCACCGGCTGCATGCTGGCCAGGTCGAACTGCAGGTTGGCCACCTGGTCCTTCGGCACCGACAGCATGAAGTCGTTCAGGAAGCCGGCATCCAGAGCGTCCGATTCCCCCTTCCAGACCGGCAGCGACGATACCGGCTTGCCGGCTTCGTAGAGGCGAACGGTATCGAAGAACAGGAAACCGTGGTTGAGCAGCTTGAGGGATTCCTCGGCACGACTGGCCTCGCTGGCGGCACCGGTGACCACCGAGATCAGGCGTCGTTCGCCACGCTTCGCCGATGCGATCAGGCAATAGCCTGCGCTTTCGGTGTGGCCGGTCTTGATGCCGTCGACGGTCGGATCGACCCACAGCAGCCGGTTGCGATTGGGCTGCTTGATGTCGTTGTAGCTGAATTCCTTCTGCGAATAGGTCGGGTAGTACTCGGGGAAATCGCGGATGATGGCGGCGGACAGGATGCCGAGGTCGCGGGCCGTGGTCAGGTGCTCCGGATGTGGCAGCCCGGTGCTGTTCATGAAGTGGGTGTCCCTCATGCCGAGGCGCTCGGCCTCGCGGTTCATCAGTTGGGCGAAGCCTTCTTCCGAGCCGGCGATCAGCTCCGCCAGCGCGACGCAGGCATCGTTGCCCGACTGCACGATCATGCCCTGCACCAGCTGGTCGACGGTGACCGGCTTGCGCGGCTCGATGAACATCCGCGAGCCGATCATCTTCCACGCCTTCTCCGACACCGGCACCTGCTGTTCCGGTGTGATCCGCCCCTCCTTGAGCGCGGCGAAGGTCAGGTAGGCAGTCATCAGCTTGGTCAGCGAGGCCGGCTCGATGCGGCGCCCGGCATCGTGGTCGAGCAGCGCTTGGCCGGTCACGAAGTCGAGCAGCAACCAGGTATTGGCCGCGACCTGCGGCGACGGGGCAGCCTGGCCGAATGCGAGCTGGGCGGACAGGAACAGGATCAGGAAGGTGACGAGACGCATGGGCTGGATATCACTTGGTACGGATTGGATCGGAGTTGCGGCGAGGGCACCGGACGTGGGGCTCAGCGGGCGACGATGAAGGGCTTGAGCTTGAGCGCCGCGGCGACTGCTTCGGCACGATCGCGCGCTTCCTCAACCGTATCATAGGGGCCCAGATGGAGTCGAAAGCGCAGCCCCTGCGGCACGATTTCCAGGCGCGCCAGCGGTTCGCCGATTTCGCTGGCGGCCATGCTGCGGAAATCCTCAGCGTTCTCGCGGCTGGCAAAGGCACCGAGCTGCAGATAATGGCGGAGCCCCGCGGCGGCCGGGACTTTCTCGACCGGGGATTGCGGCAAGGCCGGTGGCGGTGCCTGCATCTGCGGCGAGGCATCCGCTGCCGCCGTCGCGGCCGACGCGTCGGTCGACTCGGGCATCGCCAGCGCGTCGATCGGTGCGATCTGCGGCGCCTGGGGCGCAGCCACCGCAGCGACGTCGGCCGCGGTCGCGTCGCTTCCGGCGCGACGCAGCGGCCGAACCGCCGCGCCACTGCTCAATTCGACCTCTTCGCCGGGCACGATCGCCGTGACCTCGACGCTGGCGCTGCCCTGTTCGAGGTAGCCGAGGCGGCGGGCCGCGGTATAGGAGAGATCGATCACGCGCCCGCGCAGGAACGGCCCGCGGTCGTTGACGCGAACGATCACACTGCGGTCGTTCTCGAGGTTGCGCACCCGCACGTAGCTCGGAATCGGCAAGGTCGGATGGGCGGCGGTCATCTTGTACATGTCGTAGACTTCCCCGCTCGCGGTGCGCTTGCCGTGGAACTTGCGGCCATACCAGCTGGCCTTGCCACGCTGACTGAAGGGCGCCACCCGGGTCGCCGGAGTGTAGCTCTGGCCCAGTACCCGGTACGGTCGGTTGGCATAGCGGTGCAGCGGCTCGTCACGCGGCAGGGCATCCGGAATGAGATCGAGGTCGGTCGGCGGATTGGCGTGAGGGCCGTCGTCCTGATAGTAGCCGCCGGGCCGGTCGTCGGCCACGCGGCCATCGCCCGACGGGGCCATCGGTGTCGAGCCACAGCCTGCCAGCAGCCCGCAGACGACGACGAAGACGAGACCTGTCGACCGGCCGGATTGCAGGATCATGGGCGCATTCCTCATGTCTTCTGGGTCGTCAATCGGGCACGCTGGACACTCATCAGGATGCCGAGCCCGAGGCACAGCGTCACCAGCGCCGTACCGCCATAGCTGATGAAGGGCAGGGGCACGCCCACCACCGGCAGGATGCCGCTGACCATCCCCATGTTCACGAAGGCGTAGGTGAAGAAGATCATCGTCACCGCGCCGGCCAGCAGACGCGACGACAGTGCCGGGGCAGCCATCGCGATGACGAATCCGCGGGTGATCAGGGCAATGTACATGAACACCAGCAGGCACGCACCGACGAAGCCGAATTCCTCGCCCAGCACGGCGAAGATGAAGTCGGTATGGCGTTCGGGAATGAAGGCGAGGTGGGTCTGGGTGCCGTCGCGCCAGCCCTTGCCGGCGAGGCCGCCCGATCCGATCGCGATCGTGGACTGGATGATGTGGAAACCCTTGCCGAGCGGATCGGAGGTCGGATCCAAGAGCGTGCAGACGCGGTTCTTCTGATAGCCGTGCAGCACCACCCAGTCCACCTCGGGCTGACAGATGCGATCGCCGAAGCCGACGATCGTGCCGATGCCGACGATGCCGGCCACCGCCACCGGCGCAATCAGCTTCCACGACAGACCGGCGAAGAACAGCACGAAGAAGCCGGCCGCGGCGACCAGCAGCGCGGTGCCGAGATCGGGCTGGCGCACGATCAGCCCGACCGGGATCACCAGCAGGATGCCGGCTGCGACGAAGTCACGGGCGTTGACCGCCCCTTCGCGATGGTGGAAATACCAGGCCAGCATCAGCGGCACGGCGATCTTCATGATCTCCGAGGGCTGAATCCGCGCGACGCCGATGTTGAGCCAGCGCTGGGCACCCTTGGATGTTTCGCCGAACACTGCGACCGCCACCAGCAGCAGCACCCCGATCAGATACACCGGCAGCGCCAGTGCGAGGATGCGCTGGATCGGCAGTCGCGCCGTGACCCACATGACCACCACCGCCACCGCCGAGTTGATCATCTGCGATTCCATCCGCGCCGGCGAGGCACTGGCCATCAGCGTAAACGAGTAGCCGAGCAACAGGCACAGCAGTACCAGCAGGATCGGATCGAGCGGCTCGAGCAGCCCGACCAGGGCGCGGCGCAAATCGAAGCGGCGCCCGGTCATTGCGCCGCTCCGGCGGCCGGCGTCGGCTCGAACTCGTCGCTCGCCTCTTCATCGGGCAGCGCCGGCTCGTCGGGCTCGATCCCGAGCAGATAGTAGTCGAGCACCTGGCGGGCGATCGGCGCGGCGGCCTGGGATCCGAAGCCGCCGTTCTCGACCAGGACCGCAAGTGCGATCGCCGGCTTGTCGACCGGTGCGAAGGCCACGTAGAGGGAGTGGTCGCGCAGGCGTTCGCGAATCTGCTTCTCGCGGTAGGTGGCCCCTCGCAGCGAGAACACCTGGGCGGTACCGGTCTTGCCCGCGACCCGGTAGCCGGCACCCTTGAATGCACGCCGGCCGGTACCTTCGAGGTTGACGCCCTCCATCGCGCGCTTGATGAAATCGACGTGCTCGCGAGCCAGCGGCAGTCGGGTCAAGGGTTCCGGTTCGATCACCCGACGCGCGCCGGTACGCACGTCCTCGACGTAGCGCACCAGATGGGGCCTGAAGCGCACGCCATCGGCAGCCAGCGTCGCCACGGCGCTGGCGAGCTGAATCGGCGTATAGGCGTTGTAGCCCTGGCCGATGCCGACCGAGATGGTTTCGCCGGCAAACCATTTCTGCTGCTCGACTCGCCGGAAGCGGGTGCGTTTCCACTCCGGCGAAGGCAACACGCCACTGGATTCGCCCTCGAGGTCGACGCCGGTGCGGCTGCCGAGGCCGAAGCCGTCCATGAAGCCGGCGATCTGCTCGATGCCCAGATCCGCCGCCAGCCGGTAATAGTAGGTATTGCACGAAAACGCGATCGACTTGTACATGTCGACCACGCCATGCCCGCCGACCTTGTCATCGCGGAAGCGGTGACCCCCGAAGTCGAAGTAGCCGGGGTCCGAGATCGCCTGCTCGGGCGTGCGCTTGCCGGTGGTCAGGGCCGCCAGCGCCATGAACGGCTTGAAGGTCGACCCCGGCGGATTGGCGCTGGCGAGTGCGCGGTTCAACAAGGGATGGTCGGGCGAAGTGTTGAGCGCGTTCCAGTCCTGGGTCGAGATGCCATCGACGAACAGGTTCGGATTGAAGGTCGGCGACGACACCAGGGCCAGCACGCCGCCGGTGGCCGGCTCGATCGCCACCAGTGCACCGCGTCGCCCGTTGAACGCATTCTCGGCCACCCGTTGCAGACCGCGGTCGAGGGTCAGCACCAGATTGTTGCCGGAGGTCGGCGGGGTGCGACGCAACTGGCGCACCGCACGTCCGCCGGCATCCACCTCGACCTCCTCGAAACCGGTGACCCCGTGCAGTTCGTCCTCGTAGCTCTGTTCGAGACCGACCTTTCCGATATGCTCGGTGCCCCGGTAGTTGGCGGTCTCGTCCCGGGCGTCGATGCGCTCGAGGTCGCGCTCGTTGATGCGACCGATGTAGCCGATGACGTGGGAAGCCAGGCTGCCGTTCGGATAGTCGCGGAACAGTCTCGCCTTGACCTCGACCCCCTCGAACTCGAAGCGACGGGCAACGAAGCGCGCGACCTCCTCGTCGGTCAGTCGGATGCGGATCGGCACGCTGTCGAAGTTGCGGCTTTCGTCGAGGATCTTGCTGAAGCGTCGGCGATCGCGTGGCGTGATCTCGACCACCGAGGCCAGTTGGTCGAACAAGGCGTCGGCCTGGCGGAAATGGGTCGGTGCGATCTCCAGCGTGTAGGCGGCGTAATTGCGCGCCAGCACTTCGCCGTCGCGATCGACGATCAGGCCACGGTTCGGCGAGATCGGCACCAGCGCGATCCGGTTGTCCTCGGCGCGGGTATGGTAGTAGTCGAAGCGATTGATCTGCAGCCAGCCGAATCGTGCCACCAGCAACGCGAAGCACACCAGCATGAAGCCCCCGGCCACCAGCAGGCGGCTGCGGAAATGCTGGAGTTCCTGTTCCGGGTCGTCGAAGCTCATTGGATCGGTGAATCGGCGCTGCGCTCAGATCGGGCGGTTGTCGTCGCGCTCGACCGGACGGAACTGGGGGAACAGCAGCACGAAATGCATCGGCACCCACAGCAGCGCGGCAGTGAAGCTGCCGGTGAAATACCACCAGCCCGGAAAGTCGGCACCGGAGAGCATGCGCACCACCACCATCACCACATGGACCAACAGCAACAGCGGCAGGATGTGCAAGGCCTGCTCGAGTGGCGAAAACCACAATACGCGCCGTGACAGGGCATTCGCGCCGTAGGTCAGCAGCACGTATGCGAGCGCGTGCTGGCCGAGCGCGGCACCATGCCCGACGTCGACCAGCAGTCCGAAGACGAAGCCGGTGCCCAGGCTCACCCGCAGCGGTTCGCGTACGCTCCAGAAGGCGAGCACCAGGGCCAGCCAATCGGGAACGCCGGGCAAGTGACCGGTCGGGATCAGGGTCAGGGCGAAGGCGATCAACAGCGACAGGTACAGGTACCAGAGCTTGACCGGCTGCAGGATGCGCTGACTGCGATTGGTCGGCTGCATCAGGAGCCTCCGCCGGCCTTGGCGACGACGGCGTCGTTGCCACCGCCCATTGGCGGCAAGGGCAGGTTCAGTCGGCCCATCACCAGCACCTGCGTACTTTGCTCGACCCCGCCCACCGGCGCGCAGAAGATGCGGGCGAAGGCCTGGGTATCGCGATCGACCCGCAGCACCTTGGCCACCGGCAGTCCCGGCAGATAGAGGCCGTCGAGTCCCGACGTCACCAGGGTGTCGCCGGGCTCGACGTCGGCAGTCGCCGGCAGGTAGCGCAATTCGAGCTGACCGGCGCCGGCGCCGAACACCACGCCGCGTAGTCCGTTGCGCTGGACTGCGATCGGAATCGCCTGCTCCTTGTCGGTGAGCAGCGTGACCTCGGCCTGGATCGGATGCACCCGCGTGACCTGCCCGATCACGCCGCGCTCGTCGACGACGGCGTCGCCCTTGGCGATGCCGTGGGTCGAGCCGCGATCGAGGATCACCTTGCGCGAGAACGGGTCGTGGGCGGCGTAGAGCACGTCGGCGGCCACCGAGCGCGCCGGCAGTTCCTCGCGCATGCCGAGCAGGGTGCGCAGGCGGCTGTTCTCCCGCGCCAGTTGCTCATGGCGCATCAGTTGCTCGGACATGCGCAGTTGCTGGCGCCGCAGCAGCGCGTTCTCCTGTTGCACCTTGGCCAGCGTCGCGAAATAGGTGGCGGCATTGAGCACCAGATCCGCCGGCGTGGCGGCCGCCCGCTCGACCGGGTACAGGACCACCGCGACGGTCTGCCGCATGAACTCGAGATAGCGGAACTTGAGGTCGGTGACCAGCAGCACCAGCGCCGCCGACACGTAGAGCATCAGCCGCACCGTAGGCGCCGGGCCGCGCTTGAAGATTGGAGGGGTGTTGTGTCCGATCAGCGACATGCAGCGTCAACGAAGACGCGGCCGCCCGGTGACGCCCGCGGCCGCGCAGCTGTGGACCATCGGTTACTCGGACGTGAAGATGGAACCCAGCTTGTCCATCTTTTCGAGTGCCATGCCCGAGCCTCGCGCGACGCAGGTCAGCGGATCCTCGGCGACGATCACCGGCAGGCCGGTCTCTTCCATCAGCAGACGGTCGAGATCGCGCAGCAGCGCGCCACCACCAGTCAGCACCATGCCGCGCTCGGCGATGTCGGCGCCCAGCTCCGGCGGGGTCTGTTCGAGCGCGATCTTGACCGCCGAGACGATCTGGTTGAGCGGCTCGGCCAGCGCCTCGAGGATCTCGTTGGACGAGATCGTGAAGCTGCGCGGTATGCCCTCGGCCAGGTTGCGGCCCTTGACTTCGATCTCCTTCACTTCCGAGCCCGGGAAGGCCGAGCCGATCTCCGTCTTGATGTTCTCGGCGGTGGTATCGCCGATCAGCATGCCGTAGTTGCGGCGGATGTAATTGACGATGGCCTCGTCGAACTTGTCGCCGCCGACCCGCACCGACCCCGAATAGACCATGCCGCCGAGGGAGATGACGCCGACCTCGGTGGTGCCGCCGCCGATGTCGACGACCATCGAGCCGGTCGCGTCGGCCACCGGCAGGCCAGCGCCGATCGCCGCGGCCATCGGCTCCTCAATCAGATACACGTGGCTCGCGCCCGCCGCCAGCGCGGCATCGCGGATCGCACGGCGTTCGACCTGGGTCGAGCCACAGGGCACGCAGATGATGATGCGCGGACTGGGCGAGAACAACCGGGTGTCATGCACCTTCTTGATGAACTGCTTGATCATCTGCTCGGTGACGACGAAATCGGCGATCACGCCGTCCTTCATCGGCCGGATTGCGGTGATGTTGCCTGGTGTCTTGCCGAGCATCTGCTTGGCGGCATAGCCGACCGCCTGGATGGTCTTCTTCGCGTTGGGTCCGCCCTCGGTTCGGATCGCCACCACCGACGGCTCGTCGAGCACGATGCCCTTCGACCGAACGTAGATCAGCGTATTCGCAGTACCGAGGTCGATCGCCAGGTCGTTCGAGAAGTAGGAGCGCAGGAAACCGATCATGAAGGAGCTTTTCCGTTATTCCGGGGAAGGAACGGGGCGAGATAAACGAATATGATAACCTACAATCCCCTGCACCCTCCGCAAGTTTGCAAAGCCATGTCGCTCGATATCGATCAGGTCAAACACGTTGCCCGTCTGGCACGCATCGAACTCGGGCCGGGCGAGGCCGAAGACGCGCTGGCCAAGCTCAACGGCATTTTCGACCTGGTCGAGCAGATGCAGGCGGTCGACACCAGCGGTGTCGAGCCGATGTCGCATCCTCAGGAGCTTTACCAGCGCCTGCGCGATGACGTCGTCACCGAAACCGACCAGCGCGACGCCTTTCAGCGGGTGGCACCGGCCACCGAAGCCGGTCTGTATCTGGTGCCGCGGGTTATCGAGTAGCCTTTCCTCCGGGCAATCCTTCCTTTTCGATCCCACCGAATCATGCTGAACGCCAGCCTTCAGGAGCTTGCATCGGCGCTTGCCGACAGGCGGATCTCCAGCGTCGAACTGACTCGTTCCGTGCTCGACCGCATCGCCGCCGGGAACCCGCGCATCAACGCCTTCGTGCATGTCGACGCGGATGGCGCGCTGGCAGCGGCAGCCGCCGCCGATGCGCGCATCGCGGCCGGCGAGGCAGGTCCGCTGACCGGTATTCCACTGGCGCACAAGGACGTCTTCTGCACCGAAGGCATGCCCACCACCTGCGCGTCGAAGATGCTGGCGAACTTCGTCAGCCCGTACGACGCCCATGTCGTCTCGCAACTGAAGAAGGCCGGCACGGTGCTGGTCGGCAAGACCAACATGGACGAATTCGCGATGGGTTCGTCGAACGAAAATTCGCATTTTGGCGCCGCGCGCAATCCGTGGGACACCTCGCGTGTTCCGGGCGGATCCTCCGGCGGCTCCGCTGCCGCGGTCGCGGATGGCTTGATTCCGGTTGCCACCGGCACCGATACCGGCGGCTCGGTTCGACAGCCCGCCTCGTTCTGCGGCGTCACCGGCATCAAGCCGACCTACGGCGTGGTGTCTCGCTACGGCATGATCGCCTACGCCTCGTCGCTCGACCAGGGCGGCGTGCTCGCTCGCAGTGCAGCGGATTGCGCGCCGGTGCTGTCGGCCATGGCCGGCTTCGACCCGCGGGACTCCACCAGCCTGGCGCGGCCGGCCGAGGACTTCGGCCGCGATCTCGACGGGTCGATCGAGGGCCTCAAGATCGGCCTGCCGCGAGAATACTTCGGCGAGGGCATGGACGCCGACGTGCGCGCTGCGGTCGAAGCCGCGCTCGACACCTACCGCAGCCTCGGTGCCATCACCGTCGACATCGACCTGCCCAACTCGCGCCTGGCCATTCCGGCCTACTACGTGATCGCGCCAGCCGAGGCCAGCTCCAACCTGTCTCGCTTCGACGGCGTGCGCTACGGTCACCGCGCCGCCGAGTACGCGGATCTGGCCGAGATGTACTGCAGGAGCCGGGCAGAGGGCTTCGGCGCCGAAGTCAAGCGACGCATTCTGGTCGGCACCTACGTGCTCTCCCACGGCTACTACGACGCCTACTATCTGCAGGCGCAAAAGCTGCGACGGCTGATCGCCGACGATTTCCGGCGGGCCTTCGGGCAGTGCGACGTCATCGCCGGCCCGACCGCGCCGACCACCGCCTACGCGCTCGGCGCCAAGTGCGACGATCCGGTGCAGATGTATCTCGGGGACATCTATACCGTCGCGATCAACCTGGCCGGCCTGCCCGCCCTGTCGCTGCCGGCCGGCTTCGGTCAAGGCGGACTGCCGGTCGGCCTGCAATTGATCGGCAACTATTTTGCAGAAGCGCGGCTGCTGAATGCCGCCCACCGCTTTCAGCAGGCCACCGATTGGCATCTGGCCCGACCCGCGGGCGAGTGAGGACGAGGGGAATTCCCATGAAGCGAACCGTATTCCAGCGCCTGCTGACCGTCGGCCTGATCGCCCTGGCGGCGTCCTGCGCGACGCCGCCGCCCCCGCCCCCGCCACCGCCGACCGAGAAACCGGCGCCGCCGCCGCCGCCGCCGCCGAAGGTCGAGAAACCCAAGGTCAAGCGTCTGAACTTGGCCAACGAGTGCCGCTTCAAGAACATCACCGGCTACAACGGCGACGCCAAACTCGACGTCGCCGAGTCGCGAGTGCGTCACTTTCACGCCAACGTGAACATTCCGCGCCGTGGCCGTTGCCGATTCGAGGACGGCGACTTCAAGCAGGTGCGCTCCGCACCACACGTCGAACTTGCGTCGGCCAAGGGCTGCAAGATCAGGATGTGGGAACAGGGTCGGAAATTCACGGTCGCCTTCGCCGACTGCAATCGCCACTGCAGCGGCAATGCCGCCGACTACCTGTGGCCGATCCTGATGGACAAGCCGACCGGCAAATGCGATTGATCGGAAATCGGACACGAGGATGAGCCAAGCAGACTGGGAAGTGGTGATCGGGCTGGAGATCCATGCCCAGCTCACCACCGCGTCGAAGATCTTTTCGGGGGCATCGACCGCATTCGGCGCCGAGCCGAATGCGCAGGCCAGCGCGGTGGATATCGCGCTGCCGGGAGTGCTGCCGGTGCTGAACCGCGGTGCGGTCGAGCGGGCGATCCGGTTCGGCCTCGCCACCGGCGCGGCGATCGCGCCGAAGAGCGTCTTCGCGCGCAAGAACTACTTCTATCCGGACCTGCCGAAGGGCTACCAGATCAGCCAGTACGAACTGCCGGTGGTCGCCGGCGGCGAAGTCTCGATTCGCGTCGGAGACGGTGACGATGCCTACGACAAGTCGGTGCGGCTGACCCGTGCCCACCTGGAGGAAGACGCCGGCAAGAGCCTGCACGAAGATTTCCACGGCATGAGCGGCATCGATCTCAACCGCGCCGGCACGCCGCTGCTCGAAATCGTGTCGGAACCCGACATGCGCTCGTCGGCCGAGGCCGTGGCCTATGCCAAGACCCTCCATACCCTGGTCCGCTGGATCGACATCTGCGACGGCAACATGCAGGAGGGCTCGTTCCGCTGCGACGCCAACGTGTCGGTGCGACGGCGTGGCGATGCGACCTTCGGCACGCGGCGCGAGATCAAGAACCTCAACTCCTTCCGTTTCCTGCAGCAGGCGATCGACTACGAGGTCCAGTGGCAGATCGAACTGCTCGAGGACGGCGGCCGCGTGCACCAGGCCACCGTGCTGTTCGATCCGGACAGCGGCGAGACCCGGATGATGCGCAGCAAGGAAGACGCTCACGACTACCGCTATTTCCCCGACCCGGACCTGCTGCCGCTGGCGATCGGTGCGGACTGGGTCGACCAGGTCCGCGCGTCGATGCCCGAACTGCCGTCGGCGCTGGCCTCGCGCCTGCAGCAGAGTCACGGCCTGAGCGCCTACGATGCCGTCACGCTGACCTCGTCGCGCGAACTCGCCCGCTACTATCTCGAGACCGTCGAGGCCGCCGGCATGGCGCTCGCCAAGCCTTGCGCCAACTGGATCATGGGCGAATTTTCGGCGCGGCTGAACAAGGCCGAGATCGATGTCGCCGACGCGCCGCTGTCGCCGGCGCAGCTGGCGGGTCTGGTCAGCCGGATCGCCGACAACACGATCTCCAACAACATCGGCAAGAAGGTTTTCGACGCGCTGTGGAGCGGCAACGGCGACAGCGCCGACGCGATCATCGAAGCACAGGGCCTGAAGCAGGTCACCGACAGCGGCGCGATCGAAGCATTGGTGGACGAAGTGCTCGCCGCCAACCAGAAATCGGTCGACGAGTTTCGCGCCGGCAAGGAAAAGGCCCTCAACGCTTTGGTCGGACAGGTCATGAAAGCCAGCCGCGGCAAGGCCAATCCGACCCAGGTGAATGAGTTGCTGCGACGCAAGCTGACGAACTGAAACACACCGCGCGACCGGCGGTAGCGGCTGCTGATAGCATGGCCGAATTCGCACACGTGGGAGATCCCGAGATGCCGCAACGTTCGACCTGGGCGACAGTTTCGCTGTTTTCGTTGCTGCTGGCGCCGAGCCTCGCACTGGCCACCGATCTGCCGAAGCGCAAGCCCGGCCTGTGGGAGATCAAGACCGCAATGTCGGTGCTGGGCGGCCAACAGATGACAATGAGCCAGTGCATCGACGAAAAGACCGACGCCGACCTGCTGTCCCAGGCGACCCGGCAGCAGGGCGACTGCGAAACACCCCGCATCACCCGAGCCGGCGAACGGACGACGATCGAGACCACCTGCAAGGTCAACGGCGGCACGGCCAGCACCCGCGGCGAATTCACCGGTCAGTACGAGTCCCACTATCAGGGCGAGGTGGTGACTCGATTCGATCCGCCTCAGCACGGCATGCAGGAAGCCCGCATGCAGATCGACGCGCGCTGGACCGGGCCTTGCCCGGCCGGCCAGAAGCCGGGTTCCGCGCAAATGCAGTTGCCCGGGGTCGGCAACATCAATCTACCGGAAATGCTGAAGAACATTCCCGGCATCGGCCAGCAGTAGGTCGCACGCTTGCGATCGGAGCAGGCGAGGTGGCTGGTCGGCATCGCAGTGGCACTGGCGGGCGCGATCGCGATGGCTGACGAGTACCGCTCATGCGCCGGCTGGCGCATCGGTACCGATGCGGTGGCGCTGCCGGCGTGCCCGGACCGGCCCAACTGCGTCAGCGGTACGCTCGCAGCCGTCGGCGGCCAGGCGCCCTCACTGGCCGAGGTGGCGCGCGCCGCACTCGCCGAGCCGCGCAGTCGCCTCGAACTGCGTGGCGAGCAGGTACTGATTGCAAGCTTTCGTTCCCGCCTCTTCAAATTCGTCGACGAAGCCGTGTTCCTCAGGCGCGGTGACGGTAGTATCGAATATCGCTGCGGCGCCTGCAGCGGCTACTACGATTTCGGTGTCAATGCGCGCCGCATGAAGCGGATCCTTGCGCGCTTGAGCACCGCGACGGGCGAGGCTTCGCGTTGATCGCCGGCCGGCGGCGATTCCGGGGGAGGGATAAGACCAGATGCTGACCACCACGCACTACTGCCCGCTTTGCAAGCCCGACGACGAACGCATTTTGTGGCAGGATGCCCATCTTCGCGTCATACGCGTGGACGACGAGGACTATCCGGGATACCTGCGCGTGATCTGGACGCATCACGTTGGCGAGATGTCCGATCTCAGCCCGCGCGAGCGCCAACACATGATGGAGATGGTCATGGCCAGCGAGGAAGCGCTGCGCGAGTGCATCCGGCCGGACAAGATCAACCTGGCCAGTTTCGGCAACATGGTGCCGCATCTGCATTGGCACGTAATTGCCCGCTTCCGCAGCGACCGCCATTTCCCACAACCGGTGTGGGGTACGCCGCAACGGGAATCGCGACTGCCGCCCGGTGCCCGCCAGAGCGACGAAGCGCTGGCCGATGCCCTGCTGAAGGCGGCAGGCAGGATTGCGGGGCGCTGAGCGCCCGCTTCGCTAACTAGGGACGACGGGTCAGCCGATGGATTACCGCAACCCTGCAGCCTGCCTCGAATTGCTCGGCCGGCTACGACAGACCAATGTTGACGAAACCCACGCCGAATTGACGCGGATCGTCACCACGCTGCGTACCTATCCTCCGGCACCGAACCAGCACCTCGAGGTGCTCGAGACCGCCCGCCCGCTGATCGTCGACGCCCAGACCGAACTCAGCCGGCGCTATGCCGCGCATCCGCTGCCGCCGCAGAGCCGTGAGAATGCGATCATGGAGAGCGTCGTCACGCTGTGGCGCGAGCTCGCCCGTTCCTACACGCGGATCATCCTCGCCGACACCGTCAATGGCAGCCTCGCCGAGAACATGCCGCTGCTGTTTCAGCGTCAGCTCTATTCCCTGGGACAGGTCATCCTCGAGTATTTCCGCGCGCGCAGGGCGCTGCCGGCCGGCGCCTGGACCGATCTGCACGGTGCCTTCGCCGCCGCCGAGCGCCACGAGGTCGCCCGCTCCCGCGTCGGCGATCCACTGAACGAGGTGTGGCGGGCGCAGAGCAGTACCGAGTGCTTCGTCTCGATCCTGCTGACCGACCTCGCCAACCCCTTCGGCCGCACCCAGCGCGAACTCAACTGGATCATTCGCTGGGCCCAGCGTTTCGCACCCTACTGCGCATTGAAGCGTCGCAGCGAAGGCGGCAATGAGGTCCCGTTGCGCTACGGTGTCGATCTCGGTGCCGATCACGGCGTCCGTCCGATCGGCGTGCTCAAGACCAGTGACAGCCTTCGTCACTTCGATGGCACGCGGCTGGCGAGCCATATCCAGGCAGTGGTGTCGCAACTCAAGCAGGGCGTCTCACCGGCCTCGCTCGGCCTCGGCGAAGACTGCCCCGCACTCGCCGGCGGGCGCCTGCTGGTGCTGCTCTACCGGCCATGGGGCCTGGCCTCGGCGGGTCGCAAGTTTTCGCGCCGCGGTGCCCGCGGCAGCCTCGAACTGATCGCCGACTGGAACGCCATCGCCTTCCACATCGAGGGCCGTCGCTTCACGCCGCCGTCGTCGCGCACGATATCCAACGTCACCACCGACATGAACGTGCTGACCTTCGGCGAGCGCGCCCCCGAGGTTCCGATGAGCGTTCAGAAGATCCGTGAAGAGGCCGGCCGCCTCGGTCTCGCCGGCACCAATTGGGAGGTGCTCGACCAGTCGGTCGGAGGCTTCCGGCTGCGTTGCCGACCAACCGGCCTGCGCCTCGACCATCATCAGCTGGTCGGTATCCGGCCGCCTGACGGCGAAGCCGTGCTGCTGGCGCGGATCAGCTGGCTGATGTATCGCGAGGACGGCACACTGGAGGCGGGGGTCAGCGTCTTGCCGGGCGTGCCGTCGGTGGCCGCCGCACGCACCCTGAACACCCGCTCGAGCGCTCACGACCCTTATCAGGCCTGCTTCCTGCTGCCGGCGGTGCCGGCGTTGAAGGCCGATGCATCGGTGGTGCTGCCGGGTGGCTGGTACCAGCCCGAGCGGATCATCGAACTTCACGGCGATCGCGCGACGCAGGTCCGGCTCGCAGCGATGATGAGCGACGGATCGAATTTCGATCAGGTGGTCGTCAAGCCGCTTCGTCAGACGCCGAATTGAGTACCCGGCGCGCCGGCAGGATCGCGCGAAAGGTGGATCCGAGGCCGGGAGCGCTTTCGATTTCGAGCCGTCCCTGATGGCGACCCAACACATGCTTGACGATCGCCAGGCCGAGACCGGTACCGCCGGATTCCCTGGAACGGCCGCGATCGATCCGATAGAAGCGCTCGGTCAGGCGCGGAATGTGGCGGGCGTCGATGCCTTCGCCCTGATCCTGCACCGAAAACTCTGCACCGCCATCCACGGCTCGCCAGCGCAGTCGGATGTGGCCGTTCGGTTCACTGTAGCGAACCGCGTTGCTGACCAGGTTGGCAAAGGCGCTGTGCAACTCCTTGGCCGATCCGCGCAACCAATGCGGGCCTTCGATCTCCAGCGTCAGCCGGTGGCGCCCGGCCGACAGGGCGTTGCCCTCGGTCAGCACGCGATCGAGCAGTTCGGGCATGTCGACTTGGTCCTCGGTCGGCGACGGCGCGCCGGTCTCGAGCGCCGACAGCACCAGCAGATCGAGGATCAGGCGGTGCATGCGTTCGGCCTGCTCACGCGCGAGCCCGAGGTAGTGTCGGCGATCGTCGGCGGACAGGCCGTCATCGTCGGCCAGGGTCTCGATGAAGCCGAGCACCACGGTCAGCGGCGTACGCAATTCGTGGGAGACGTTGGCGACGAAGTCGCGTCGCATCGTTTCGAGGCGCTCGAGATGCGAGATATCGCGCGACAGCAGCATGCAGCGGGACTCGGCATAGGGCACCAGTTGCACCATCAGGGTCAGGCCCTGCTGACGCAGCGGGCTCATGATCAATGGCTCGGTGAATTCGCCGGCCTCGAGATAGGCGACAAACGCCGGGTCGCGCACCAGGTTGGTCAGCGCCGCACCTGCATCGCGCGACGCGACGATGCCGAAATGTTCCTCGGCACGCGGATTCGCCCAGTCGATGACGTTGCCGGGCCCCATGTAGATGACCCCGTCGGGCATCGCTCGACCGGCCTCGACGAAGCGGTCGAGGGCGAGCGACAGACGCTCGCGTTGCTCCTTCATCAGGCGCGAGCGGCGATTGATCTCGGAGAAGATCAGATCCCAGACACCGCTGGCGATCGGCACCGGCGTCCCGAGCGGTGAGCGCGCCCAGGCCACCAGCGAATCGATCGCAACGATATGGCGGTAGAGCTGGTAGAGCGCGCCGGCGAGCATCGCCAGCACACCCCACAGGGGATCGCCGAGCAATGCGATCAGGGCACCCGGCAACAGCCAGAGCGCAATCTCCGCCGCGGCTCGGAGGCGGATCTGGCGGGTCGGTCGAAGCATGGGCTCGGGAGAACTCTCGACCGCAGGATTATCCCACGCCGCGTTCTGACCCGGTATGGACCGACAGCCGGTAGCCCGCGCCGCGCACGGTCTGAATCAGGCGATCGTGTCCGCTCGCCTCCAGCGCACTGCGCAGGCGCCGGATGTGGACATCGACGGTACGCTCCTCGACGAAGACATGATCTCCCCACACCCGGTCGAGCAGCTGAGCCCTGGAATGGACCCGTTCCGGGTTGTGCATCAGATAGCGTAACAGCCGGAATTCGGTCGGCCCCAGGTTCAATGTACGATCCTCGGTGGTCACCCGGTGGGTCACCGGATCGAGCCGCAGACCGGCCAGTTCGACCGGATCGTCGGTCGCCTGCGGCGCCCGGCGACGCAATACCGCCTTGATGCGCGCAATCAGCTCCCGCGGACTGAACGGCTTGGTGATGTAGTCGTCGGCGCCGACTTCGAGGCCGCTGACCTTGTCCTGCTCCTCGCCGCGGGCCGTCAGCATGATGATCGGAATGGCCCGCGTGCGCTCCTCCGCCCGCAGACACCGGGCGATCTCGATACCCGGCTTGCCCGGCAACATCCAGTCGAGCAGCACCAGATCGGGCAGCGCTTCGTTGAGCAGCCGCAGCGCGTGCTCGCCGTCGTCGGCACGAATGACATGATGGCCGGCGCGGCTCAGCGTGGCACTCAACAGCTCCTGAATGGCGGGTTCGTCCTCGACGATCAAAATGGTGGCGGACAAGACGCTCTCCTGTGTTGTCCGGCAGTCTATTGCAGGAAGTTGACGATTTGATGACACGCCGGACCAGCCATCCGCTGCGAGCCCGCGCGGCACCCGGTTGCCGCCAGGCGTCGCGGGCACTTCGGTTATCATGGGCGGCTATGTGTCACAGGAGAGCGCGATGGCCGGTCTCGACCAGAACACCCCGACGCCGACCGAAATCAAGCTTCACCAGGGATCGCGGGTGATGGAACTCAGCTTCGACGATGGCGCCCACTTCGAGTTGCCCTACGAGTTCCTCCGGGTGCACTCCCCGTCCGCCGAGGTGCGCGGCCACGGGCCCGGCCAGGAAGTGCTGCAGGTCGGCAAGCGCGATGTCCATATCGCCCAGGTCGAAGCCGTCGGCAACTACGCGATCAAGCCGGTGTTCAGCGATGGTCACGACAGCGGCCTGTACTCCTGGGACTATCTCTACATGCTCGGTCAGCGTCACGACGAACTGTGGCAGGCGTACCTGGCACGCCTCGAAGCGGCCGGCGCCAGTCGCGACGCCGACGCCAACCCGGCCCCCGAGCCGCGGGGTGGCGCTTGCGGAGGACACCGCTGACATGACCGAGAAGCAGACGGATTTCGGCTTCGAGACGGTCGCCGAGGGTCAGAAGGCGCGCCGCGTCGCCGGCGTGTTCAGTTCGGTCGCCGACAGTTACGACGTCATGAACGACCTGATGTCGCTCGGGCTGCATCGCCTCTGGAAGGCATTCGCGGTGCAGATCTCCGGGGTTCGCGAAGGCGAGCGCGTGCTTGATGTCGCGGGTGGTACGGCCGATCTTTCGCTTGCCTTCGCACGCAAGGTAGGCAGCACCGGCCAGGTCTGGCTCACCGACATCAATCGCGCCATGCTGAGTCGCGGTCGCGACCGTGTCACCGACCACGGCCACCCGCTGCCGGTGGCTCAGTGCGACGCCGAACACCTTCCCTTCCCGGACGCCTGGTTCGACTGTGTCAGCGTGGCCTTCGGCCTGCGCAACATGACCCACAAGGATCGGGCGCTCGAAGAGATGCGCCGCGTGCTGCGGCCCGGCGGGCGCCTGCTGGTGCTGGAGTTCTCGAAGGTCTGGAAGCCACTGACGCCGGCCTACGACTTCTATTCGTTCAAGGTCCTGCCGTGGCTCGGGCAGCGCGTCGCGCGCGATGCGGACAGCTATCGCTATCTCGCCGAATCGATCCGCATGCACCCGGACCAGGAAACGCTGAAGCAGATGATGGAACGCTGCGGCCTGTCACGCGTCGAATACTTCAACCTTGCAGGCGGCGTGGTCGCGCTGCACCGCGGCTACCGCGTCTGACACGCCCTCCCCCCGACCGACAGAGGATCGAGTTCTCGATGAAAAGATTTCTGGTGGCCCTGTTTACCGTCTTCGTCAGCTTTGCAATGAACGTGCCCGACGCGGAGGCACGTCGCTTCGGCGGCGGTCGCTCCTTCGGCATGCAGCGCGACTCGGGCATCTTCAAGAAACCGACCGCGCCGACGACCTCGCCCGCTACCGCCGGCAAGACCACGACAGCCGCGGGCCAGACGCCCCAGAAGCGTTCGTGGCTCGGGCCGCTCGCCGGCCTGGCGGCCGGTCTCGGCATCGCCGCGCTGCTGTCGCACCTTGGTCTGGGCGAGGAATTCGCATCGATCGTGATGCTGGCCCTGCTGGTCGCCGCGGCCTTCGCGCTGTTTCGCTTCTTCAGGGCCAGGGCCCAGGGCGCGAGCGGCCAGGGCGGGCTCGGCTACGCCGGCGCCGGATCCGGCACCAGCCAGCGCAGCATGCATGGTGGGCCCCCGCCGGGATCGGCCCCTGCCGCCGCGGCAAGGTCCGTCCAGGAGGGGCACGACGACTTCGACACGGCCGGCTTCGAACGACAGGCCAAGCTGAATTTCATTCGTCTGCAGGCGGCTTCCGACTCCGGCAATGTCGAGGACATCCGTGAGTTCACGACGCCGGAGGTGTTTGCCGAGATCGCGATGCAATTGCGCGAACGGGGCGAGCAGCCCCAGCAGACCGACGTCATCGACCTCGACGCCGAAGTGCTCGACGTTAGCGAACAGGGTGGCAGCTATATCGTCAGCGTTCGATTCACGGGCACTTTGCGCGAAGAGCGGGATGCAGCGCCCGCCGCCTTCAGCGAAATCTGGCACCTGTCGAAACCGGCGGTCGGCAACGACGGCTGGCGGATCGCTGGTATCCAGCAGGGCTGACAAGACGATGCTGGCCGGCGCCGCGATCGCGTTGTTGAACCATCTGCTTGACGACGCGCCGTGGGCACGCGCCCGGCTGGCGCGCCACGCCGGCAATCGCGCCCGCGTCGTCGCGGGCGGCGTGCGACTCGATCTGTCGATCGCCGCCGACGGCCTGCTGGCCCAGTGCCTGAGCGAGGATGCGCCCCAGGTGGTGATCGAGATGCCGGCACCGACCCCCGTTGCCCTTGCAGATGGCGTCGACGGCCTGATGCGCGCGGCGCGCATCGAGGGTGAGGTCGAACTGGCCGATACGCTGGGCTTCGTCTTTCGGAATCTGCGCTGGGACGTCGAGGGGGACCTCGCGAACGTCGTCGGTGACATCGCCGCGCATCGCCTCCACCGCTCCGCTATGGCGACCCTGCAAGCCGGACGGCGTGCGCTAGGGGCGGCCGAGGCGAATCTTCGGGAATTCGTCGCCGAGGACACGACGCTCCTGTTGGCGGCAAGCCGGATGGCGGAGCGAAACCGCAGCCTGAGACTGATCCGCGACGCCCTTGCACGCGTCGAAAAGCGCGTCGAGCGGCTGGAACGCAGCCGGGCCTGACGGGGACGAAAAAGAGGCGACCCCGGGGGATCGCCTCTTCGGTTCAAGCGGGCCGACGTCGTGCCCGCGAGACCGCTCTCAATGTTTGCGTTTGCGCAGGCGCTGGATGGCGGCCAGTTGCGCCACTGCCTCGGCCAGTTCGGCCTGGGCGCGGGCATAGTCGAGTTCGGAACTCTTGTTCTGCATCGCCTCTTCCGCCAGCCGCTTGGCGTCGGCCGCCTTGGCCTCGTCCAGATCCTTGCCGCGGATCGCTGTGTCGGCCAGGACCGTGACCAGTCCAGGCTGCACTTCGAGCAGTCCGCCAGCGACGAAGATCAACTCCTCTTCCGCCTGGTTGGGCAGCTTGAGGCGGACCGCACCGGGCTTGATCCGGGTGATCAGCGGCATGTGACCCGGCAGGATACCCAGTTCGCCCACCTCGCCGGGCAGGGCGACGAACTCGGCCAGGCCCGAAAAGACCTGTTCTTCCGCACTCACCACGTCGACGTGTACCGTCATTGCCATGTTTCTTTCCTCCGGTCGTGATGGCCGGTGGCGCGGGAGCGCCACCGGCCGCACCATCCATTACTGGAGGGTCTTGGCCTTTTCCATCGCTTCTTCGATGCCACCGACCATGTAGAAGGCCTGCTCGGGCAGGTGATCACACTCGCCATCGACGATCATCTTGAAGCCCTTGATCGTATCCTTGAGCGTGACGTACTTGCCCGGCGAGCCGGTGAACACCTCGGCCACGTGGAACGGCTGGGACAGGAAGCGCTGCATCTTGCGGGCCCGCGCAACCGCCAGCTTGTCGTCCGGCGAGAGCTCGTCCATGCCCAGAATCGCGATGATGTCCCGCAGTTCCTTGTACTTCTGCAGGGTCTGCTGGACCGCACGGGCAACGTTGTAGTGCTCCTCGCCGACGACCAGCGGATCGAGCTGGCGCGAGGTCGAATCGAGCGGATCGACGGCCGGATAGATACCCAGCGCGGCGATGTCACGCGACAACACGACGGTGGAGTCGAGGTGAAGGAAGGTGGTGGCCGGCGACGGGTCGGTCAAGTCGTCGGCAGGCACATACACGGCCTGGATCGACGTAATCGAGCCCACCTTGGTGGAGGTGATCCGCTCCTGCAGGCGGCCCATCTCCTCGGCCAGGGTCGGCTGGTAGCCCACCGCGGACGGCATCCGGCCCAGCAGCGCGGACACCTCGGTACCGGCCAGCGTGTAACGGTAGATGTTGTCGACGAAGAACAGGATGTCTCGGCCTTCGTCGCGGAAACGCTCGGCCATGGTCAGGCCGGTCAGTGCGACGCGCAGACGGTTGCCCGGCGGCTCGTTCATCTGACCGAACACCATCGACACCTTGTCGAGAACGTTGGAGTCCTTCATCTCGTGGTAGAAGTCGTTGCCCTCACGGGTACGCTCACCCACGCCGGCAAACACCGACAGACCCGAGTGCTGCTTCGCGATGTTGTTGATCAGTTCCATCATGTTGACGGTCTTGCCGACGCCGGCGCCACCGAACAGGCCGACCTTGCCGCCCTTGGCGAACGGGCAGACCAGATCGATCACCTTGATGCCGGTCTCGAGCAGATCGACCGACGGCGACAGCTCGTCGAACTTCGGAGCCGCCTGGTGGATGGCGCGCTTCTCGTCGGTATCGATCGGGCCGGCCTCGTCGATCGGGCGACCGAGCACGTCCATGATGCGGCCCAGGGTGCCGTGACCGACCGGCACCGAAATCGGTGCGCCAGTGTTGGACACCGACATGCCGCGGCGCAGGCCGTCGCTGGAACCCAGCGCAATCGTGCGCACCACGCCGTCGCCCAGCTGCTGCTGCACCTCGAAGGTCAGACCAGGCTCGGCGAACGACTTGTCGGCCTGGTCGAGCTTCAGGGCGTCATACACCTTCGGCATCGACTCGCGCGGGAACTGGATGTCCACCACGGCGCCGACACATTGAACGATAGTTCCTTGACTCATCGTCATTTCCTCAATTCATTAATCCGTTACACCGCGGCGGCGCCGCCGACGATCTCCGACAACTCCTTCGTGATCGCGGCCTGGCGGGTCTTGTTGTAGACCAGTTGCAGTTCGCCGATGACGTTCTTGGCGTTGTCGGAGGCAGCCTTCATGGCCACCATCCGGGCGCTTTGCTCGGAGGCCATGTTCTCGGCCACCGCCTGATAGACCAGCGCCTCGACGTAGCGAACCAGCATCTCGTCGACAACCACCTGAGGCTCGGGCTCGTAGAGATAGTCCCACGAGCTCTCCGGCGTACCCAGGCGTTCGCCCGACAGCGGCAGCAGCTGCTCCAGCACCGGCTCCTGCTTCATCGTGTTGATGAAGCGGGTAAAGGCGATATGCACGGCGTCGATTTCCCCTGCCTGGAACTTGTCGAGCATCACCTTGACCGGTCCGATCAGCTTCTCGAGGTGCGGCGTATCACCCAGGTGGACTGCCTGAGAGATCACATTGGCACCCATGCGCTGCATGAAGCCGAGACCCTTGTTGCCGATCGCAGTGGCGCAGATCTCGCTGGCGCCCTTGGCCTCCCAGTCCTGCATGGCGTTCACCACGATACGCTGGACGTTGGTGTTGAGGCCGCCGCACAGACCCTTGTCGGTGGTCACCAGGATCACGCCGATGCGCTTGGGCTCACCCTCGCGCGGCGTCAGGAACGGATGCCGGTAGTCGGTCAGGTTGGCAGCTGCCAGGTTGGCGGCGAGACGGCGGATCTTCTCGGCATAGGGGCGGGCAGACCGCATCCGGTCCTGCGCCTTGCGCATTTTGGATGCGGCCACCATCTCCATGGCCTTGGTGATCTTGCG
>JAGRFY010000173.1 GCA_020445765.1 Rhodocyclaceae bacterium | reverse complement strand
TGTTCTTCCCGGCCCTGGCGATGGGGAAGGCGATCAGCCAGGCGCTGGAGGCGATCGCACGGCAGCCCGAGGCGGAGAAGTCGATTTCGCGCCTGCTGTTCATCGGCCTGGCGATGATCGAGTCGCTGGCGATCTACGTCCTGGTGGTGGTGCTGATCGTGCTGTTCCGCAACCCCCTGCTCGAATACCTGGTGCGCTGAGGCCCACGCCATGGAACTCGACTGGACCACCTTCGGCTTGCAGGTCGTCAACTTCCTGGTCCTGGTGTGGTTGCTCAAACGTTTCCTGTACCGACCGGTGATGGATGCCATCGCCCGCCGCCAGGCCACCATCGACCAGTCGGTGACCGACGCCCGTGCCGCCGAGCAGCGCGCCGAGGAACTGCGCACACAGTACGAGGCCAGGCTCGCCGAGACCGACGCGGCGCACGCCGACCGGCTCGCCCGCCTCGCCGAGGAGATCGCAGCGGAACGGCACGACCGCCTCACCGCCCTGGACGCCGAGTTGCGCAGCGAGCGCGAAAAGCAAGCGGCGCTGGCCGAGCGCGATGCGGCGGAACGCGAGCGACAGGCCGATGCACTCGCCCACCGTCAGGCCAGCGCCTTTGCCGCGCGACTGCTCGGGCGCCTCGGCGATGCCCACTTCGACCGCCGCCTGCTCGACCTGCTGATCGAAGACCTGCCTGCCCTGCCGGCGCCGCAGATCGAAGGGCTTCGCGCCGCCGCCGCCGCGCCCGGTGCGCGCCTGGCGGTCACCAGTGCGCACCCGCTGGCGGAGGACGCCAGGCGGACGCTGGAAGGCGCGCTGGCCGCACTGGCCGGTCGCCCGCTGCCGGCCGACTACGACACCGACCCGGCCCTGCTGGCCGGCCTGCGCGTCGGACTCGGGCCATGGCTGCTGGCAGCCAGCGTCGCCGACGAATTGCCCTACTTCCACGAAGGGGCGAGGCACTGTGGCGGCTGAGCATCGCCTCGACGACTATCGCCCGAAGCTGCGCGTGATCGAGCGCGGACGGGTCAGTTCGGTGGGCGACGGCATCGTCTGGATCGACGGCCTGCCGTCGGCACGCATGGACGGCATCGTCAAGATCGACGACGGCTCCGAAGCACTGATCGTGCACCTGACCGCCCGGCGCATCGGCGCGATCCTGCTGACTTCGACACCGTCGTTGATGGCGGGCTGCGAAGCCCGCCTGTCCGGCGACGAACTGACGATGCCGACCGGCGACGCGCTGCTCGGGCGGGTGGTCGATCCCCTCGCCCGGCCGCTCGACGGCGATGCACCGATCGTGTGCGAGCAGCTGCGCCCGGTGGACGGCCCGTCGCCCGCGATCGTCGCCCGGGATTTCGTCGATCGCCCGCTCTACACCGGCAACAAGGTCGTGGACACGCTGATCCCGATCGGCCGCGGCCAGCGCCAGTTGCTGATCGGCGACAACGGCACCGGCAAGAGCACGCTGGCGCTCGACGCCGTGATCGCGCAGCGGGGCCAGACCGTGCGCTGCGTCTATGTGCTGATCGGCCAGAAGCGCTCGTCGGTGGTGCACACCATCGACATGCTCCGCCGCCACGATGCGCTCCCCTACACCGCCGTGGTGGTCGCCGAGGCCACCGCCAGCGCAGGCATCCGCTACCTCGCGCCATTTGCCGGCTGCGCGGTCGCCGAAGGCTGGATGGCCGCCGGCCACGATACCCTGGTGATCTACGACGACCTCACCACCCACGCCCGCGCCTATCGCGAACTGTCGCTGCTGTTGCGCCGTCCGCCGGGCCGCGAGGCCTATCCGGCCGACATCTTCTACCTCCATGCGCGGCTGCTCGAGCGCTCGACGCGACTGGCCGCGGCCGGTGGTGGCGGCAGCATGACGGCGCTGCCGATCGCCGAGACCGAGCAGGGGGAAATCGCCGCCTACATTCCTACCAACCTGATTTCGATCACCGACGGCCAGATCCACTTCGACGCCGCCCTGTTCGCCCGCGGCATGTTGCCGGCGATCGACATCTCGCGCTCGGTGTCGCGAATCGGCGGCAAGGCCCAGCACGAAGCAATCAAGCACGAGGCCGGGCGCATGAAGCTCGACTTTCTGCAGTTCCTCGAACTGGAGGTATTCACCCGCTTCGGCGCAAAGCTCGACGCCGGCATGCGCGCACGGATCGCGCGCGGTCGATTGCTGCGGGCGATCTTCGCGCAGGACCGGCTCGACCCGCATCAGCCGGCAGACCAGCTGGCATGGATGATCAGCTGCAACGAGGGCTTGCTCGACGGACTCGAAGGCGATGATCTCCAGGCGATGCTGCGCCGCCTGCGCGAAGGCGCGGCCGAGGACACACTGGCGCTGGACAGCCCGCGCGAGCGCTGGCTCGCCGCGATCCGCCGTTGGCTGGCGGCCAAGCCATGAGCCGCCGGCGCGAACTGCTCGGGCACATCGAGCGACTCGGCGAGATCGGCGAGCTGCTCGGCGCGATGCGCAGCCTGGCGCTGGCCGAGAGCCGGCGCATCGCCGCCTTCATCGACGCCCAGCGCGAGACCGCCGCGGTCGTGCGCGAGGCCTACGGCCATCTCCTGCGCGATCACGGCGCCAGTCTCGCGGAACCGCCGACGGCCGGCGAAGCGATCTGCGTGATCGGATCGGAACGCGGCTTCTGCGGCGATCTCAATCGTCGTCTCGCCGACGACGCGCTCGCCCACGAGCGCGATCCCGCGACCCGGTGGTTGCTGGTCGGCAGCCGCCTGGTCGAGGCCTGGCCCGAGCAGGCGCCGGCACCGGTGGCCCGTCTCGAGGGCGCCGGCATCGCCGACGAGGTGCTCGGCGTCCAGGCCGCGCTGGTAGCCGCCCTGACGCCGCTGCTGACCGCATCCGGCGCGCCGCTGCCGGCCTTGACCGTCCATGCCGCCGGCGCCGACGGCATCACCCGCACGCGCCTGCTGCCAGTGTCCGACGAGGCGCTGCCGCCGGCGCCGTCCGCCTACCCGATCGATCTGCAACTGGCACCACGCGCCCTGCACGGCGCCCTGCTCGACCAGTACCTCGACGTCTCGCTCGCCGGCGTGCTGCTGGAAGCGCTGCTGCACGAGAACGAACAGCGCCTGGCCCACATGGAGCGGGCCCGCCGCAACGTGGACGAACGCCTCGACGCCCTCGCACGGCGGGCGAATCGCGCCCGTCAGGAAGAGATCACCGAAGAGATCGAGGTCATCCTGCTGGCCAGTCGTCCCGAACCCGCCGCCGACCCATGCGACTGACCGCCGGCCACGGCACGAAGCCGGTCCCGTGGCGTCGGCGGACAAACCGCAGGCTGCGGATTTGCCCCGCGGTTCGCCTGATGGCACAGGCCGACCGTCGGATGCACGCGCCATCGATACGGGCCACGACTGGCAGGACTGGTAGCATCACCAACCCGAATCCCGAGCGCTGCCGCCCGCCTCTTGCCGATGACCAGGAATACCCGATCCCGCATCCTCGATGCCGGCACCGCGCTGCTCAACGACGAAGGGCTGGCGGCGGTCACCCAGACGCGCATCGCACGCGCTGCGGGGCTCCGGCAGAGCCATCTCACCTACTACTTCCCGACCCGCGCCGACCTGCTGCTGGCGCTCGCCGAGCATTCGGTCGACCGTGCCCTGGTCGGCGTCCAGACGCACCACGCCGAGATGCCCGGTGCCCTGGCCGATGGCGCCATGTACTTCCCCCGGGTGCGGATGCTGGCCTCGCTGGTCCTCGCCGCCGATCAGGATCCGGCACTGCGTCCGGTGCTCGAGCGCCTCGTCGCGCACCTCCGCGATGCCCTCGCCGACGTACTGCGTTTGCTCGGCCATCGCGGCACTGAAGCCGAGGCGCTGACCCTGCAGGCCACGCTGACCGGTCTCGCGCTGCTGAACCTCGGCCGCCAGAGCCCGCAATCGGCACGCGACATCGAGACCGGCCTCAAGATGGTACTGGCTTCGCTGGCTGCGCTCGGAGACGCCGGATCATCCTGACGGCGGCGACACGCATCGGTGGGCTCGGTTCTGGTCGCGCTTGCCGGCCATGGGCGATCTCGGCACCCCGTTTGCCGCAATGCCCCCGAATCACGTATCCGATATCACTGCCAACTAGTTCTCGACACCCCGCAAGGCAGCAGAACCGCCTCACCCCGCCCGCGCAACTCATGGTCAGAAGCCGACGGATTCGCACCACCCGCTGCGATCCAACGGCAACCCGACAACCCGACAGGGAGACGATCATGAATATGTCCTTCATCACCAGCCGCGAGACCATTGCCGATTCTTCCCGCCGCCTGTCGCGGCTGATCCTCGACATGGCGTGGAACGACGACCGCCACATCGACCGCTCAGAAATGGACGACGAGATCGTGCGAATGATCCAGCTGAACGGCATGATCGGTACCGATCCGGAACTGGCCGACGTCTTCTGAAGCGCGTGAGACTGTCCTCGGATGGCGACGCCAATGCCATCCGGGTGACCACGGATCCGTAGCCGCGGCCTTCTCCACCACCGGGTCACGCGCGAACCACCGCGCCATCCGGACTGGCCAGGGTGCCACCAGGACGAAGCCAGCGATCAGTGTCCCGTGCGGGGCAACCCGAGGGCGGCCGATCTCGCGGCCACCGGGCTACGAGTCGAAGCGACCCAGCCAGTCGGCGCCGCCGTCTGCCGCCCCCCAGAAGCCCCAGGCGCGCGTACTGCGGATCGGCTTCAGCAGGCCGGCGACCACTTTGTAGGCCTCGGGCGGCACGCCAGGCGTCTGATCCTCGTAGAGCGCCGGATGCTCGCCCGCCGACAACACCGCACCACCATCGAATCGATGCAGCCGCACCGCGCCATCAGGCGATGCGCCGGCGATGCGCTCGGTCAGTGCCGACGGCCCCCCCAGCGATTCGATCAGATCGTCGTCGATCATCGACAGCCAGTTGGGAGACAGCAGGCCGCCCCAGGCGACGCCCCACTGGCCGAGCGGATCGCAGATCTCCAGCCCCGGGCATTGCGCGGCCAGCGAGCGCGCCAGCCCGGCAGTCCGTCCGCGGATCGCTTCGTCCTCGGCCGGCACGATGCCCAGCCCGGCGGTGCCGTGCCTTGCGCCGAGCATCGCACTCCATTCGAGGTAGCGCATCAGCGGATGTTCGTCTCGCTCCGCGAACCAGTGTGGCGGCACGAACAGATAGAGGTAGCTGTAGCGGCGCCGCTGGACCGCATTGCCGAGGCCCAGGATCTGGTAGGCGCCGGCTTCGGAACGGCCACGGCCCGAATGGAAGATCATCGACCACATCCAGTCGCGCGACGCGAAGCTCGACAACCACGCCGCTTCGCTCTCGCCCGGAGGGTGTTCGCCGTCGATCGCACGGGTGCCGGCGGCGGCGGATCCAGGCGCGAATTTCCGGTACGACGCCACTGCCAGCTCCCGCTCCCAGGCGTCGATGTCGTAGCCATCGGGTACTGACCGCCAGGTGCACGCGACCGGTCGGGTCATCCATTTCAGTTCACCGCCGCACAGGCGCCAATAGGCCCGGCAGACGTCGAGCACCCGCCGGCGGGTCTCGGCCAGATAGCCGTCCGGGAAGTAGAACCCGAAGTAGAAAGCGAGGGCGATCTGGTCTTCACCGTCGCCGCTGCGCGGAAAGAACCGTTCGAGATAGCCGGGGTCGGTCAGCGGATTCATCAGTGCTCGGCGCCCAGTGGCGCATCAGGGAATCGGGACGGCATTGCGAGGCAGGTACAGGCGTGACAGCTCGGAAATCACCAGGGCAGCGATCAGTGCGGCCCCGGTCAGTCGCAGACCGGTCGAATCGTGCAGCGCATCGCCGAACCGGTCGAGCAGCCCTCGATCATCCTCGGGCTCGACGGCTGGCTGCCGTACACGCTCGAGGGCCGGAACGCGTTCGCCGTCCGGCAGATCGCACAGACACTCCTGCGGCGAGAGCTCGACCACCCGGTTCTCGGGCGGACCGGCGATGTCCTGGTAGTCGAGGATCTGTTCCGGATCCCTCGCTTCGTCGAACTTGATCTCGACGACGGCCTTCAGGTTCGGCGCCGTCAGCGACCGGCCGCTGAGGTCGTTCGGCGTGCGCGTGATGACCACATCGGGAATCCGTACGTCATACGCACCACCGGGGTTGAAGCGCGCGGCGTTCAGCCCCATTTCCTTCATCCGGCGCGGCAGATACTGGGTCGCGCGAAGGACGCCGGATTGATCGAGCAACTCACGGCTGACGATCGGCGTCGGCGGCTCAGTCGTCATGTTGTAGGGGATCTCCGCCTTCATCGGGCTTCGCCCGCCTGCCGCATCGTCCAGCGCGATCACCGCCTTCTCGACGCACTCCTGCCGGAGTTCCGATGCACCGCTCCTCGACGGCAGCGGCACCGCGTCGCAGCTGCAGACGATCCCGCACAACGCCATCAGTTCCGGCCACGCCTCCAGCGGCGCCTGCATCAGCCCGCCCAGGCTGACGGTGTTGCGATGGTTCATGAACATCTTGTCGGTGTGCCGGCACGCGGGCTTGCCTTCGAAGAAGACGTCCGGGGAAAAGCTGATCCACTCCGCCTCGGCCTTGTTGGTGCCGGACACGATCCCGCCCATCGAGCCGCCTTCGTCGAAGATCGACTGCGCGAAGATGCTCCCGTAATTGGCGATCATGTTGCCACCGTCGGCAAAACACGTGGTCGTGCCGTTGGCCAGATCCTTCGAGAAGGCACGGTTGCCGTACGGCACCGGAATGCCCTTGTCCGGCGTCTTGCAGACATCCGGCAAGGTGTTGTCCACGACGCCGCCGCTGCCCCTGTGGCACAGGGTCAGCCCGTTGACTTCGACGCTCAGTCCCATCGCGCCACCTCATGCATCGCGCGCAGCACGATCGCACCGCGGGTCGTATCGTCGGAGCTCGCCAGCAGCAGATGAGCCGAGCCGTCGGCCGCATTGCGACAGCGCCAAGCGGCCAGGGCGGCATGGGTGAGCGCGCTCGCAGTGCCGAGGTCGCCGCTGGCGATCGGCGGCATCACCCGACGATAGCCCTCGGCCAGACGCGGCGCCAGCCGCATCGCGGCAAAGCCGTATTCGTCCGCCCGGTAGGGCTCGCCGGTGGCATCGTGGGTCAGACTTGTCAGCACCTCGTCCTGCTCGAGTCCGGCTGCCGCGATGGCCTCGCTTGCACAGCGGCTCAGTCCGAGGCCGATGCATGGCTCGGGCTGGTCGAAGGTGCGTGGCTCGTCGCCAACCGCAATGCCCGCGAGTTCGCACCAGGCGAGCCCATGAAGGCCCGTGCCGATCAGGATCGCGGCCGCCCCCTCGCCCGGGATTCGCCCATAAGGGTTGGCTCGACCGCGGCCGGCGCAGGCATGCCGCGCGCCGTGCAGCAGATCACGGGCTTCGAGCGCCATCAGGGCCTCGGTTCCGATCTGGCTGTCGATGGCCAGAACCAGGGCCGGCCGCTCGGGATCTGCCGAACACGCCGCGCAAGCCTCGTCCAGCGCCACCACCGCGGCGGCGTGACCGCCGCAGCGCAGCCGCACTTCGGCGATGCCATACGGCCACTCCGACAACACCGGTTCGATCAGTTCGTAAAGTCTCGCGGGCGCTGCCGGTCGGGCAGCATCGGGCAGCACCACCCAGAGCATCCAGGGCCGCCGATCGAGCGCGGCGACGCGCGCCGGCCCGAGCTGGCCGAGCAGATCGGCGAGCGCCGCTTCCGCCAGCGCAGGCCATCGTGTCGCGTCGAAGCCGAGGCTGGCGTCATCGAAACAGCTCACGGTGACGCGCTCGCCACTTCGGTCGACGAAGAACGGGTGCCTTCGCAGCAGCGAGAAGCCGGTCTCGACCGCGACATCGGCCAGGCCGAGCCCGGGGCCGGACGGGAACACGCAGCCGGCAGCCAGCACGGCGACACTCACGGGCGCCTCTGGTCGCCGACGGGCCGACATGCCGGATCGAACGGGCGGCGCTTCTCGGTGACGATCGTGCGCTCCAGCTGATTGACCCGCGGATGGCATGGCAGGCTGATGTGATGCACGATCGATACGCGGGGCCACTCGGGCTCCAGGATCACGGTATGGATGCGGGCCCGGGAACGCTCGACGCAGCCGTCGAAGAAGCGCGTCTCGAAGCCCAGCGACAGCCGCGGCAGTTCGAAGCTCAGGCGTGAGTCGGGGCAGTAGCCAGGGCGGGTCAGGTTGCGCAGTACGACGGTCTCGCCACCCTGCAAGTGCCGATCCAGTTGCTGGGGTGGCGGTGCGATGCGCCACGAGCGCTCGTCGACGTCGTCGGGCAGCAATGGACGACGCCGTTCGAACCAGTGCCGGTCATAGGTGCCCGCGTGGCGCCGGCGCCAGATCCAATGGGCAGGCACCGGTCCGAACGCCGCCACCGGCGGCCGCATCGCCGGCGTGCTCAGTCGCTGATCGAAATCCTCGACGTTCGGCATGCGCAAGTCCCCGTCGCCGGGGTCCGGAATGCCCCGACCGAGCGGGTTGCCGGTGGATTCGCCATCGTCGGCCGGATCGCCGCCCAGCGCCCGCGCATAGGTGAGCGGCATCTTCACGAATTCGGCCGGCCGGCCGGGAACATGGCCGGTGAGGCCTTTTTGCCAGACTCGATCACCGAAGACCATCGCCGCCCGCGCGAAGTGACCGACCCGAAAGCCGATCGGCAGTTCGCGCACCGGCTTTGCATCCGGACTGTAGGCGCAACCGTGCAGCACGATGTCGGTGCCGGACTTGGCAAACCCCAGATCGGTGTCGTAGCGGAGCTCGCCACTCGTCGGATCGGGAATCGGGCCAGCGAACACCGGCACCTGCTCGGCGGCCAGGCCAAGGCGCCCGTCCGCCGCGATATCGTAGGTCGCCTTGACCGAGACGACCCAGATTTCGCCACCGTCGCGATCGCGGATCCATGCCCGGTCGGCCGCGAATCGAGTCTTGTTGTCGACGCGCCACATGGCTTCAGTTCAGTTCGATGCGACCGCCATTGATGCGGTTCACACCCTCGGCATCGGACAGGATGTATTCGCCGCGCAGCACGATCTTGCCGCTCGGGTACAAGGTGATGCTGGCCTTGCCGCAACGCAGCGTCAGCTTGCGCCTGGAACTCAGGATCAACTCGTCATCGGCAGGTTCAAGGGCCGGCCCGTCGATCGACCTAGCCGACGCATCACGCTCGCCAGCCTCATCGGAATCGGCATCCACGGGAAACAGCAAACGTTCGACAATGTCACCCACGGCCTCGTGCCTCCTCGATCACGTCGATCAATTCCTGTTGTCTGAAAGCCGGCGCGAGATGGCCGAGACGGCGGCCGCGGGCACTGAGCTGCACCAGCCATGCGGCCTGCGGCCGGCTGCTCAGTCGCCCGTCGACGAGCGTCTCGAGCAAGGTGGCTGCGCTTCGGGGCTGGCCACCCAGATAGCGCGGCCCGACTGGACACCCACCCGCGCGGGCATCCCACCAGGCCGCGAAACGCTCGGCATCGGGCCACGGCAGACCCTCATCGACGTCGTCCGGCATGGCCTCGTCGCCGACGCCGCCCCCGTCGTCCGCCACGGGCGACATCGCTTCCCAGCCGTCGGCCGCCGGCACCGAGCCGGTCAGCTCGGTCAACGCGGCTGCAGCCGGTCGCGCGAAAGCCGCGTCGGCGAGCCATTCGACCAGTGCAGGCAAGTGGATCAGATCGCCGCTCCAGCCCATCGCGGCGATCAGCTGACGGATGCGATCGGGTCGGCCGAGGAGCGCTTCGAGCAGTTGATGGGCAGGCCCGCACTGCAGCGGCATCAGCGCGCGGGTCGCGAGCATCGCGACCCGCCCACGACCGAGCGCCAGGTCGCGCAGGCGTGCCAGCGCATCGCGCCGCTCGGGATCGCTGCCGAACACCAGCAGGGCCTCGACCGCCGCCAGCCGCAGCTCGGCGTGAGTCGCATCGAACAATGCCGGCGCGTTCGCGACCCAACCCGCTTCACCCCGTGCCAGGCCGCAGCGCAACGCGGCAAGCTGCACGTACGGTGTCGGCGCCAGCCGGGCCGCGCAATCGGCTGCGTAGCCGGGCGCGATCGCGACCTCGTGTGCCGCGATGCTGCGCAGGACGAAGCTCTGCCGCAGCGGATCCTCCCTCGGCCACAGCGCCAGCGCGAACTCGACGTCTTCCCATTCGGTCCATTCCAGCGCCGCGTTGAACGCGCTCGAAAAATTCGGCATGGCCTGCACCATCGCGATGCAGGCCCGCAGCAGCATACGATCGCGACCGCAGATCGCGCTCACGGCCACCGCGAACAGCTCACTCTCGCTGAGCGGATCGCCAAGGCGCTCGTGGATCGATTGCCGGCCATCGGGACCAAGCAGTCGGAACGCCCGCAGATACGACGCCAGGCGGGCGTCCCAGGCTTTCAGGTGATCGAAGCGGAAGGCCACGGACTCCGCACGCCGACGGCGGCGGCGCCACTCGAAGGCGAGCACGTCGCAATAATGGGTGCCGAGCGCGGCGCGACTGTTCGCCAACAGCCGGGTGCCGGGCGTGCCGGTCGGCACGGCCGATTGCGGACGGCACGTGCCGACAACTGCGTCGTCGCTGGCGAGGTTCATGACCGAGGCGCTCAATTCTGATGGATCGTGCCGGCCTTGTGCACCAGGGTGCCGCCCGCTTCGATCCTGATGTTGCCGCTGCCCTTGATCGTGATGTCCTTGCCGCTGAGCACGATGGTGCCATCGGCCTTCATCACGAGTTGGCTGGAACCGACCTTCAGCGTGATGCTGTCGCCGGCTTCGACGGTATAGCTCTCACCGATGCTGCAGTTCTTGGAGCGACCGACCTGCTCACTCTGAGACAGGCCCACCGACGTGTTCATCGCGGCGCCGACGCTGACCTGGTAGCCGGCCCCGATGCTCAGCGCCTTGGCCAGCCCGATGGTCTCCGCCTTGGCCATTGCCACCGTCTCGGCCTTGTTGGCGCCGATCGTCACCGAACGGTTGGCACCGATCTTCACGGTTTCGTTGGCGCCCACGTCTTCCGAACGGTCGATGCCGATCGAGATCGTCTCGTTCAGGTCCACCCGTTCCCTGCGGTTCTGGTGGATCACGATGGTCTCGTCCTGGTCGACGGTCTCGCTTCGGTTCTGATGGATCGTGATGGTCTCGTTGCCATCCACCGTTTCGCTGCGATGGCGGTGTACGTTCGTGGTCTCGTCGCGATCGATGGTCTTGCGCCGGTCGTTGCCGACCCACTTGTCCTCGTCGTGCTCGACCTCGGTGAGCTGATCCTTCTCGGCGTGGAGCCACAGTTGTTCTTCGCCGAGCTTGTCCTCGAAGCGGATCGCGTTGGCGTTGTCATAGGCACCGCCCTGGCTCGAGCGGCTGAGGATGCCGGTCTGGGTCTTGCTGGCGGGCAGCTCCCATGGCGGCATCTGACCGGCGTTATACACGCGGCCGGTGATCAGCGGCCGATCGGGATCCCCCTCGATGAATTCGACCACCACCTCCTGGCCGACCCGCGGCACCGACATCATCCCGAAATTCCTGCCCGCCCAGGGGTGCGACACCCGCACCCAGCATGAGGAATTCTCGTCGCGCAGCCCGTAGCGATCCCAGTGAAACTGGACCTTTACCCGACCCCATTCGTCAGTGAATATCTCCTCGCCTGCCGGTCCGGTCACGACCGCCGTCTGCAGGCCCTTGACGACCGGACGCGGCGTGACACGCTGCGGACGGAATTGCTGTTCGGCGGACAGCGCATGGAAATGGCAGTCGTAGCTCGCGCCGAGCGGCTCGTCGGATTCGTAGCCCTCGGCCCGGCACGTCAATTCGGTGCGGGTCACCAGATACTCCTGGTTCTGATCCGCGCGCGGATGATCGCTCAAGGTGAACATGCAGCCGCAGGCCAGACCACGCGCGTTGGCCCGGGCCTCGATCATCTCGAAGCGACTGTGGGATTCGTCGCGCCGGGTGTTGATCAGCGATTCGCCGATGTCCTTGTCGTAGTATTCGCCGGGAAAATCGAAGACCTCGTAGTCGGCGTGTTCGTGCTTGCGCTGCATCAGCGCGCTGACCTCGAGGCGCACATCCGGCTTCTGGAAATCGTAGTCGGTATAGACGTACCGGCCCGGGCGCACCTCGCGCTCGACTCGCCAGTCGCTGATGTGCTCGTATTCGGTACGGGCGATGCTGCGCGGCCTGACGAAGGGCACCTGTGCGTAGCCGGGGTACGGGTTGTGCGCCGCGAGCGAATCGGCGAGCACCAACGTGTTCTTGCCGCCCTTGTATTCGAAGAAGTGGTACATCCCTTCCTCTTCCATCAGGCGCGAGACGAAGGCGTAATCCGATTCCCGGTACTGGACGCAGTACTTGCGCTGCGGATAGCGCCCGGTGAGGCGATCCGCGAAGTCGGCACTGGGGTGGTCCGCGAACACCTCGCGCACGATCTCGGGCACGGTCCGATGCTGGAATACACGGCAATCGGCGGTGCGGGTCAGAAACCACAGCCACGGGCGCACGGTGGCATGGTAGACATGGTATCGGCCGTGCATGCCGGCCTGGGCGAAGCGGGTCACGTAACCCGAAAACTCACGCGGCGACTCGTCGGGCAGCCGCATCGTGACGGTCACGGACTTGGCGAGGATCGCGTCGATGTCGATCGCGCGCACCTCGGAAAGGCATTCGAGCCGAATCTCCGGCACCTGCGACAGGGTCTCGACCGCACGCATGCGGTAGAACAGCAAGACATCCGGGCCGAGTGGCGTCGACAACGTGTAGGTGCGGGATCCAGCCATTGCTTCGGCGCTCCATCGGGGCCGGCGCGGCGACGCGCCCGCCGCATCGATTGCGGCAGCAAATTATAATGCCAGATGAATCGACGCCAGCGTCGCAAAGTATTGCATCGTGTTGCGCGCCGATCGCGGCCCGTGCCCGCTGCCGGGGGAGCGGGCCGCGCTGCCGGCATTCGCGGCCGCCTCGGAGGCGTTCGAGCACCGATGCCGATGGCATCGATCGAATCCGCCAGGCAGGCGCCGAAATGGTGGTCGATCGCCCAGCCGCGTGCCGGCGCGCGCGCCGAGGCGTCGCAGCGCACGCGACCTCCGCGGCCACGACGCGGCCGAGTTTTGCGCGCATGGTGCATTCGGCCGGGAGACCGACCCAGCCACGGCGCAAACGGCCTGCGAGCCCTCGGCCGGCTGCCCTGCCGAGGTCCGCGCCGCGCATGCGCCAGCGGTCGCGATCGCGGACCGGCGGGACGATTCCGCCGCTTGCCGGACACGGCCAATTTGCCCATTTCGAACACGCGCTGCGCGCCATTTCCGGCGTCGCCGGCAACGAAGGCCGACGCTTCACCGGCTGGCAGTCGGGCGGCCGCGGCGCTACCTGTGTCCTGCCATGCTCAGTCCGTCGACGGCCGATACTCGAACACGGCCCGGCAAATGCCGTGGTCCCCGGTGCCGTCGGCCTTGTGGTCGTCGGTGTTGAGGTGGTCGTTGTAGAGGTCCATGCCCTTGAAGGCCCACAGCCGCTTGCGCGAGTTGTCGTAGAACTCCTGGGAGACCAGGATGTGGTCCAACGATTCGCGCACGTTCTGGTGGATGTGGGTGTAATAGACGTCGCGGAAGCTGCGGTACTGCTGCAGCATGCCCACCGTGTACAGGGCGTCGTCGCTGCCGCCCTTGTCGA
>JAGRFY010000172.1 GCA_020445765.1 Rhodocyclaceae bacterium | reverse complement strand
GGGATGGGCTCGGAGGAGGCGACGAAGATGGTCGCGCTGCTCGACCGGCTGCGGCGCACGCGGGCGATCCTGCTGGTCGAGCACGACATGGATGCGGTCTTTGCGGTGGCCGACACCATCACGGTGCTGGTCAATGGCCAGTTGCTGGCCTCCGGCTCCCCTGCCCAGATCCGCGCCAATGTCGAGGTCCAGCAGGCTTATCTCGGCGAGGAGGCCTTCCATGTCTGACGTCGCGGCGCGCGAGCAACTGCTCGCCGCCAGAGGCTTGCATACTTACTATGGCGCCAGTCACATCCTGCATGGCGTCGACTTCAGCGTGCACGAGGGCGAGGCGCTGGGGCTGATGGGGCGCAACGGCATGGGCAAGACCACGCTGATCCGCAGCATGATGGGGCTGGTGCGACCGGCCAGGGGTTCGGTGGTGGTGCGAGGAAGCGAGATGTGCGGGGCCGCGACCTACGCCATCGCCCGCCGCGGCATCGCCTACGTGCCGGAAGGGCGCGGCATCTTTCCCGACCTGTCGGTGAAGGAAAACCTGCAGATGGCTGCCCGCGCCGGCGTGGACGGTCGGCGCAACTGGACCTTCGAGCGGGTCATGGAGACTTTCCCGCGCTTGTCCGAGCGCCTCGCCAACGGCGGCGGCCAGCTCTCCGGCGGCGAGCAGCAGATGCTGACGATCGGTCGCGCGCTGATGACCAACCCGGATCTGCTGATCCTCGATGAGGCCACCGAGGGCCTGGCGCCGTTGATCGCCCGCGAGATCTGGCGCATCGTCCGCGAAATCCGCCTCTCCGGTATCGCCACGGTGGTGGTGGACAAGAACCATGCGGCGGTCAGCGCGATCACCGACCGCACGATGATCCTGGTCAAGGGGCGGGTCGTGTTCGACGGCGCCAGCGAAGCCGTTCGCGCCGCCCCGGACCTGATCACGCAACACCTGGGAGTCTGAATGAAGTTCGTCGACATCGGTGGCTGCAAGCTCGAACTCGTGCGCCTGCCGTCCGCCCACCCGCGCGACGACGCGCGCACGCTGGTGTTCCTGCACGAGGGGCTGGGCTCGGTGCGCATGTGGCGCGATTTTCCGCAGCGTGTCGCCGACGCCACCGGCTGCGAGGCGCTGGTCTATTCGCGCGCCGGCTACGGCCGGTCGGATCCGGCCGATCTGCCGCGCAAGCCCGACTACATGCATCGCGAAGGTCTCGCGGTGCTGCCGGCACTGATCACAGCGCTCGGACTCGACAAGCCGTTTCTGGTCGGCCACAGCGACGGCGGCTCGATCTCGCTGATCTGCGCCGGCGGTACCGCGACGGCGCTGTCCGGACTGATCCTGATGGCCCCGCACGTGCGGGTCGAGGCGATTTCGATCCGCAACATCGAGGCGGCCGAGGTGGCCTGGCAGACGACCGATCTGCGCGAGCGGCTGGGCAAGCACCACCGTGACGTGGCGGCGGTGTTCCGGGGCTGGAACGACATCTGGCTGCATCCGGATTTCCGCGCCTGGAACATCGAGGAATTCCTGCCTTCGATTGCCTGCCCGGTGATGGCCCTGCAGGGAGAGGACGACGAGTACGGCACCATGGATCAGATCGAGCGCATCGCCGCCCGGGCGCCGGACGTCGAGCTGGTCAAGCTCGCCGACTGCCGTCACTCGCCGCACAAGGATCAGCCCGATGCGGTGATCGAGGCGATCGCAAACTTCGTCGAGCGCGTCCTGGACGGCGTGCCGGCAATGCATATGGAAGGTACGCCATGAAATTCGAGACCGACAAGCTGATCCGATTCCACCAGTGCGATCCGGCCGGCATCGTCTTCTACCCGCAGTATCTGGTGCTGTGCAACGAAACCGTCGAGGACTGGTTCGCCCAGGCCCACGGCGTGGACTTCTACGACCTGCACGCCGAACTGCACCGGGGCGTGCCGATGCGCCACCTCGAGGCCGACTTCCTCGCGCCCAGCGTGCACGGGGAGTCGCTGCGCTTCTCGCTGGTGGTCGAAAAGATGGGCGAGCGTTCGCTGACCATCCGCATCGAGGCGAGGCACGGCGCGCAGTTGCGCTTCGTCGCCCGCCAGACCCTGGTCTGGGCCGATGTCTCGGGACCGCGCGCGATCCCGATCGAGCCCGAGTGGCGGGCCCGCTTCGGGCGCTTCCTCGAGCAAGCGGACGGAGGCGCCTGAGCATGGACTACAGCCGATACCGCAGCCTGCGCATCGAGCGCACTGCGCCGGGCGTTGCCGAACTGATCATGGGCGAGGACGGGCGCCTGCCGGCCGCCGACGCCCGCGGCCACGGCGAGCTGGCCGCGATCTGGCGTGACATCGATCGCGATCCGGACATCTCGGTGGTGATCGTCCGCGGCCAGGAGAAGGGCTTTTCGGCCGGCGGCACGCTGGAGCTGGTCGGCGCGATGGCCGAGCATTTCGAGGATCGTGCCCGCGTCTGGCGCGAGGCCCGCGAACTGGTGATGAACATGGTGGACTGCTCGAAGATCGTGATCTCGGCGATCAACGGACCTGCGGTCGGCGGCGGCCTCGCGGTCGCGCTGATGGCCGACATTCCGGTCGCCGCCCGCAACGCGCGGCTGATCGACGGCCATACCCGGCTCGGCGTCGCTGCCGGCGACCATGCCGCGATCATCTGGCCGCTGCTGTGCGGCATGGCCAAGGCCAAACTTCACCTGCTGCTGTCGGACGAGATCTCGGGCGAGGAGGCCGAGCGCATCGGTCTGGTGGCGAAGGTGGTCGAGCCCGACGCACTGCTGTCCACCTGCCGCGAACTCGCGGCACGGCTGGCCGCCGGGCCGCAGACCGCCCTGCGCTGGACCAAGCACAGCCTCAATCATTGGCTGCGGATGGCGGGGCCGGCTTTCGACAGTTCGCTGGCGCTCGAGATGCTCGGCTTCGGCAGCCCCGAAATGCGCGAGGGCCTGGCCGCGGTGAAGGAACGCCGCCCGCCCGATTTTCCGTCTTCGCCGCTGCAGGCGCCGTTGTCCGGAGTGACGCGATGAAGGCCTTCGTCTGCCGCGCGCTGGGACCGGTGGAAAGCCACGCCCCGGGCGAGATGCCGGTGCCGGAGATCGCAGCCGGCGAGTTGCTGGTGCGGGTCGCCGCGGCCGGGGTGAACTTCTTCGATACCCTGATCGTGCAGGGCAAGTACCAGATCCGACCGCCGCTGCCCTTCGCACCGGGCGGCGAGATCGCCGGCACGGTCGAGGCGGTCGGCGACGGCGTCGACGACTTCCGCCCGGGCGATCGGGTGCTGGCCTTCACCAGCTTCGGTGGCTACGCCGAGTACACGCGGGCGAAGGCATCGATGTGCTGGCATCTGCCCGATCCGGTTTGCTTCGAAACCGCCGCGGCCGGCCTGACGACCTACGGCACGGCCTGGTTCGCGCTGCACGACCTGGCCCGCCTGCAACCGGGCGAGCGCGTGCTGGTGCTGGGTGCGGCCGGCGGCGTCGGGCTGGCCGCGATACAGATCGCCAAGCTGGCCGGGGCGCGGGTGATCGCCGCCGCCGGCAGCGAGGAACGGCTCGAATTCTGCCGCGAGGCGGGGGCCGACATCACCATCGATTACGTCGCCAACGACCTCAAGGATGCGGCCAAGGCGGCTACCGACGGCAAGGGTGCGGACGTCGTGGTCGATGTCGTCGGTGGCGAGTTCACCGAGAAGGCGATACGCGCCATCGCCTGGC
>JAGRFY010000171.1:966-1577 GCA_020445765.1 Rhodocyclaceae bacterium | reverse complement strand
GGCTCGGGCGGCGGCGGCTACGCCAAGGTCATGAGCGAGGGCTTCCAGCAGGCGCAGCGCGACATGTACGCGCAGCAGGCCAGGGACGCCGACATCATCATCACCACCGCGCTGATCCCGGGCAAGCCGGCGCCCAAGTTGATCACGGCCGAGATGGTCCGGACCATGAAGCCGGGCAGCGTCATCGTCGACATGGCCGCCGAGCAGGGCGGCAACTGCGAGCTGACCGAGCCCGGCCAGGCCGTGGTCAGGCACGGCGTGACGATCATCGGCTACACCGACCTCGCCAGCCGGCTGGCCAAGCAGGCCTCGACGCTGTACTCGAACAACCTGCTGCGCCTGACCGAGGAGCTGTGCAAGACCAAGGACGGCGTCGTCGACGTCAACATGGACGACGACGCCATCCGCGGCCTGACGGTCATCAAGGACGGTACCGTCACCTGGCCGCCACCGCCGCTGAAGCTGCCGGCGCCGCCGCCGGCGGCCAAGGCCGGCGCGATGCCGCCGCCGGCGCCCAAGGGCCACGGCCACGGCAGTGGTGCGCCGATGTCGGCCAGGTCGCTGGCCATCGTGTTCGGCCTGGGCGCGCTCGCGTTCCTCGTCGTCGGCCT
>JAGRFY010000171.1:0-875 GCA_020445765.1 Rhodocyclaceae bacterium | reverse complement strand
CACACGCCGCTGATGAGCGTCACCAACGCGATCTCGTCGATCATCGCCATCGGTGCGCTGGTGCAGGTCGCGCCGCCGCTGACCGGCGCCGACGCCGGCCGGCCGTCGGGGCTGATCCTCGGCCTGGCGGTGTTCGCGCTGACGCTGACGGCGATCAACATGTTCGGCGGCTTCGCGGTCACGCGGCGCATGCTGGCGATGTTCCGCAAGTAAGGAGACGGACATGACATCCGGTCTGGCCACCGTCGCCTACATCGCCGCGACCATCCTCTTCATCCTCAGCCTGGGCGGCCTCGCGAACCCCGAGACCGCGCGCCGCGGCAACCTGTTCGGCATCGTCGGCATGACGATCGCCGTGCTGGCCACCGTGCTCGGCCCGCGCGTCACGCCGGCCGGCTACGCCTGGATCATCGGCGCCCTCGTCGTCGGCGCGACCATCGGCCTGTTCGCGGCGAAGAAGGTGCAGATGACGCAGATGCCCGAGCTCGTCGCGGCGATGCACAGCCTGGTCGGCCTGGCCGCCTGCCTGGTCGGATTCGCCAGCTACGTCGACACCTCGACCGTGTTCCCGACCGCGGCCGAGAAGACCATCCACGAGGTCGAGATCTACGTCGGCATCCTGATCGGCGCGGTGACCTTCTCCGGCTCGGTGATCGCCTTCGGCAAGCTGTCGGGCCGCATCGGCGGCAAGCCGCTGCTGCTGCCGGGGCGGCACTGGCTGAACCTGGCCGGGCTGCTGGTCGTGATCGGGTTCGGCCGCGTCTTCCTGCAGGCGCACGACATCCAGGCCGGCATGACGCCGCTGATCGTGATGACGGTGATCGCGCTGCTGTTCGGCGTGCACATGGTGATGGCCATCGGCGGCGCCGACATGC
>JAGRFY010000170.1 GCA_020445765.1 Rhodocyclaceae bacterium | reverse complement strand
GCCGCAGGGCGGGCGCAAGCATCCGAATCAGGATTTCGTGCAGGTCGATACCACCAACATCCTGTTCATCTGCGGCGGGGCCTTCGACGGCCTGGAGAAGGTGATCCGCAATCGGACCGAGAAGGGCGGTATCGGCTTCGGCGCCGAGGTGCGCAGCATCGAGGCGAACAGCGGCGTGTCGGAGACGCTGCGCAACGTCGAGCCCGAGGATCTGATCAAGTTCGGTCTGATCCCCGAGTTCGTCGGGCGCCTGCCGGTGGTCGCGACGCTGCAGGAACTGGACGAGGAAGCGCTGATCCAGATCCTCGTCGAACCGAAGAACGCGCTGGTCAAGCAGTTCCAGAAGCTGGTCAGCATGGAAGGCGTCGAGCTGGAGATTCGGCCGGGCGCCCTGCAGGCGATCGCCCGCAAGGCGTTGCAGCGCAAGACCGGCGCTCGCGGATTGCGCTCGATCATCGAGTCGGCCCTGCTCGACATCATGTACGACCTGCCCAGCATGGACGATGTCGAAAAGGTGGTGATCGACGAAGGAACCATCTCCTCCGGATCTGCACCTATTCTGATGTATACGGATCAGCCCAGGGTTGCCGGGTCGAAGCAGTAGCAGTCCGTTCGGACGCGGTACTTGTATTCCCGAACTCGGGCCCAAACTGGGTCCTGAGTGTTTTCGAACCAAGGAACCCAAATGTTCGACAAGACGCAGCAACCGGTAGAGTTGCCGCTCCTCCCCCTCAGGGACGTGGTGGTGTTCCCCCACATGGTGATCCCGCTGTTCGTCGGCAGGCCGAAATCCATCAAGGCCCTCGAGACCGCGATGGAAGACGGCAAGAGCATCCTGCTGGTCGCCCAGAAATCCGCTGCCAAGGATGAGCCGACCGCAGAGGACATGTACGAGATCGGCTGCATCGCCAACATCCTGCAGATGCTGAAGCTGCCGGACGGCACGATCAAGGTGTTGGTGGAGGGCGTGCAGCGTGCCCGCATCGACGAGATCACCGACGAACGCGCGGTGTTTCGCGCGACTGCGACGCCGATCGCCGTGCCCGAGGCCGAGCGCACCGAGACCGAGGCAATGCGGCGGGCGATCGTTGCCCAGTTCGACCAGTACGTCAAGCTCAACAAGAAGATCCCGCCGGAGATCCTGACCTCGCTGTCGGGGATCGACGACGCCGGCCGCCTCGCCGACACCATCGCCGCGCATCTGCCACTCAAGCTCGAGCAGAAGCAGTCGGTGCTGGAGATGTTCGACACGGCCGAGCGCCTGGAACGCCTGCTCGGTCAGCTCGAGACCGAACTCGACATCCTGCAGGTCGAGAAGCGCATCCGCGGCCGCGTCAAGCGGCAGATGGAGAAGAGCCAGCGCGAGTACTACCTGAACGAGCAGGTCAAGGCGATCCAGAAGGAACTCGGCGAAGGCGAGGACGGTGCCGACCTCGAGGAGATGGAACGCAAGATCCGCTCCGCGGGCATGCCCAAGGAGGCCGCCGCCAAGGCCCAGTCCGAGATGAAGAAGCTGCGGCTGATGTCGCCGATGTCGGCCGAGGCCACCGTCGTGCGCAACTACATCGAGACTCTGACCGGGCTGCCGTGGAAGAAGAAGTCACGGATCAGCAAGGATCTGGCCGAGGCCGAACGCATCCTCGATCGCGACCACTACGGCCTCGACAAGGTGAAGGAACGCATCGTCGAATACCTGGCGGTGCAGCAGCGGGTCGACAAGCTCAAGGCCCCGATCCTGTGCCTGGTCGGACCGCCGGGCGTCGGCAAGACCTCCCTCGGCCAGTCGATCGCTCACGCGACCAACCGCAAGTTCGTGCGCATGAGTCTCGGCGGGGTCCGTGACGAGGCCGAGATTCGCGGCCATCGGCGTACCTACATCGGCTCGATGCCGGGCAAGATCCTGCAGAACATGAACAAGGTCGCCGTGCGCAACCCGCTGTTCCTGCTCGACGAGGTGGACAAGCTCGGCGCAGACTTCCGCGGCGATCCGAGTTCGGCATTGCTCGAAGTGCTCGACCCGGAGCAGAACTCGAGCTTCGTCGACCACTACGTCGAGGTCGAGTACGACCTCTCCGACGTGATGTTCGTCGCGACCGCCAACACGCTGAACATTCCCGGGCCCCTGCTCGACCGCATGGAGGTGATCCGGCTGTCCGGCTACACCGAGGACGAAAAGGTCAATATCGCAGTGCGCTACCTCTTGCCCAAGCAGTTGAAGAACAACGGGCTCAAGGAAAGCGAGATCTCGGTCACCGAAGACGCGCTCCGCGACGCCATCCGCTACTACACCCGGGAAGCCGGCGTCCGTGGCCTCGAGCGCGAGATTTCGAAGATTTGCCGCAAGGTGGTCAAGGGCCTGGTGCTGAAGAAGCGCAGCACCAAGGTGGTGGTCAATGCCAAGTCGCTGGCGAAGTACCTGGGTGTGCGGCGCTACACCTTCGGCATGGCCGAGCGCGAGAACCAGGTGGGCCAGGTCACCGGGCTGGCATGGACCGAGGTCGGCGGCGAGTTGCTGACGATCGAGTCGGTGGTGTTGCCGGGCAAGGGAAAGGTGGTGCATACCGGCAAACTCGGCGAGGTCATGCAGGAGTCGATCCAGGCCGCCTTGTCGGTCGTACGCAAGCGTGCCCGCACGCTCGGCATCAAGGGCGACTTCCACCAGAACAGCGATATCCACATCCATCTGCCGGAGGGTGCGATTCCGAAGGACGGACCGTCCGCCGGCATCGGCTTGTGTACCGCGCTGGTTTCGGTGCTGACCGGTATTCCGGTACGTTGCGACGTCGCGATGACCGGCGAGATCACGCTGCGTGGCGAGGTGCTGGCAATCGGTGGTCTGAAGGAAAAGCTGTTGGCGGCAGTGCGCGGTGGTATCCGCAAGGCGTTGATTCCGGAAGAGAACGTCAAGGATCTGGCCGAAATTCCGGCCAACATCAAGGATGTTCTCGAGATCGTGCCGGTACGCTGGATCGACCAGGTGTTCCGCGAGGCACTCGAGCGCGAACCCGAACCGCTGTCGGACGAAGAGGCGGCGATGCCGGCCGAAGGCAAGAGCGACGAATTGCCCGGCCAGAACGGCCTCACCGCGCACTGACGAAATCGTCGGGAATGGGTGTTCGACGCCAGGGCCGCCCCCGAAACGGGGCGGCCCTGGCGTTTTTCGTGGCTGCC
>JAGRFY010000039.1 GCA_020445765.1 Rhodocyclaceae bacterium | reverse complement strand
TTTCGGGATGTACCCCGGAGGCCAGGGCGCTTCCGGACTTTCAGGAGGTTCGCCATGCAGATTGTGTATAACGACCAGCAGCTCTATGTTGTCGATTACCCCGGCCACGATGCCATCGAGGTGATCGACAAGCGCCTCGGCCGTGGCATGGTGATCCGTGCGGCAGCCGCCCAGCGCTTCCGCGAGGAACTCGACGGCGTGATCGCCAACGGTTCGGACGAGGATGCTTTCGATATACTCGTCGAACACTATGGCGGCCTGCTGCACCAGCCGGCCATCTACCACTGATCGCTTCTCCGGACAGGGCATCCTGCACGACGATTGAACAAGGCGTTCGTTAAGGAATCCGACGACGAGGACGACGGCCAGGCTTCCCCCGAGCCGGCCGTCCCGGCCGGCCGCAACTACATGACGCGGCGCGGCTATGACGTGCTGCGCGCCGAACTCGACGAACTGGTCCGGCGCGAACGGCCGAAGATCGTCGAGGTGGTGTCGTGGGCGGCCGGCAACGGCGACCGCTCCGAGAACGGCGACTACATCTACGGCAAGAAGCGCCTGCGCGAGATCGATCGCCGCATCCGCTTCCTGATCAAGCGCATCGAGACCGCGACCGTGGTCGACCCTTCGGAGCAGGGCCATCTCGAGCAGGTGTTCTTCGGCGCGACCGTGACCATCTGCGACGCCGACGGCGACCACGAGCAGCGTTTCCAGATCGTCGGGGTCGACGAGGCGGACGCGGGTGCCGGACGGGTGAGCTGGATCTCGCCGATCGCGCGTGCGCTGATGAAGTCGCGCGAAGGCGATCTGGTGCGCTTCGACAGCCCGGCCGGCCCGCGCGAGGTCGAGGTGCTGGCGATCGAATACCGCTGACGGTGCTGGTCGCGCCGTCCGCGTCCCCGAGTCGCGTTCGGGGGGCTTGAAATTCTCCAGGGTGGACCCATGTGGCCAATCACCACGAGACCAACCCATGAACGGAGTTCGAGCCGATGACCGAAGCCAATGCCGGGGCCAGCAGCAGTGCGGCCCAGACCATGAACTTCCAGGCCGAGGTGAAGCAGCTGCTTCACCTGATGATTCATTCGCTGTATTCCAACCGCGAGATCTTCCTCAGGGAACTGATCTCCAACGCGGCCGACGCCTGCGACAAGCTGCGCTTCGAGTCGCTCGACAATCCGGAACTGCTCGAAGGTGGCGGTGACGCCCAGATCCGGGTCAGTTTCGACAACGACAGCCGTACGGTGATCGTGTCGGACAACGGCATCGGCATGAGCCGCGACGAGGTCGTGAACAACCTCGGCACGATCGCCAAGTCGGGCACCCGCGAGTTCTTTGGTGCGCTCACCGGCGATCGGCAGAAGGATGCCCACCTGATCGGTCAGTTCGGGGTCGGCTTCTATTCGTCCTTCATCGTCGCCGACAAGGTGACCGTGCTGACCCGCCGCGCTGGTGCCCCGGTGACCGAGGCGGTCAAGTGGGAATGCACGATGAGCGGCGACACCGCCGGTGCCTACACCATCGAATCGGCCGAGAAGGCCGGCCGCGGCACCGAAATCATCCTCCACCTGCGTGAGGATCAGGACGACCTGCTGTCGGGCTGGCGACTGCGCTCGCTGGTCCGCAAGTACTCGGACCACATCGTCCAGCCGATCGTCATGAAGAAGGAGGCTTGGGACGAGGAGAAGAAGGCCCAGATCGAGACCGACGAGGACGAGACCGTCAACCAGGCCAGTGCGCTGTGGGCACGCGCCAAGAGCGAGATCAGCGACGACGAGTACAAGGCCTTTTACAAGCATGTCGGCCATGACTACGACGAGCCGTTGGCATGGACCCATTCGCGCGTCGAGGGCCGTCACGAATACACCCAGTTGCTGTACGTGCCTTCCCATGCGCCGTTCGACCTGTGGGACCGCAACGCCCGCCATGGCGTCAAGCTCTACGTCAAGCGGGTGTTCATCATGGACGACGCCGAGAAGCTGATGCCGCTGTACCTGCGCTTCGTGCGCGGCGTCGTCGATTCGGCCGACCTGCCGCTCAATGTGTCGCGCGAAATTCTGCAGGAGTCGAAGGACATCGACGCGATCCGCGCCGGCTGCACCAAGAAGGTGTTGTCGATGCTCGAGGACCTGGCCGAGAACGACAAGGAGAAGTACGCCGGGTTCTGGAAGGAGTTCGGCCGCGTCCTGAAGGAAGGGGTCGGCGAGGACTTCGCCAACAAGGAGAAGATTGCCGGCCTGCTGCGTTTCTCGACGACCGACGACGACAGCGAGGCGCAGACCGTGTCGCTGGCCGACTACATCGGTCGCATGAAGGAAGGCCAGGACAAGATCTACTACGTCACCGCGGAGAGCTTCAAGGCGGCGCGGAACAGCCCGCACCTGGAGATCTTCCGCAAGAAGGGCATCGAGGTGCTGTTGCTGGCCGACCGCGTCGACGAATGGGTGGTCGGCAGCCTGACCGAATTCGACGGCAAGTCGCTGCAGTCGGTGGCCAAGGGTGGACTCGATCTGGGCGATCTCGAGGACCAGGAAGAGAAGAAGGCCGCCGAGGCGGCGGCCGACGACATGAAGGAACTGGTCGAGAAGATGAAGGCCACGCTCGGCGAGCGCGTCAAGGAGGTCCGGGTGACCCACCGCCTGACCGATTCGCCGGCCTGCCTGGTCGCCGACGAACACGACATGGGGCAGAACCTCGCCCGCATCCTGAAGGCGGCCGGGCAGGACGCGCCGGCCAGCCAGCCGATTCTCGAGATAAATCCGTCGCATCCCGCGGTGCGTCGGCTCAACCACGAGAGCGATCGCTTCGACGACTGGGCGCAGGTGCTGTTCGACCAGGCCCTGCTCGCCGAGGGCGGCACCCTCGAGGATCCCGCCAGCTTCGTCAAGCGCATCAATGCGCTGATGCTGGCGATGAGCGGCGATTCCGGCGAGAGCAGGATCATCGTCGAATCCTGAACATCGCTGGCCCGACCTTTCCTCGATGAGTGATCATCGGTCCTGAGCAAGCATCGGGGAGTCCGCGGACTCCCCGATGCTTGCGATGGTTCGAAATTCACTTCGCAGGCTTGAAGGTGCCACGCAGGCTGCCATCCATGCGAAACGCCGTGTATTCATCCGGGCCCGTGCGATAGACCCGCGCACATCCCTCCTTACCCCCGCGAATCTCCTTGTAGATCGTGCACACCGCATCGTCCGTGGTGCGCCAGGTGCCGCTGTCGCCACCGCCCTGCCAACCGACTTCGACGGTGTGATCCGCATGGAAGTGAACTGTGGACATGTTGCCCTCCGAGCCCCTGAAATCGAAGGCCCCCGTAGCGAACATGTCTGCAAGCTGGGCAGCGTTCAGGGGTCGCTGGCCCGTTTCCTGAAGCGATTTCTCGGTCGTCCCACAGGCCGCCACCAGCAGTGCAGCAATGCTTGCCGTTGCAACATGTCCGACGCTCATGTTGGTCCCCTTGTTCGTTCTTGTTTCGACACAACGCCGAGCGAACCGAATTCGACGAATGGGTAGCGCTCGTATCGGCGAAGATCCCTGCCTGGGACCCTCGCTTCTAATCAAAGAGCATCATTTGAGAAAGATCGAGTGGAATGTTTGTGCCGGGTGACTGGCCCGGAGCGTTCATCCGGCATAGTCGATCAGCCCGCTGCCGCGTCCGAGCATCAGCAGTGCCACACCGAAGCACACCAGTGCAAAGGCCTGGTCGAGGCGGTGGCCCTGGAGCCGCCCGGCGACCAGACGGCCGGCCAGCAAGGCCAGCGCGGCGCCGCCGGCGAACGGCAGTGCGGTCGGCCAGTCGATGCGTCCATGCAGGCCTGCGGCGACGATGCCGCCGATCGACACCAGCGCGATCACGGCCAGCGAGGTCGCCAGGATGCTGCGGCTGTCGAGGTCGGTATGGCGCTGCAGCGCCGGCACGATGACGAAACCGCCGCCGACGCCGAGCAGCCCGCTGAGGGTGCCGGAGAGCAGGCCGACGGCGGCCAGCGCCCGCGCGCACGGCGCGGTCCAGTGCAGGCGCCCCGCGGTCGGATCGACATGGCACGGTAGCGGCCGGTGTACCCTTGCCGACTCGCCTGCCGGTTGCCGGGCACGGCGCCAACTGCGAAGGCCGGTGACGACGAGCACTGCGGCGAAGGCGATCAGCAATGGTGAGTTGGGTATGTGTTCGGCCAGCCAGACGCCGATCGGCGCCGCCAGCATGCCGATGCTGCCGATCAGGGTGGCGGCCCGATAGCGGACGATGCCGTCCCTGAGCCCGAGGCCGGCGCCGAGCATGGCCGCCAGCCCGACCGCGATCAGGCCCACCGGCGCAGCCTCGATCATCGGCAGGTGCAGGCCGAAGACCAGCAGCGGCACCGCGATGATGCCGCCGCCGGCGCCGGAGAGTGCGAGCACGAGACCGACCACGCCACCCAGCAGGGCGGCAATCAGGGCAGGATCGGGCGACATCGGTCCCGGGTTCTTCTGGTCACAGGCGATTCAGCGGAATCTTGAGGTAGTGGGTGCCGTTGTCCTCTGCCGGCGGCAGTTCCCCGGCCCGCATGTTCACCTGCACCGAAGGCAGCATCAGGGTCGGCATGTCGAGGGTCGCGTCGCGGGCGGTTCTCATCGCAACGAAGTCCTCCTCGGCGACGCCGTCATGGACGTGGACGTTGTCTCGGCGCTGCGCCGCGACGGTCGTCGTCCATGCCGCGGCGCGGCCTTCGGGCGGGTAGTCGTGGCACAGGTAGAGCCGTGTCTCGGGAGCCAATGCCAACAGCCGGCGGATCGATCGGTACAGCGTGCGGGCGTCACCGCCGGGAAAGTCGCAGCGCGCGGTGCCGTAATCGGGCATGAACAGCGTGTCGCCGACGAAGGCCGAGGCCGTATCGTCATGGTGGACGACGTAGCTCATGCAGGCCGGCGTGTGTCCCGGGGTATGCATTGCCCGGCACGGCAGCGTACCGATGCGAAAGGCCTCGCCGTCGGCGAACAGGTGGTCGAACTGACTGCCGTCGGTGGTGAACCCGCTGCCGGCATTGAACAGCTCGGCGAAGGTCTGCTGGACGGCGACGATGCGTGCGCCGATGGCAATGCGGCCACCGAGGCGGCGGCGCAGGTAGGGGGCGGCCGACAGGTGATCGGCATGGGCGTGGGTCTCCAGGATCCACTCGACGCGGGCGCCCAACGCTTCGACGCGGTCGATCAGTCGACCCGCGCCGATGGTCGCGGTGCGCCCTGAGCGATGATCGAAATCCAGCACCGGATCGACGATCGCACAGGCACCGTCGGCCCGATCGAGGGCGATGTAGCTGACCGTGCCGGTGGCTTCGTCGTAGAAGCTGTCTATCTGCAGGGACGGGTTCATGTCGGCGTCTCGGATGTAACCGGGTCGATCGGGATGCTCTGATGGACGGCCACGGCTGGCCGGAGTTCCGCCACGCGCTCAGGCGTTGCCTACCCGGCGACGCCTGCCGAAGAGGCCGAACCAGCGTCGCCCCTCGCGTCCCTTTGCCGGCGCTTCGTCGGTTGCCTCCTCGTCGTCGGCGGTATCCGCCGCTGCAGGTTCGCCGTCGTCGATCGGAGCCGTACCGTCGTTCCGAGCAAGATCGGTCGCTGCGGCAGTGTCGGCCGCGGGTTCGGCTTCGGACGCTGCGCCCGTCGCCGCGGCGACCGCTTCGCCGTCGATCTCGTCGCTGGCGAGCATGTCGTCGCCCTGGTCGAGGGTGGCGGCCGCATGCGCCACGGTGGTCTCGGCATGGAGCGCCTGCGAGGCGGCCGGGGCAGAGCCGGTGACGTCTGCGACGGCCTCGGCCGCGTCCGCCGCCGACGGCGGGTTCAGGTCGTCGCCCTCGGCCTCGACCGGCTCGATCGCGGCTTCGCCATTCTCGACGGGGCGCGGCGCACGGTTCAGGGCCGGCACGATGCGGTCGCGGCGCTTGAAAATTGCCGCGATCGGGGGCAGGCCGCGCTTCGGCCGCGGCCCGGCGGGGGCCGCCACGGGCTGCGGCGGCGAGGCGAAGCCACCATCGCTGCGCAGTGGGCGCAGGATGGCAGGCTGCTCGAGCACCGCCGGAGGCGATGTCGCGGCCACCGGCTGCTTCAGCATGGCGGGGCCGGTCGAGTGTCGTGCGGCGAATTCCGGTTCGGCCACAGCCTGCTCGGCGGCTGCCCGTTCCTCCTTCTGCCGACGTTGCGCCGCCATGTTCAGCTGGCCGCGCTTGGCCGCATTGTGGCGGCGCAGGATGGTGAATGCCATCGCGTCGTAGAGCGGCGTCGGCGCCAGGCTGCGCGAGAACGCATTGGAGATCACGGATGCGCACATCAGCGGCAGCAGCAGGCTGTGGTTCGCGGTCATTTCCATGACGATGACGAAGGCCGTAATCGGCGACTGGGTGACGCCGGCGAGGAAGGCCACCATGCCGAGGGCCAGCACCGCCGAACTCTGGGCTTCGGCAAAGAACGGCGCGGCGTCGGCACCGAGCCCGGCACCGACCGCCAGCGCCGGTGCGAACAGGCCGCCGGGAATGCCGCTGACGAAGGCGAGCAGGATCGCGCCGGCCTTCGCCAGCGCGTAATAGAGCGGCAACTGCTCGGTGCCCTCGAGCGCGCCCTTGATCTCGGCATAGCCGGTGCCGTAGCTGAGGCCGCCGGTGGCGAGGCCGATCAGCGCGGTGCCGAGGCCGCACAGTGCCGCGAAGCGCACCGGGAAGGCACGTGCGAAGGCGCCGAGCCGACCCGGCAGGTTGCGCGTGGTCTTGATCAGCAATCGCGTGAACAAGCCGCCGAGGATGCCGCCGCCGGCACCACAGGCGATTACCGGCCACATCGCGTAAGGCCAGCTCATGGTGGCATGCGTGGTACCGAAATAGGTATAGGTGCCGAGGGTCGCGAGCGACATCAGACCGGAGAAGATGACCGCGATCAGCGTCATGCTGTTGGCCATGAACGGCCGGTTTCGCGACAGTTCCTCGATGGCGAACATGATCCCGCCCAGCGGCGTATTGAAGGCCGCGGCAACGCCGGCCGCGCCGCCGGCGATGATCAGATCCCGGGTCGGCGCGATCCGGCCCCGCTTCTTCCCGGACAACGTGTTGAGGACCGAGGCGCCGACCTGTACCGAGGGACCCTCGCGACCGATCGTCGCGCCCGACAGCAGGCCGCCGAGGGTCAGCAGGATCTTGCCGACCAGGATGCGCGGAGACAGCAAAGCACGTCGCAGCTTGTCGTCATCGGTGATCGATGCCGCGATGGTCTGGGGTATGCCGCTGCCCTGGGTGCCGGCAAAGTACTTGCGCGCGAGGTAGGCGGTTGCCGCGAAGCCGGCTGGCGCGATGACCAGCGTCAGCCAGGGAGAGATTTGCATCAGCCGCTCGTGGCCGCTGATCGCCAGTTCGGCGGTGATCGCAAAGATGATCGCCACCAGACCGGCCAGCATCGCGGCGCCGACCAGGGCCGCGCGCCGACGCCAGCGGCGCAACGAAAGCCAAGGCATCGCGAAGCGATGGCCACCGCGCCGGAGCCGACGAAAGTTACTCGTACGGGATGTCTTGCCGGTCTCGGAGGAGTCGTCGCGGGGCATCCGTGTGCCGGGGTCTCTGTTGGGCTGCGTTGTGCTTATTCACGGCATGGTAACAAATGGTATTCAGAAAAACCGTGAATCACTGCGCCTTGCCGATGCGAATCGATTCCGAGCGTCGATGCGGCGACGTAGAATAGCGGTCGCACGACGGCATCCGGCCCGGAGGGGGGCGGCTGTCGGCAGCTGGGGACCGGCTCCAGGTCCTTTGTTCCGAGGGCAGCAGCGATGACCGTATACAGCAGTTCGCAGCCGGCGATCGAACCCGGCGACGGGCCGGATCCCTTGTCCTTGCTGATTCGCTTTCGCGTGCTGATCCGTGCGGCGCAGCGCCATTCACAGTGGATCGAGCGGCAGAGCGGCATCACCGGCGCACAGTTGTGGGCGCTGCAGGAGTTGGCCGACGATCCCGGCCTGAGGGTCGGCGAACTCGCCAAGCGCATGGCCTTGCACCAGTCGACCGCGTCGAACATGGTGGACAAGCTCGCCACGCTGGATCTGTTGCGCCGCGAGCGCGGCAGTGCGGACCAGCGCGTCGTTCGGCTCTACCCGACGCCGGAAGGGCTGGCGCTGCTGGCACGGGCGCCGTCACCGTCGCGCGGCGTGCTGCTCGAGGCCTTGCGTGCGATGGATCCGCAGTCGCGCAGTCAGCTGGAGTTCGCGCTCGACGCCCTGGTGGATCGAATGCGGGACATGGATGCCGGTTTCGGCATGCAGCCGATGTCGTTCATGGAAGGCACCGGCTGAGGCCGCGGCCCCAGGGAAGCCCCCGATCAGTAGCGCCCCTTCTTCGACAGTTCGCGAATCGCCCGGCCGAGGCCGTCGAGGGTCAGCGGAAACATGCGTCCACCGAATATGTCGGCGATCACCCGGATCGAGTGACGGTATTCCCAGGCGCGCTCGGGCTCGGGGTTGAGCCACGCCGCGGCCGGATAGGCGTCGAGCAGGCGCCGTAGCCAGACTGCGCCGGGCTCATCGTTGAGGTACTCGATCGCGCCGCGCTGGTGCAGGATCTCGTACGGGCTCATCGTCGCGTCTCCGACCATCACCAGCTTGTAGTCAGACGGATACTTGTGGATCACGTCGAGAGTCGGGATTCGTTCGGTGTGGCGGCGGGTGCTGTCGCGCCAGACCCAGTCATAGACGCAGTTGTGGAAATAGAAGTATTCGAGGTGCTTGAATTCGCTGCGGCTCGCCGAGAACAGCTCCTCGCAGACCTTGACGTGATCCTCCATCGAGCCGCCCACGTCGAAGAACATCAGCACCTTGATGGCGTTGTGTCGTTCCGGCCGCATCAACAGGTCGAGCCAGCCGGCATTGCGTGCGGTCGCCGCGATGGTGCCATCGAGATCCAGTTCGTCGGCGGCACCGGAACGTGCAAAGCGGCGAAGCCGGCGCAGCGCCACCTTGATGTTGCGGGTGCCCAGTTCGACGCCGTCGTCGAGATTGCGGTATTCGCGCCGCTCCCACACCTTGACCGCGGTCCGGTTGCCGGCCGATTCGCCGCCGATGCGCACCCCTTCCGGGTGGTAGCCGCTGTTGCCAAACGGCGACGTGCCGCCGGTACCGACCCATTTGCTGCCGCCCTGGTGGCGCTTCTTCTGTTCGGCCAGACGCTTCGCCAGTTCCTCCATCAGCCGGTCCCAGCCGAGCTTTTCGAGGGCGGCCTTCTGTTCCGGCGTGAGGTGGCGGCGGGTCAGCGCACGCAGCCAGTCTTCCGGGATCTCGGCGTCGAGACCGGGCAACGCCGCGACGCCTTCGAAATAGCTTCCGAACGCCCGGTCGAATCGATCGTAGAGGGCCTCGTCCTTGATCAGGCAGGTCCGTGCGTACACGTAGAAGTCGTCGATCGAATGGCCGCAGACGCGGGCCTGCAACCCTTCCAGCAGGGTCAGGTATTCCTTGGTGGACACTGGCAGGCCGGCGCCGCGCAAGTGCATGAAGAAGTCGATCAGCATTGCAGCCAGGCCTCCTCAGTCCGCGACGTCGAGCGCCCACGCGAGTGCGAGCGCGTGGCATTCGCCGGCCTCTTCGACGGTGACGCCGGACGCCTCGGCGACCAGTTCCAGAGCATGTCCGTCGGCCTGCTCGCAGGCCGCGGCCAGGGCCAGCAGCCGCGCCCCGCGGCCTTCGCCCGCGAGCAGCGTCGCACGGATGTCGGCCGGCAGATCGATCGCCGCCAGAGCATCGGCCATCGGCATCTCGAGGATCACGTCGATCAGCGACAGCAGCCCGGTCATGAACAGGCCGTCGCGGGTCGCGACCGGCTCGTCGTGCCCCAGCAGCTCCATCATCCGGCCCCGTACCAGGGCTCCTTCCAGTACCGCCGAGGCCCTCGGCGAACGGCCGTCGGCCGACAGCATCAGCAGCGTCAGCCAGCGCTCCAGCCGGGCGCGGCCGAGTAGCTGCAACGCGTGCTCGAAGGTCTGCACCGGTTCGGACAATCCGACCGCGGCCGAATTGACGTAGCGCAGCAGGCGCACCGACAGTGCACCGTCGCGCTTCAGGGCGTCGGCCAGTTCACGGGTGTCGGCGTCGCGCCGCAGGCGTGACAGCAGGTCGGCGAGGCGCGCGGTGTCGGGACCGAGGCTGCGCTTCTCCCACGGTTCGCGGGCGGTGACGAAGCCGCCCTGGAACAGGCTCGCGCCGAGCGTGCCGGCCAGCGCGAATTCCTCGGGTCCGGCAATGCCGCGAATCAGCACGGCGCTGGCCGGCGCGGCGGCCCGCAGCCCGCGAATGCGCCGCGCCAGTGCTTCCGGGCTGGCGGCGCCGCCGTCGAAGGCCAGCAGGTCGGCTTCGGCCAGCAGCGGCTCGTGGTGCGCGGCCAGCGGGTCGCCGACGAGGCCGATGCGTACCCCTCGCCGCCTGAGCGCGGCGACACGCTCGACCAGGGAGGCGGCCGGGGGCGCGTCGGCAAAGCTGCGCAGCACCAGGATCAACTGCCCGGACGCCAGCTCGTCGATGCTGGCATGGTCGATGAAGCTGTCGGGCAGTTCGAGCAGTGCGAGCCGACGGCCGAGCCGGCGGTCGAGGCCGAAGGCGGCGAGGCTGCGCACCAGCACTTCGGCATAGGCGTGGCGGACCGCGCGTCCTCGCCGTTCGGCGCGGCCGCGCGTCGCCGGCAGGTGATTGAACTGGTAGCCCAGCAGCGTCTGGCCGGCATCGAGCACGGCCTCGCGGCACAGGGTCGCCGCCGGTGCCTGCTGCACCGCCATCGGCTCGGGCGCGGGCGTGTCCTTCCCGCCGCTGGCGGGTGCCGTGTCGCCGAACAATCGCTTGAGCAGGCCGAGCATCGCAATCAGCGGTTGTGACGGGCCATGAACACCAGTCGCTCGAAGAGGTGGATATCCTGCTCGTTCTTCAGCAGTGCGCCGTGAAGCGGCGGCACCACCAGCTTCTGGTCCTGCGAGCGCAGGGCCTCCGGCGGAATGTCCTCGGCGACCAGGAGCTTGAGCCAGTCCAGCAGTTCCGAGGTCGAGGGCTTCTTCTTCAGCCCCGGAATGTCGCGCAGCTCGAAGAACACTTCGAGGGCTTCGCGCAGGAGCGCCTTGCGGATGCCCGGAAAGTGCACATCGACGATGCGCTGCATGGTTTCCCGGTCGGGGAAGCGGATGTAGTGGAAGAAGCAGCGACGCAGGAAGGCGTCAGGCAACTCCTTCTCGTTGTTCGAGGTGATGAAGACGATCGGACGTTGCCGCGCGACGACGGTCTCTCGCGTCTCGTAGCAGTGGAACTCCATCCGGTCGAGTTCGCGCAGCAAGTCGTTGGGGAACTCGATGTCGGCCTTGTCGACCTCGTCGATCAGGATCACGCTGCGATCGTCGGCCTCGAAGGCCCGCCACAGCACACCCTTGATGATGTAGTTGGCGATGTCGCGCACCCGGTCTTCGCCCAGCTGCGAGTCGCGCAGGCGGGAGACAGCGTCGTACTCGTACAGGCCCTGCTGAGCCTTGGTGGTCGACTTGATGTGCCATTGGTGCAGGGGCAGCCCGAGCGCGGCTGCGACTTCCTCGGCGAGCATGGTCTTGCCGGTTCCCGGCTCCCCCTTGATCAGCAGCGGCCGTTGCAGCTGGATCGCGGCGTTGACCGCGAGCATCAGGTCGGGCGTGGCGACGTAGCCTTCGGTACCTTCGAAGCGCATGGGCTGGCATTCCTGCAGAGGGCGGATATTCGATTATACGTTCGGCGTGAAACCGGCCGACGACGGAGGCAGCCTTGGTGACCGCGGCGAGCTTCGCGACGCGTGCGGAAATCCGGGCTAGAATCGGTGCCGTCGTTGCACCGCACCGCACCTCGACAGGAGACAAAATGAAGGTAAGACGCATCACCACGATCGCCGTGGCGACGGCCCTCGCCGCCGCATCGGGGATCGTATCGGCCGCCGACGGCGACGCCAACGCGGCCCTGGACAAGCGCTCGATGTGTATCGGTTGTCACGGCATTCCGGGCTATCGCACGACGTTCCCGTCGGTCTACCACGTGCCCAAGCTCGGTGGCCAGCATGCCGCCTACATCGTCAAGGCACTGCAGGCCTACAAGAGCGGCGAGCGCAGCCACCCGACGATGCAGGGCATCGCGGAAGGCCTGAGCGAGCAGGACATGGCAGATCTGGCGGCCTACTATGCCGCGGGCGGCGAGTGAGGAGGAGAGCGATGAAGAGCTTGTGCAAGTGGGCGCCGATGATCCTGGCGCTGGCGGCGCTTCCGGTCGCAGCCGGCGACGTGGCCGCCGGCAAGGCCAAGTCGGCGACCTGTGCCGCCTGTCACGGCGCCGACGGCAACAGCCCGACGCCGGACTTCCCGAAGCTGGCCGGCCAGCACCAGGACTACCTGTTGCGCGCCCTGCTGGACTACAAGATCGGCAACCGCGGCAACCCCATCATGCAGGGCCAGGTCGCCAACCTGAGTAAGGCCGACATGGCTGATCTGGCGGCCTACTTCTCGAGCCGGAAGGGGCTGTATACGGTGCGATGAAGCAGACCGGCGGTTGCCGTCCATGCGTGGTGAACGACCGCCGGGCGATTCGACATGGCGATATCGCCAAATTTTTAACGAATTCCCAAAAATATCCGGACGGAATGTGCGAAACACACTAGCCTCAAAATAAGAATCGGCTTATCTCTATAGGCCGAATGTAACGAAGTGCCTGGGAGGCTGGTGTGATCGACGACAACAAGAAACGCTTGAAGGCGGTGGGGACCGCAGCGGTGCTCGGCTTGGCCGTGCCGCTGGCCGTGCTGTACTGGATGTGGCCTGCGGAGAAGCCGCCGGCTCTGGAAACCGGCGGTGCGCCAGGACGCATCATCCCGTTCCCGATCGACAAGATCACCGAGGAAGAAGCCGGCAAGACGATCGTCACGGCGTCCGATTTCTCCTTGGTCGCCCCGACCAGTTCCGGCGAATTCACGACCGAATCCGGCTTCGGTGGCCTGATCACGATGCCGACCAGTGGCGACGACGAGTCGTCTGTTCCTGTCCGGCAACCGCGGCTGCCCGGCAATATGGCCGTAGCCACCGTCGGCAGCGGCATGGCCGGCCCGTCGGGTGGCACCCTGGCCGGTCGTCAGCGCGCGCCCTCGGGTCCCATTCAGGTCGCACGTGTTGGCGGTGGCGGCGGCGCTGCCGGCGGTGGCTTGCCCTATTCGTCCGCTTCGCCAGAGGGCGGCACCAACGTGCCGGGCTCCGAATCGACGGCGGGCGAACCCCTGTTGGCGATTGCCGAGGAGCCGGATCTGCTGCGTGAGCCGGCCGACGGTCCGGTGCCGCAGGCAGTGGCCTGTGCCAACGAAGCTGCCGGTCTTTCGCAAGCGCAGGGCGAGCCGGCCGGCGAATGTGAGCCGGGGGCTCAGCTTGGCTCCACGCCGGCTTCGCCGACACGCCCGGTTGTCCCGCCTTCCAATGGCGGCGGCAAGCAGGTTGTCGATACCGGAGGCGGCGGGCAGGGTGGCGCTCAGGATCCAGCCGGTACCGGCGATTCGGGCTCAGGCGCTCCAGAGTGGGTCGATGAGGGTAACGGCGGGTCGGGCGAGAATCCGGATGCGGGCACCGACACGGCCGAATCCGGCAAGGACGATTCGGGCGGCAGCCAGGAAACTGCCGGCGGTGGAGAGCCGGAGGCGGGTGAAGGTGGAGGCGCCGGCGCGACTCCGACCCTGTTGGTTTTGAACGGTGAAGAACCCGGCGCGCCGATCAGCCAGAACCTGGAAGAGGTCGTGCAGGCAAACGCGGTTCCCGAGCCCGGCAGCTTGCTGCTGGCGATGACGGCGCTGGCCGGGTTCGGCGTCGCGCGTCGCAAGTCACGCCGCTGAGCGCGGCGTTCATGCGCCGGCGCGCCGCCTGACGCAATCGACGTAGGATTGGCCGTCGGGCGGGGTGCCGCTGCGCTGGGCCCGCCACAGGCTCTCCCCGAGACATTCGAGCACGTCGTGCAGCGCGTCGTGGCGGTCGCCACGACGCGCTGCGGCTTTCTCGAATGCCGCCCGCAGGCCGGGCGGCTGGTCGATCGAGAGTTGTTCTTCGATCGCCAGGTGCAGCGAGAGATGAAGAAAGGGGTTGATCTGCCCGTCCTCCGGTGAGAACTCCCGGTGGATCGCATCGGCGTCTTCGAGCAGCGCGTGATACTCCGGGTGCATTTCCACCAGTCTGGCCGCAATGGTCTCCTGCGGCGTCAGCACCTGCGCGGCGACATGCTTGCGCCAGCTGTCGATGAAGAAGCGTCTGGCCTGCTCACGGCTGGGATCGAACATCGTCCTCCTCAATCGGTCTTGTCGCGACAACCGCACAGGTCCCGCACGAGGCATTCCCCGCAGCGGGGCTTGCGCGCGACGCAAACGTAGCGTCCGTGCAGGATCAACCAATGGTGGGCGTGTCGCAGGTAGGGTTTCGGAATGCGGCGCACCAGCGCGCGCTCGACGGCCAGCACGTCCTTGCCCGGCGCCAGCCCGGTGCGATTGGCGAGTCGGAACAGATGGGTGTCGACGGCGATCGTCGGTTCGCCGTACAGGGTATTCAGCACGACGTTGGCGGTCTTGCGGCCGACGCCCGGCAGGGCTTCCAGTTCAGCGCGGCTGCGCGGCACCTCGCCGCCGTGGCGCTCGAGCAACTGGTGCGACAGTGCAGCCAGGTTCCTGGCCTTCTTGCGGTAGAGCCCGATGCTGCGAATCTCCTCGGCGATGCCGTCGGCGCCGAGGCTGGCCATTGACTCTGGCGTCGGCGCCTTCGGGAAGAGCCGACGGGTTGCCAGGTTGACGCCTTTGTCGGTGGCCTGGGCCGAAAGCACGACGGCAACCAGCAACTGGAACGGCGAGCCGTATTCCAGTTCAGTGGTCGGCGTCGGCTCGGCGGCGGCGAAGCGGCGAAACATCTCCTCGACCTGGGCGGCGCTCATGCGTCGCCCGACCGATGGGCCCGCCGAACTCACCGCCCGTTCCTGCTGGGCGCGGCCATCCGGCCCGTTCGGCGGGCGCCAGTCCGTGCCTCGCGCTCACGCCGCCGCACCGCCGTGGCCGACCGGATGTTCATGCAGCGCCGGCTTCGGCCGCCGGCGCCAGCGTACCGCGGGCGTGACGCCGGGCGGCGGCGCGGCCCTCGAGCCAGTTGCGCAGGGCGATCAGCAGGCCGAGCGCGAAGAATGCGCCAGGCGGCAGGATCGCCAGCAGGAACCCCGGGTAATGCGCTCCGAACAGCGACAGCGGCTCGGCCCCGTCGATCAGCAGGTCGATGCCCGAGAACAGCGTGCCGCTGCCGAGGATCTCGCGCATCGCGCCGAGCACGGCCAGCACCGCCAGCAGGCCGGCACCCTGGGCGAGGCCGTCGAGGGTCGAATGCACGACATCGTTCTTGGCGGCGAAGGCCTCGACCCGCGCCAGCACGATGCAATTGGTGACGATCAGCGGGATGAAGATGCCGAGCACCAGGTACAGGCCGTGCAGCCAGGCATTGAAGGCCAGGTCGACGACCGTCACCAGCGACGCGATGATCAGGATGAAGACCGGGATGCGGACCTCGTAGGGGATGAAGTTGCGCAGTGCCGCGACCCCGAGATTGGCCAGGATCATCACCAGGATCGTCGCCAGCCCGAGGCTGACCGCGTTGATCACGTTGGTGCTGATCGCCAGGATCGGACACAGTCCGAGCAACTGGACGAGGCCGGGGTTCTGCTTCCACAGGCCGTTGAAGAGGATTTCGCGGGTGATCTGCCTGTCCATCGGTCGAGTTCCTAGAAGTGGCTGCCGGCGGGCGCCGCGTACAGTTCAGCGGCATGCGCCCGGGTCCAGGCGAGCGCGCGGGCGACCGCGCCGGTGACCGCTCGAGCGCTGATCGTCGCGCCGACACGGTAGTCGAGCTCGCCACCGTCCTTCTTGAGCCTGAGCTCGCCGGCTGGCTCCGGACCGCGCCCGCGGAACTGTTCGATCCACGGCGAGTGCTTGTTGCGATCCTTGCGCGGGTCGATGTAGTCGCCCAGCCCGGGCGTCTCCGAATGGGCAGTGGCGCGTACGCCGGCCACCCGCCCGTCCGCGCCGACCGCCACCAGCAGATCGATGCGCCCGCCATAACCGTCCGGCGCCGCGGCCTCGACGATCAGTGCCGCGTCGTCGGTGCCGTGGCGTGCGCGATAGACCCGTCCGCCTTCGCGCAGTCCCAGCGCCGGCGTCGGGCCGAGTTCGACGGTGTCCTCGAGCAGCGGATTGTCGTAGCGTTCCGGCGGCAGCACCGCATCGACCAGTTTCATCTTCGCCGCCTCGCGTGCCGCTTCGATGTCCGGCCGGGCGAATCGGTAGGTGGCTGCCATCATCATCGTAAACACCACGGCGAAGGCGAGCATCACGCCGGCACTGCGCAGCGAGGTGGCGGCGGCGGTGTGTTCGGCGCTCACCGGGCGACCCTCCGGTGTGGGCAGGTCCGGGCGAGCCGGACGGGTGACAACGCCGTCATGACGACCCCCGCTTGTGGCCGAACACCGGTGGCTGGGTGTACATGTCGATCAGCGGGACGCAGATGTTCATCAGCAGTACCGCGAAGGCGATGCCGTCGGGATAGTTGCCGAAGCTGCGGATCATGTAGGCAATGAAGGCTGCGCCGCCGGCGAACACCAGCTTGCCTTTCGGAGTGGTCGAGCCGGAGACCGGGTCGGTGACGATGAAAAAGGCGGCCAGCATGGTGCCGCCGGTGGCCAGGTGGAGTAGCGGAGAGGCGAAGCGTTCTGGGTGCATGCCCCACAGCAGGGTCGCGGTCAGCGCCATCGTCAGCAGGAAGGCGGCCGGCAGATGCCAGCTGATGATGCGCTGCCACAGCAGATACAGGCCGCCAAGCGCGAATCCGGCGACCACCCATTCCCAGCCCCGTCCGCCGACCGTGCCGAAGGCCGCACCCTGCAGGATTTCGGCGACGTGGGCCTCGGCGCCGCCGGCGCGCAGGCCGGTGCGCAGCGCATCGAGCGGCGTCGCTGCGGTGATCGCGTCGAGCACGCGTTCGCCGCCGAGGATCAGATCGAGCTGCTGACCGAAGTCGAGGCCGGCGTCGGGCCACTGCGACATCTGCGCCGGAAAGGCGACGATCATCACGCAGAAGGCGACCATCGCCGGATTGAACGGATTCTGGCCGAGGCCGCCGTAGAGATGCTTGGCGACCACGATCGCGCACAGGGTTGCCAGCACCACCATCCACCATGGGCCGATCGGCGGCAGCGACAGGGCGATCAGCCAGGCGGTGACAATCGCCGACAGGTCGCCGAGATAGAGGCCCAGCGGCTTGCGACGCAGCCTGAGCATCGCGGCCTCGGCGGCCAGCGCGGCCGTGCTGGCAAGCAGCAACTGGATCAGCACGCCCGCGCCGAATTGCCAGACATACGCGACGATGCCGGGCAGCAGTGCCAGCAGCACCTGCAGCATGATCTGCCGCACGCTGCGCGACTCGCGGAGATAGGGGGAATGGCTCATGAGTTCTCGGGCGGTTCGACCGTGCGACCGCCGGCACGTGCGCGTCGTGCCTCGATCTCGTCGATCTCGGCCTGCTTGTCGGCCGACAGGTTGTCGGTGTTGCGCGGTTTGACCGAGGATTTCTGCTGCTTGGCACGTTCCAGGGCGGCGGCGATCAGCGCCTTCTTCGCTTCCTCGGCCGGCGACGCCGTGCCGGCCCCGGCCACCGGTTCGGTATCGACGAGCTTCTTGCGGGTGGCTTCGGCCTTGGCCGCGAGTCGCTCGGCCTTGTCTCGCTTCTCCCGCTCCTGGCGTTCGTTGCGCGCCTCGAAGCGTTCGCGGGCGAGGTCGGCTGCGGTCTTGTCGCGCTCGCGTGCCCAGATCTCGCTCTTGGTAAAGCGGAAGTAGTCCACCAGTGGAATGTTCGACGGGCAGACGTAGCTGCAGCAGCCGCATTCGATGCAGTCGAACAGGTGGTACTCCTGGGCCTTGCCGAAATTGTGCGAGCGACCGAACCAGTAGAGTTCGAACGGTTGCAGATCGACCGGGCAATGGTCGGCGCAGGTGCCGCAGCGGATGCACGCCATCTCGGGCGGCGGAGGCGGCAACAGGCTCGGGCTGCCGGCCAGCACGCAGTTGGTGGCCTTGACCACTGGTGCTGCCGTGGTCGGCAGCGCAAAGCCCATCATCGGGCCGCCCATCAGCACCCGGTCGGTATCGGGCCGTGGCCGACCGGCAGCGAGCAGGGCGTCGATCGGCGTGCCGACCAAGACCTCGTAGTTGGCGGGCGCCTCGACATTGCCGGCCACCGTGACGATGCGCGAGATCAGCGGCTCGGCGTGATCGATCGCGCGGGCCATGCGGTAGGCGGTGCCGACGTTGAAGCATTGCAGGCCGAATTCGAGCGGGCGCCGCCCCGCTGCCACCTCGACGCCGGTGAGCACCCGCAACAACTGCTTCTCGCCACCGGCGGGATACAGGGTCGGAATCGCGACGACCTCGATGCCGTCAGCCGCCGCCGCGCGCATCGCGGCCAGGGCGTCCGGCTTGTTGTCCTCGATGCCGATCAGCACCCGCTCGACGGCCAGCATCTGGGCCATGATGCCGGCGCCGCGGATGATTTCCGCCGCGCGTTCGCGCATCAGCATGTCGTCGCAGGTGATGAACGGTTCGCACTCGGCCCCGTTGAGCACCAGCGTGTGGGTGGGCTTGGCCCCGGCGCGCAGCTTGACGTGGCTCGGAAAGGTGGCGCCGCCGAGGCCGACGATGCCGGCGTCGCGCAGGTAGTCGCGCAGTTCGTCGCCCTTCATCGATTTCCAGGGCACCGGTTCGCGCTCGAACCAGCGGTCGTCGCCGTCGGCCTCGATCACCACGCAACTCGCCGGCAGCCCGGACGGATGCGGCATGGTGCGATCCTCGATGGCCCTGACGATGCCGGAACTCGGCGCGTGCACCGCGGCCGACACCGGCCCTTCGGCCGCGCCGATGCGCTCCCCCTTCAGCACCCGGTCGCCGACGCGGACCAGCGGGCGCGGCGTGCCGCCGATGCTCTGGTGGAGCGGCACGATCAATTCGGAGGGCAGCGGCAGGCTGCGGATCGGCTGGCGTGTCGAATCCTGCTTGCGGCTGTCGGGTTTGACGCCGCCGTGAAACTTGAAGAGCTTCTGCAGCATCAGGCGGCCTTGCCGATCGGGATCGTCGGATACTTCCATTTCCAGTTCTGCACGGTCTCGGGCAGTGGCTCCATCGTGATGCAGTCGACCGGGCAGGGCGCCACGCACAGTTCGCATCCGGTGCACTCGCTCGCGACCACCGTATGCATCTGCTTGGCGGCGCCGACGATCGCATCGACCGGACAGGCCTGGATGCACAGGGTGCAACCGATGCAGGTCTGCTCGTCGATCATTGCCACCGCCTTCGGCTTCTCGACGCCGTGCTCCTCGTTGAGCGGCTTGTATTCGCGGCCGAGCAGGTCGGCCAGCTTGCGCACCCCTTCGTCGCCGCCGGGCGGACACTGGTTGATGTCCGCCTCGCCGTCGGCGATCGCGTTGGCGTAGGGCCGGCAGCCGGGAAAGCCGCACTGGCCACACTGGGTCTGCGGCAGGATCGCGTCGATCTTGTCCACCAGCGGGTCGCCCTGGACCTTGAAACGGACCGAGGCGAAACCGAGCACGGCACCCAGGACGAGGGCGATGCCGGCCATCACGAGCAGGGCTTCGAACATGTGCGTGTATGGCCTACTGGTAGCGGTCCAGGCCGGCAAAGCCCATGAATGCCAGGCTCATCAGGCCTGCGGTGATCATTGCGATGGCGGTACCGCGGAACGGCACCGGAACGTCCGCGCCCTCCAGTCGCTCGCGGATGCCGGCGAACAGGATCAGCGCCATCGTGAAGCCGATCGAGCTGCCGAAGCCGAACAGCAGCGACTCGAGCAGGTTGTGACTCATCGCCACGTTGAGCAGTGGCACGCCGAGCACGGCGCAGTTGGTGGTGATCAGCGGCAGGTAGATGCCCAGCACCTGGTGCAACAGCGGGCTGGTCTTCTCGATGATCAGCTCGGTGAGCTGCACGATCGCTGCGATCACGACGATGAACGACAGCGTGCGCAGATAGCTGAGGTCGTTGGGTGCCAGCAGGTAGTGGTCGATCAGGTAGCTGGTGCCGCTGCCGAGCGTCAGCACGAAGGTCGTTGCGTAACCCATGCCGAGCGCGGTCTCGAGCTTCTTCGACACGCCCATGAACGGGCACAGGCCGAGCACGCGCACGAAGACCACGTTATTGACGAGCACCGCACCGAGGACGACGAAGACGTAGCTGCTCATGAACGCGAATATTGGTCGAACCGCGGGATTATCGCCCGACCGCGACGGGGCGCCAACCCTGATCCCGTCGCAGGCTTTCCGGGGCGTCTGTGGCGGGCGCGGCGCAGCGCGTGTCCTGGCTCAGTTGCAGGCGCGCACCGCCTCGGCGACCAGGGCCGGTCCGCGAAACACCAGACCGCTGTAGAGCTGCACCAGGCTGGCACCGGCATCGAGCTTGGCGCGGGCACCGGCGCCGTCGGTGATGCCGCCGACGCCGATCACCGGCAGTTCGCCGCCCAATGCTCGGCACAGGCTTGCCAGCACCGTCGTGGCGGCGTCGAACAACGGTGCGCCGGACAGTCCGCCAGTCTCGTCGGCGTGGGGCAGGCCGCGCACGCGGTCGCGGGCGATCGTGGTGTTGGTCGCGATCGCGCCGTCGATGCGATGGCGGCGCAGCGATTCGGCAATGTGGGCGATCTGGCCTTGCTCGAGGTCGGGTGCGATCTTCAGCGCCAGCGGCACATAGCGGCCATGCTGGTCGGCGAGGCGCTGCTGCGCGGCCTTCAATGCGGCGAGCAGGGCGTCGAGTTCGGATTCTCCCTGCAACTGGCGCAGATTCGCGGTGTTGGGCGACGAGATATTGACGGCGACGTAGCTCGCCAGCGGGTACACCCGGTCGAGACAGCTCAGGTAGTCGTCGACGGCGCGCTCGATCGGGGTGTCGAAGTTCTTGCCGATATTGATGCCGAGCACGCCCTTGAATCCGGCGCCGCGGACATTGGCCAGCAGGGCATCGACGCCGTGATTGTTGAAACCGAGGCGGTTGATGATGGCCTGGGCTTCCGCCAGCCGGAACATTCGCGGACGTGGATTGCCCGGCTGCGGGCGCGGCGTGACGGTGCCGACCTCGATGAATCCGAAGCCGAGACGGGCCAGTCCATCGATCGCCTCGCCGTTCTTGTCGAGTCCCGCCGCCAGCCCGACCCGGTTCGGAAACTCGATGCCCATCACGGTGGCCGGCGTCGCCGGCAGCGGGCGGCCGGCCGGCAGCAGATCGCCGGCGGCCCGCAGTGCGGCGATCGTCCATTGGTGGGCGCGTTCGGGATCGAGCGCGAACAGCAGGGGGCGTATCAACGAATACATGGCTGCCGGATTGTAGCGCAGCGCAAACTGGCGGGCGGCGTCAGTCGAGCGCGATGCGGACCTGCGCGCCCACGTAGCCGCTGTATCCCGGCAGGTTCGGCACCGCCAGCAGGTTGATGCCGAAACGCCGGCCTTCGGCGGTGATCGCGGGCAGCAGAAGTACCGGGGACGGATAGCCGCTGGCCAGCAGGCCGAATGCCCCGACGCGCAACGCTCCGAGCGCCAGCGGCGTCCAGCGGCCGCCGACATACAGGCTGGGACGGTCGTAGCTGTTGCGCAGATAGCCCATCGAAAACGTCCACGGCCCGTACGGCCCGTCCCGGTGGTCACGTTCGAAGCCCAGGCCCGGATTGACCTCGCGCCAGTCACGTCGTTGCTGGAAGTGGTGTGACAGGCCGGAGACGACCAGCCAGTCCGAGGCTGCCGCAGGTGGCGACAGCAACACGACGGCAAGGGCCGGCAGCGCCCATCTGCGGATCGTCGCGCCGCTGCCCGTGTGCCCGACGCGGATGCGCCGGCGCGCGCAGCGCGGGCAGCCGGCATCGGATTTCGCCAACGGGTCGTGACCCGGACCCGGCGCGCGGTCGCCCCGCTGCGCCGGGCTCAACTCAGCTCCGCGAAATCGCGCTGCGTCAGTTCCCGCCAGAGGCCACCGACGCGCCCTTCGAGCGGGTGGAAGCGGGCCTTGTACGACATCTTGCGGCTGTCGCGTATCCAGTAGCCGAGGTAGAGGTAGGGCAGGCCCAACTGGCGGCAGGTCTCGATCTGCCAGAGCACGCCGTAGGTGCCCAGGCCGAGCCGGACCAGATCCGGATCGAAGAAGGTATAGACGCTCGACAGTCCGTCGGTCAGGCAGTCGATCACGCACACCATGCGCAGGCTGCCACGCCGGGAGGGATCGCGGAACTCGACGACGCGGGTTTCGACGTTGCTCTGCAGCAGGAAGTGCGCGTACTGCTCGCGGCTGTCCTGATCCATGCCGCCGCCGGCATGGCGACTGGCCTGGTAGCGCTTGTACAGGGCGTAGTGCTCTTCGGAGAAGGCCAGCGGACGTTCACCCGCCAGCAGTTCCTGATTGGCCCGCTGGCAACGGCGCTGGCTTCGATCCGGCTCGAAGCGCGACACCGGGATGCGCACCGGGATGCAGGCGCGGCAGGTATCGCAGTACGGCCGGTAGGTGAATACGCCGCTGCGGCGGAAGCCGTTATGCACCAGTTCGCTGTAGACCGGGGTGTCGATCAGGTGACCGGGCGTGGCGACCTGCGATCGCGCCATGCGCTCGGGCAGGTAGGAGCACGCGTAGGGCCCGGTGGCATAGAACTGCAGCAGTGCGTATGGATAGTCCTTCAGCATGGCTCGGCATCGCCCCAGTCGAAGTCGGCGGCGCGTTCGGGCCAGCGGCCCGCGGCGCCGCCGGCGGCGGTCAGCAACGCCAGGCGCCCGGTGAACTCGTCGCGGCCGATTTCGTGACCGCCGAGCGACGCCAGGTGCGAGGTCGTCATCTGGCAGTCTATGAGCCCGAAGCCATGCTTTTCAAGGTGCCGGCACAGATGGGCGAGGGCCACCTTCGAGGCATCGGTGGCGCGTGCGAACATCGATTCGCCAAAAAACATCCGTCCGATCGCCACGCCGTAGAGTCCGCCCACCAGGCGGTCGCCGGAATAGCATTCGACGCTGTGCGCGTGGCCGAGTTCATGCAACCGGCCGTAGGCGGCCCGCATCGCGCCGGTGATCCAGGTACCGGCCGCATCGATGCGCGGCGCGGCACAGGCGTAGATCACCGCTTCGAAGTCGCGGTCGAGGCGCACGTCGAATTCGCGTCGGCGCAGTCGCCTGCGCAGGCTGCGGGATATCTTCATCGCCGACGGCTCGAGCACCATGCGCGGATCCGGGCTCCACCACAGAATCGGATCGTCCTCGCCGAACCAGGGAAAGATGCCGCGCCGGTAGGCCGCCAGCAGCCAGTCCGGTTCGAGCCTGCCACCGGCGGCGAGCAGGCCATTGGGCTCCCGCAGGGCCATCGACGGGGGCGGGAAATCCGGTTCGCCGTCGAGCCACGGGATCATGCTTGCGCCGGGATGATCGGGATCGAGCGACGTGTGCCGGTTGCCGGTGTCGGGCCGGTCGGGTCGTGAAAGGCCACCACGTGGTCCACCGCGAGACGAATGCCGATCGGCTCGCCGATCGCGTGGTTGTGGTGGCTCGGTACCAGTGACAGCACCCGGGCGCCACTCTTCAGCCGCAGGGTGTAGAGAATGTCGGCGCCGCGGAAGGCCTTGGTGACGACTTCGGCGCGCATCGGACTGGCGTCGTCATGGACGATGTCGTCCGGCCGCAGCAGCACATCGACGTGACAGCCGAGGTTGCAGTCGGAGCAGCCGAGTCCGCATTCGACCGGGATCTTGCTCTCCAGCACGCCCAGTTCCATGTCCACCTGGCGGTTGTTCAGCACCCGGCCGGGCAGGAACACGCCCTGGCCGATGAAATCGGCGACGAAGCGATTGGCCGGGCGGTGGTACAGGTTGTACGGCGTGTCCCACTGCTGGATGCGACCCTGGTGGATGATGCCGATCTCGTCGGCAACGGCGAAGGCCTCGTGCTGGTCGTGGGTGACCAGGATCGCCGTCGTGCCGGACGACTTGATGATCTCCCGCACCTCGGCCGACAGCCGTTCGCGCAGGTCCACGTCGAGGTTGGAGAACGGTTCGTCGAGCAGCAGCAGCGCCGGGCGCGGCGCCAGCGCGCGCGCCAGCGCGACGCGCTGCTGCTGGCCGCCGGACAGTTCGTGGGGATAGCGGCGGCCGGCATCGGGCAGGCCGATGCGCTCGAGCAGGGCATCCACCCGTTGCCTGGCCTCGTCGGCCGGCAGTTCGCGCAGGCCGAAGCCGATGTTGCGCGCCACCGTCAGGTGCGGGAACAGCGCGTAGTCCTGGAACACCATGCCGATTCGACGTTGCTCCGGCGGCGTGTGGCGGCGGGCGTCGCTGACCAGCTGGCCGTCGAGCATGATGCGGCCGTCCACCAGCGGCTCGAAGCCCGCGATCGCGCGCAGCACGGTGGTCTTGCCGCAGCCCGAGGGACCCAGCAGGCAGCCGATGCGGCCCTGGTCGAGGGCGAAGCCAAAGCCGTCGACGACCACCTGGGTGCCGAAGGCGAGGCGAAGCGAGTCGAGTTCGAGGTGGGCCATGTGGGGCTGCAGTGACGGCACCGGCGCCGTTCGTGGCGACAATACACCTACTGTGCGCGCGGGCTTGGTAAACGAGATCAATTATAATTACGCTTTCGGTTCCGCGCGATGCGGTTCCTCATTTCCGGAGAATGCGATCTTGCGAGCGGCAGCCGCCCCCGCCCGGCGTCGATGGACGATCCTGAGCCTGGGCGCCGCGGTGCTGGCGCTGCTGGTGATCGTGCCGGTGCTGTCGGTGTTCTCGAACGTGGTCGCCGGCGGCACCAGCGACACCTGGGGCCACCTCGCCGACACCGTCCTCCCCGACTATGTCGGCAATACGGTGATCCTGATCTTCGGCGTCGGCCTCGGCGTCTCGAGCATCGGCGTCACCACCGCCTGGCTCACCGCGATGCACGAGTTTCCGGGACGGCGCTTCTTCGAGTGGGCGCTGGTGCTGCCGCTGGCCGTGCCGGCCTACGTGATGGCCTACGTCTATACCGATTTCCTGCAGTTCGTCGGCCCGGTGCAGAGCTTCCTGCGCGAGACCTTCGACTGGCGTGCACGGGACTACTGGTTTCCCGACGTGCGCTCCGTCGGTGGCGCGGTGGCGATGTTCATGTTCGTGCTCTTCCCCTACGTCTACATGCTGTCCCGAAGCGCCTTTCTCGAGCGCGCCGGCGGCGTGCTCGAGGCCGGCCGTTCCCTCGGCCTCGGGCCCTGGGGCTGCTTCTTCCGGCTGTCGCTGCCGCTGGCGCGGCCGGCGGTGGTGGCCGGAACCGCGCTGGCGCTGATGGAGACGCTGGCCGACTACGGCACGGTGTCCTACTTTGCCGTGCAGACCTTCACGACGGGCATCTATCGCGCGTGGTTCTCGCTGGGCGACCGGATCGCGGCGGCGCAGCTGTCCGCCGCCCTGCTCGGCTTCGTCATCCTGGTGCTGGTGCTCGAACAGATCAGCCGCGGTCGCGCGCGCTTCCACAACACCTCCCGCCACCACCGCCCGCATCCTGGCCGCCGGCTGTCGCCGCTGGCCGGTGCCGTGGCGGCGTTTGCGTGCTTCATGCCACTGCTGTTCGGTTTCCTGATTCCGTGCGCGCTGCTGCTGCGCATGGCGATCGTCGAGGGCGATGCCCAGTTCGGGTCGCGCTTCGTCGAACTGGCAGGCAACAGCTTCATCCTGGCGGTGGTGACCGCGACCATCGCCGTGGTCTGCGCCGTCGTACTGGCCTATGCCCGCCGCCTGTCGCCGGCCAACCTGATCACCGCCGGACTCAACCGGCTGGTCGGTCTCGGCTACGCCGTGCCGGGCACGGTGATCGCGGTCGGCGTGCTGATTCCGGTGACCCGGCTCGACAACCTGATTGCCGAATGGTGGACCGCCGCTTTTGGTGCGAGTCCGGGGCTGCTGCTGACCGGCGGCATCGCAGCGCTGGTCTATGCCTACCTGACGCGCTTCCTGTCGGTGGCGCTGCATACCGTGGACACCTCGCTGTCGAAGGTGACCACCAGCATGGACGATGCTGCGCGCAGTCTCGGCTACGGCCAGTGGTCGACGCTCGGCCGGGTCCATCTGCCGATCGTGCGCGGTGCCCTGCTGACGGCGGCGCTGCTGGTATTCGTCGATGTCATGAAGGAACTGCCGGCGACCCTGGTGATGCGCCCGTTCAACTTCGACACACTGGCGACCCAGGCCTTCAATCTGGCGTCGGACGAACGACTGGCCGAGGCCTCGACTGCGGCGCTGACCATCGTCGTGGTCGGTCTGCTGCCGATGATCGTGCTGTCGCGGCAGATCGCGCGCCAGCGTCGGGTCGATTGACCAGGGCGTTGCCGGCTCGCGGCACTTCGCCGCGCAGGCGGCGCGCACCGCGTCGATCAGTGCACCCAGCCAGCGACGGCCGCCATCGCCGGGATCGTGGCGAGCCGCCTGGATCGGGCCCAGCTCGGCCTTGTGCCAGCCGAACAGACGAACCTCGCCGAGCTGCAGTGGAATGATCGGGCACCCGAGACTGCGGGCCATCGCCAACTCCTGGTAGACCTCGTCGGATTCGAGCGCGGCGGCGGACATCAGGAATACCAGCGCATCGCAGTCCCGGATCGCGTCGGCGATCTCCTCGCGCCAGCGACGGCCCCCTCGGCTGTCCTCGCGGTCGAGCCAGACGCCGAAGCCGCGCTGCTCCAGTGCCGGCACCCGCTCGGGAGAACTCTAGAAGTGGCGACCGAGCCCCCGTCCCGATTCGGCGCCGATGAGAGTCTGACGGCTGGGACGCTGTCGTCGGATAGCCGGTCGCCCCGGCTTGCCGTTGGCGACGAGCGATGCTTCAATCGGAGTCATGCGACTGCCGCGTACGATTCCCGTGATGCTGCTGGCGCTCGCCGGCTGCAGTGACGACACCCGCCGCATGACGGTCACCGCGACCGCCTATACTTCGTCGCCGCGCGAGACCGACGCCAGCCCCGACGTGGCGGCCTGGGGTGATCGCCTCAAGCCCGGCATGAGGGCGATCGCAGTATCGCGGGATCTGATCCGGGAGGGGTTGGAACACGGTACCGAAGTCCGCATCGAGGGGCTCGAAGGAACCTACGTCGTGCGCGACAAGATGAACCGCCGCTGGCAGCGCAAGATCGACATCTACATGGGTCGCGACCAAGCCGCAGCGCGCGACTGGGGGGTGCGCGAAGTGGAGATCCACTGGCAGGACGAGTGAGCGCTCGATGCCGGCGAACTCAGCCCGGACTGCGCTCTGCGATCAGGCGGTTGTCGATCGCCTTCGCTGCCTGATACGCGGCGCGGCCGCGGATGCGCTGCGCGTAGCCCCGCAGGCCTTCGCGGTCGGGCAGCGTGCCGAAGGCCAGCCCCCAATCGACGTGACTGCCGACATAGACGTCGGCCATCGTGAAGCGCCCGCCGCAGACGTAGGCGTCCCGCTGCAGCTTCGCGTCGAGCACGTCGATGACCCGTTGCGGGTCGCCGCAGCCGAGCGTGCGCTGCTGATCCGGCGTCGGCACGACGCCGAGGAAGATCAGGCTCACGGCCTGTTCCAGGGGGCCGGCGACGAAGAACAGCCAGCGATAGTAGTCGGCGCGCTCGGTCGCGTCGGGCGCGAGGCCGGCGGCCGGAAAGGCCTCGGCGAGGTAGGCGCAGATCGCAGCCACCTCGGTGACGACGCGGCCGTCGTGTTCGATTGCCGGTACCTTGCCCATCGGGTTGATCGCGAGATAGTCGGCGCTGTGCATCCCGTCACCGTATTCGACGATCCGGGTTTCGTAGTCGGCGCCGGCCTCGTGCAGCGCCCAGCGGGCGATCTGTCCGCGGGACATCGGATGGGTGTGAAAACGGATCTTGGACACCAGCGTCTCCTGTTTCGACGGGGAGGGTGCGCCGACTGGCGCACCCGCGATCATGCCATCGTCGCCCGCTGCCTGTCCGGCGGCGCCGTCAGCGCGAGATCTGCAGGATGCGGCCGTCGGCCCCGTCGGTCAGCAGGTAAAGCAGGCCGTCGGGCCCCTGCCGGACGTCGCGGATGCGCTCGCCGAGTTCGTCGAGCAATTTTTCGCGCGACACCACGCGATCGCCGTCCAGTTCAAGGTGCCACAAGCCACGACCGGCCAGCGCGCCGACGAAGACATCCCCCCGCCACTGCGCAATGCGGTCATGATCGTAGAACGCAAGGCCGCTGGGGGCGGTCGATCGCGGCACCCAGGTGGTGATCGGCTGCATCATGCCCGGCGCTTCGCGGGCACCGCCGACCGGGGTGCAGTCGGTAGACAGGCTGCCGTAGTTGCAGCCGTGGGAGATCGCCGGCCAGCCATAGTTGCCACCCCTGACGACGACGTTCAGTTCGTCACCGCCCTGCGGTCCGTGCTCGACCGCCCACAGCACGCCGGTCACCGGATGGATCGCCGCGCCCTGCGGATTGCGATGGCCATAGCTCCAGATCTCGGGCAGGGCGGCATCGTTGCCGACGAAGGGATTGTCCGGCGGCACCTTGCCGTCCGCCTCGATCCGGACGATCTTGCCGAGATGGCTGCCCAGGCCCTGCGCCTCGCGGGTGTCGCCCTGGCGGTCGCCGTCCAACTGGCGCTCGCCGAGGGTCACGAACAGACGGCCGTCTGCGGCGAAGGCCAGCCGCCCACCGAAATGGCCGTTGCCGCCGACCTTCGGCCGCTGGCGGAAGATCACCACCAGATTGCCGAGGCGACGGCGATCGGCCGACAGTACCGCTCGCGCGACGGTGGTCCCCTTGACTCCGCCCGCGGCCTCGGCATAGCTCAGATAGATCCGCCGGTTGGCGGCGAAGTCCGGATCGAGGGCGACGTCGAAGAGCCCGCCCTGGCCGCCATAGGAGACCGCCGGCACGCCTTCGATCGGCGCCGATAGCTCGCCCGCCGGCGTGACATGGCGCAGCCGACCCGGCTTTTCGGTGACCAGCATGCTGCCATCGGGCAGGAAGACGAGGCCCCATGGATAGTTCAGGCCGCGGGCGACCGTGGTGACCCGCAGCGCGCGGTCGGATGCGCCGACCTCGGCACTGCCGCTGCAGGCAGCGCTCAGTACGGCGGTGGCGGCGAGGGGCAGCGACGCCCATCGTGCTCGGCTCGATCGTCGGGACATCGATGGCTCCCCGGTGGCGATTGCGGGCTGCTTCGGCATTGGCGTCCAGGCTCGATGCGGTCCGGGACGGTAGGGACGCGCAGGTGTGCGATGTTCCGCGTGCGACCCGGACCGCAGGTTCAAGTTCCCTGCCATGCAACCGATATGCACCTTGACGTGGCCGGCGCCGCGCGCCCACGTCGCGCGCGTCCAATCGAATTCGAGAAACTGGCGATGAGGGGGTACCCGATGAATTCTGCGTTCCGCATTGTGCTGGCGCTGTTGCTGCTGATCGGCCCGGCCGTCGCCCGCGCCGGCGAAACCATCCGCATCGGCGGCACCGGCAGCGCGCTCGGGACGATGAAGCTGCTCGGCGAGGCTTTCGCGCGGCAGCATCCGGAAGTCGATGCCGTGACGATTCTGCCGAGCCTCGGCTCGCCCGGCGGCATCAAGGCGCTCGACGCCGGGGTCGTCGACGTCGCGGTCGCCAGTCGACCGCTGCGCGACAAGGAGCGGCGCCCCTACCAGCAGGTCTATGAATACGGCCGTTCGCCGTTCGGGCTGGTGACCAACAAGGCGGGCGTCGACGGTCTGACTGCACGCCAGGTCGCCGACATGCTGACCGGCCGCATGGCCCAATGGCCCGACGGCGATGTGGTGCGGATCGTGTTGCGTCCGGAGACGGACGGCGACAACCGATACTTCGGCGAAATGGCGCCCGGGATCGCCGAAGCCCTCGAAGTGGCGCACCGGCGCCCGGGCATGATCGTCGCTGCGACCGATCAGGACGCGGCCGACGAGGCGGAGCGGCAACCCGGATCGTTGGCGACCAATACCGTCGCCTTGCTGCGCGCCGAGGGCCGCAACCTGCACATGATCGCGCTCGATGGTGCACAGCCGACACCGCAGGCGCTGGCCGACGGCAGCTATCGCTTCTACAAGCCGTACTTCATGGTGTTTCGCAACGACGCCTCCCCCGCGGTGGCGGCATTCGCCGAATTCGTGCGTGGCAGCGAGGCCCGCACCATTCTCGAAGCCAGTGGCCATCTCGTTGCGGACTGACCGCCGCCCGCATCGAGCGGTGACCGGACCGACCGCCATGCCCGGAAGGATCTCATGGAACGGCTGCTGACGATCATCGCGATATCCGTCAGTCTGGTCGTCATCGTCGCCTTCCCGGCCGGTTACTACGCGCTCGGCCGGACCACGGTCGAAGCCAAGCTGGAGTCCGAGGCCGAGATCAACGGCCGCATCGTCTCCGAATATGTCCAGTCCAATCCGGAGTTGTGGCGCTTCCAGCAGGAGCGGCTGCTGCAGCCCTTGCATCGGCGCCCGGACGACAGGGCGGCCGAGATCCGCCAGGTCTTCGCCGCCGACGGGTCGCTGATCGCCGAGAGCCGCGACGAGCTGGCCCGCCCCTGGGTATGGCGCGATGGCCCGATCTACGACGCAGGACGGATCGCGGGCCACCTCCGCATCGTGCGATCCCTGCGCCCGCTGCTGGGCGAGACGCTGGTGGCGGGACTGATCGGCGCGATGCTGGCCTTCGTGGTGTTCCTGACCTTGCGGCAGTTGCCGCTGCGCGCGTTGCGCAAAGCCATCTCGAAGCTCGCGAGCGAGCAGCGCCATTCGCTGGCACTGGCGCGCGAAAAGGCCGAGGCCGAGGCCGCCAACAGCGCCAAGTCGAAGTTTCTGGCGACCATGAGCCACGAGATACGGACGCCGATGAACGGGGTCATCGGCCTGGCAGATCTGCTGCTGCGTTCGGACCTCGATCCGACGCAGCTCGCCCACGCCGAGCAACTCGATCAATCCGCCAAGTCCCTGCTCAGGATCATCAACGACATTCTCGACTTCTCGAAGATCGAGGCCGGTCACATGGAGCTCGATCCGACCGAATTCGATCTGCGCCTGCTGATCAAGCAGACCGTCGCCACGCTGATCCCGGCGGCCACCGAGAAGGGGCTGCGCCTGGAATTCTCGGTTCATCCCGACCTGCCGAGCCATGTGCGTGCGGACCACGGACGCTTGCGGCAGATTCTGATCAATCTGATCGGCAATGCGGTCAAGTTCACCGATCGGGGGGAGGTCGAAGTGCGCTGCATGCCGGCTGCGAGCAGCGGCGATCGGGCGCGTACGGATCTTCTGACGCTTCGATTCGAAGTGCGCGACACCGGCATCGGCATCGACGCTTCGCGACTCGAACGCCTGTTCAAGCCGTTCTCGCAGGTCGACGGTTCGATGAGTCGGCGCTACGGCGGCACCGGACTCGGCCTTGCGGTGTCGCGACAGCTCGCGATCCTGATGGGGGGGGCGATCGGTGTCGACAGCACGCCGGCGCAAGGCTCGCTGTTCTGGTTCACGATCACGGCGCACGTGGTCGACGCGGCTGCTCCGGACGAGGCGCTCGCGTCCGCCGAAAGCATCGACGGTGACGAGGTGCCCGACCTGACCGGCGTCGAGGTGCTGCTGGCCGAGGACCATCCGGTCAACCAGGAAATCGCGCGGGTGATGCTCGAGAGCCTCGGCTGCCGCGTCACCATTGCCGCCGACGGCGAGGCGGCGGTCGCAGCCTTCAGGAGCCGGCCATTCGACATCGTGCTGATGGACTGCCAGATGCCGGAAATGGACGGATTCGAGGCGACCTACCGAATTCGTGCGTCGGAACCGGTCGGCACGCGCACGCCGATCGTCGCGCTGACCGCCAACGCGATGGCCGGCGACCGCGAGCAATGCCTGGCCGCCGGCATGGATGACTACCTCAGCAAACCGATCCAGACCCGCGAGCTGGCGATCGCTCTGGCGCGCTGGCGTCGGGCGAGCTGTCTGCCGGCGGTCGGCGCGGACGCCGTTCGCCGGCCCAAGGCGTTGGCCGCCGGCGTCACCCTGCCCGGCGGAAACTGAGGTTGTAGCGGCAGTCTCCGGTCATCGGGTGCCGACCCGTGGCGAGCGGCAGCACGCCATGATAGGCCAGTCGCGATGCCCCGCCCCAGACCACCACGTCTCCATGCTCCAGCGTCGTGCGCAGCAGACGTTCGCTGCGGTGCCGACCGCCGAACTGGAAGCGCGCCGGCAGGCCCAGCGACAGTGAGACGATCGGATGCGACAGGTCGCGCTCGTCCCGGTCCTGATGCGGCGAAAGTTTCGCCTCGGCGACGTAGCGATTGATCAGGCAGGTGTCCGGCACGAAGGCAGGGTAGCCTGCGGCCGACGCCGCGTCGGTCGCGAGTTCGGCGAACACTTCGGGCATCGGCGGCCAGGGCCGGCCGCTGGCGGGATCCCGGGCGGCGTAGCGGTATCCGTCGGCATCGGAAGTCCAGCCGCGATCGCCGCAGCAAGTCATTGCCACGGTCATGACGTGGCCGCCGGGCGTGCGCATTCGGCGCAGCGGAGCCTGCCGCAAGACCTCTTCGAGCGCGGCGAACACTGCCTCGGCCCGATCGCAAGCGAAGCCCGGCAGCAACGAGGCGCCCTCGCCGAGCCGGATTGGTGTCGTCCGGTCGGACGGGTCGCGGAAGAGATCGGCGGTGATCATCGGGATGGATGCCGCATCGAGCGGGGATTCATGGCATAGCCCCGCAGGCGGGCTGGCGCGTCACGATCGATCGGCCGGTCCTGCGCCGCCACCCGGGGCGCCGCCTCGGTTGACCGAGCCGCCGCTTGCCCGAGGCAGCTCGTCCCGATCCGCCGATACGCCGTCGCCACCGCCGTAGCGGGCGAGCAGGTGTGCACGATAGGGGCCCGGGTCGAGGGCGCTGCCGGTCGCCCGCCGCAGCAACTCGTCGGTCTCGAAGCGGCAGCCCTGCGACCACACGTGGCGCTGCAGCCACGCGAATACCGGTTCGAGCGTCCCGTGTCGAAGCTGGCTGTCGAGATCGCCGTGCTCGGCGCGCATCGCCGCGAACAACTGCGCCGCGTAGATCGCGCCGAGCGTGTAGCTCGGGAAATAGCCGAAGGCACCCTTGCTCCAGTGAATGTCCTGCAGGCAGCCGTCGCGATGATTGCCGCGCGTGTCGATATCGAGCAGCTGGGCCATCTGCTCGTCCCACATCGCCGGTACGTCGCCGGCTTCGATGTCGCCTTCGATCAGCGCCCGCTCGATGCGGAAGCGGGCGATCACGTGCATCGGATAGCTCGGCTCGTCGGCATGGACTCGGATCAGGCCAGGCTGCACGCGGGTCATCGATGCATACAGGCTGGCGGGCTCGAAGGCTTCGCGCGGGCCGGCCGCTTCGACCAGCAGCGGCGCCAGCCGAGCGCAGAAATCGGGCGTGCGTGCGAGCTGCATCTCCAGACCGAGACTCTGGCTTTCATGAACGCCGAACGAGCGGGCAGCCCCGACCGGTTGTTCGCGCCATGCTTCGGGCAGGCCGGCGACGTAGCGGGCATGGCCGGTCTCGTGGATCGTGCTGTTGATGCCCTGCAGCAGCGCGTCCTCGCTGAAGCGGGTGGTGATGCGCACATCGCCCGGGACGCCGCCGGTGAATGGATGGGCGCTTTCGTCGAGGCGGCCGTGATCGAAGTCGAAGCCGAGGAGTTCGGCCAGCGAGCGGGCCAGTCGTCGCTGGGCGCCGATGGCCACCACGCCGATCGGCGGCAAGTCGGCAGCGCGCGCCCGCGCACGACCGATCAGCGCCGGCAGCCACCCGCACAGGCCGTCGAACAGCTCGGCGACACGGGCCGAATCGATGCCTGGCTCGTAGCGCTGGAGCAAGGCATCGTATGGGCCGCAGCCGATCGCGTCGCCGAGGTGGCGCGCTTCGTCGCGGCTGACCGCGACCACCTCGCGAAACGCCGGCAGGTAGCCCTGCCAGTCGTTCTGCGGACGTTGCCGGCGCCAGCCGAGCTCGCAGTCGGCGGTGGCCAGCGCGCGCCGCTCGACGACCGTGGCCGGAACCGCATTGGCATCGACCCAGTCGCGCCGCATCTCGCGCAGGTTGGCGGCTTCCCAGTCGCCGAGCGCCTCGCCGGCGGCGTCATCGAGCAGGCCGCCGACCGCCGGGTCGGTGCGCAGTGCGAGCGCCAGCAACTGCAGCTCGGCCTCGGCCGCGGCGCGAGTGCCGAGGCCGCCCGGCGGCATCATCGTCGCGCGGTCCCAGGCCAGCATGGCGCTGGCGTGACGGAGGCGGAACAGGCGGGCGTGGCGGCGGGCGAGTTCGGCGTAGGGGCTGTCAATGGTCATCGGTTCGTGCTCCGGGATGTCGCCTCGGCGCATTGTCTTCCGCCGTCCGTTCCGGCGTCGGCGCCGCTATGCCATTTTGCCGGTTTGAAAATTGCAAATGCATGGTATAGAGGGAATATTTGGGACAGACGCGGGGCGTGGCCATGTCGACGAAGTTCAGGATCGCCTTCGATGGTAACTTGCAGGAAGGGGTCGACCGGGGGCAGGTGATCGCGCAACTCGTCTCGCGTTTTCGCATGCCGGAAGACAAGGCGTCCCGGCTGTTCTGCGGCGAACGGGTGATCCTGAAGAAGGGTCTCGATGCGGAGCAGGCGCAAAACTATGTGCGCCAGCTCGCGGCGATCGGCATGAAACTCGAAACGCTGGGCGAATCGCCGTCGGGTGGTGAGGCCGAGGTGCCTGCAACCCGGCCGGCCGACGGTGACGGCTACCGGATCATGTTCGCCGGTGGGGTGCTCGACGGCCATTCGCGCCAGCAGGTGATGACAGCCGCCCGGGAACGGCTCAAGCTGGACGAAGGCAGTCTCGCCCGGGTCTTTGCGGGGCGCGAAATCGGGCTCAAGCGCGGGCTCGATGCGGCCGCGGCCGGTCGCTACCTTCACTTGCTGCGCGGACTCGGCATGGACGTGCGCAGTGACC
>JAGRFY010000169.1 GCA_020445765.1 Rhodocyclaceae bacterium | reverse complement strand
ATGGAGCGGCCGCCGCTGGCGGCCATCGCATTGACCACCGACAGCTCGACGCTGACCTCGATCGCCAACGACTATCGGTACGAGGAAGTCTTCAGCAAGCAGGTGCGGGCGCTGGCCCGTTCCGGTGACGTGCTGCTGGCGATCTCGACCAGCGGCAATTCACCGAACGTCATCGAAGCGATCACCGCGGCGCACGAACGCGAAACCCGCGTGGTGGCGCTGACCGGACGCGGAGGTGGCGCCATCGGCAGCATGCTGGGCGAAAACGACGTGCACTTGTGCGTGCCGTCCGACCGTACGGCAAGGATCCAGGAGGTGCACTTGTTGACGCTGCATTGTTTGTGCGACGGCATCGATTGCCTGTTACTCGGAGTGGAAGAATGAAACTGGATGTTCGAGGCAGCCTGCTCTGCCTGACGCTGGTGGCCGGCATCGTTCCGGCCCTGCAAGGTTGCTTTCCGGTCGTTGCCGCCGGCGCCGCGACCGGCGCGATGATGGCGGCGGACCGCCGCAGTTCGGGGGCCTATGTCGAGGACGAAGGCCTCGAGTGGAAGGTCGGCAATCGCATCAAGGAGCGCTTCGGCGAGGCCGCGCACGTCAACGTCACGGCGTTCAACCGGGTGGTGCTGCTGACCGGCGAGATTTCGGACGAGGCAGGCCGTTCGGCGCTCGACCAGATCGCGGCCGGCGTGCCCAACGTCCGCGGCGTCACCAACGAAGTCCAGGTGGCGGGCGCCAGTTCGCTGACTTCGCGCGGCAACGACGCCGTCGTCACGTCGAAGGTCAAGGCACGCTTCGTTGATGACAACGGCTTCAGCGCCAACCACGTCAAGGTCGTGACCGAGGCCGGTACGGTATTCCTGATGGGGCTCGTGACCCGCGAAGAGGCCGATCAAGCCACCGAAATCGCCCGCACGACGAGCGGTGTGCGCAAGGTGGTGCGGGTCTTCGAGTACATCACCGCCGAAGAGGCCCGCAGCCTGCAGTTGCAGAGCAAGCAGACCGACAGCAAGTCCTGATTGGTGACCGGCGGTGGCGCGCGTCAGGCGCGCGCCACCAACGCATCGAGCAGTTTCTGGTGGATGCCGCCGAAACCGCCGTTGCTCATCACCAGGATTCGGTCGCCGGATCTGGCTTCGGCAGCGATCGCCGCGACCAGCCGGCCGAGGTCGTCTTCGACCCGGCTGCGTTCGCCGAGGGGCGCGAGCGCGTCGGCCACGTCCCACGAAATCCCGTTCGAATAGCAGAAGACGCGCTCGGCGTCCGACAGGCTGTCGGCCAGCCGGGCCTTCATCGTGCCGAGTTTCATCGTGTTCGAGCGTGGCTCGAGTACGGCCAGGATGCGTCCCTGCGGTCGCTGCCGCCGCAGCGCCTCGATGGTCAGCGCGATTGCGGTCGGATGGTGGGCGAAATCGTCCAGCACCTCGACGCCGCCGACGCTGCCCCGCAGTTCCAGCCGTCGTCGGATGCCGTCGAAGCGTTCGAGGGCCGCGATCGCATCGATCGGCCTGACGCCGACGTGGCGGGCAGCCGCGATCGCCGCAAGCGCGTTCGAACGGTTGTGGCGCCCGGGAAGTGGCATGCGACATTCGCCCAGGATCGCGTCGCCGAGCGCAAAGCGGGCGTGATCCGGCCGATCGCCGTCGCCGGCATGCCAGCCGGACGGGTCGTCGAACCATTCCAGTTCCGACCAGCAGCCCCGCGCCAGCACCCGGTGCAGACTCTGTTCGCCGTGGTTGGCGACGATTCGTCCGCCCGCGGGCATCGTACGCACCAGGTGGTGGAACTGGGTCTCGATCGCCTGCAGGTCCGGAAAGATGTCCGCATGGTCGAATTCGAGATTGTTCAGGATTGCGGTCCGCGGGCGGTAGTGAACAAACTTGGATCGCTTGTCGCAGAAGGCGGTGTCGTATTCGTCCGCCTCGATGACGAAGAACGGGGTCTCGCCGAGCCGGGCGGAAACGCCGAAGTTGGACGGCACGCCACCAACCAGGAAGCCCGGCGACAGCCCCGCGTCCTCGAGCATCCAGGCTAGCATCGAAGTGGTCGTGGTCTTGCCGTGGGTGCCGGCCACCGCCAGCACCCAGCGCTTGGCCAGCACCGCCTCGGCGAGCCACTGCGGGCCCGAGGTATAGCGCAGCCCCCGTTCGAGGATTTCCTCGAGCAGCGGATTGCCGCGGGAGATCGCGTTGCCGATGACGAACAGATCACAGCCGATGGCCGCCTGCGAAGCCTCGAAGCCCTCGATCAGGTCGATGCCCTGGGCCTCCAGCTGGGTGCTCATCGGCGGGTACACATTGGCGTCGCATCCGGTCACCCGGTGGCCCGCCGCGCGGGCGAGCAACGCGATCCCGCCCATGAAGGTGCCGCATATGCCGAGGATGTGGATGTGCATCGAATCTCCGTTCGCGACCGCCGCGAGGCGCGTGCCGCGCTTTTCGACGAGCGTCATCGGGTGCTGTGTAGAATGGGCGCCAATTCTAAACGATGGCGGAGAGGTGCCCCGATGAACCACCGCGGCTCGACCCATCGCTTCAACCCGCTTCGCCGGGAGATCGCCGCGCTCGCTGCCCGCATGATGGCCGAGGACGGCATCCAGGATTACGGCTTCGCCAAGCGCAAGGCGGCCCGTCAGCTGGGCGCCAGTGAAACCGAGGCGCTTCCGACCAATGTCGAGGTCGAGACCGAGCTGCGTGCGTGGCAGGCCCTGTATCAGGACGAGGAACATGCCGAACGACTGCACGAGATGCGCAGCGCGGCGATCTCGCTGATGCGCGAGCTCGACGAGTTCCGTCCCTACCTGACCGGCGGCGTACTCGACGGCACGGCCGGCCGCTTCTCGCAGATCGATGTCGAACTGTTCGCCGACAGCGCCAAGGATGTGGAGATCCATTTCCTGAATCGGGGCCTGCGCTACGAACACCGCGAAGTGCGGCGACAGGGGCCGGATGCGCCCGAGGCGGTGCTCGATTTCGACTGGCAGGATGTGCCGGTGCGCCTGTCGATCTACCCCAGCCACCTGGAACGGGTCGCGCGCAAGGGATCCGACAGGGCCCGCCTGAGCGGCGTCGAAGCACTACTCCGTCCGCTGGCGGATCCGGCGGCATGAGCCCGGCCCGATGAGCGCCTGGGGGCGACGCATCTTCGTGTCGGCGCTGCTCGTCGCCGCGGCATTTGCCGGCTGGTTCGCCGCCGGCGGTCCCCCGCCGCTGCCGGTTTCGGGCGACAGCCGCGACGGCCAGGACATCACACTGTCCGTCGACCAGTTCTACGCCCTCAGCTTTGCCGACAGCGACGGACGTCAGCAACGGCTCGGCCAGTGGCGCGGCAAGCTGTTGGTCGTGAACTTCTGGGCAACCTGGTGTCCGCCCTGCCGCAAGGAGATTCCTGATTTCGTCGAGGTCAGCCGGGAATATGCCGACCGGGGCGTCCAGTTCATCGGGCTCGGCATCGATAGCGCACCCAACGTCAGCCGCTTCGCCGCCGAGCAACAGGTGAGCTACCCGCTGCTGGTGGCCGGCGCCGGTTCGCTACCGATCATGTCGGCCCTCGGCAATCCGTCGATGGCCCTGCCCTACACCTTGATGGTCGGCGCCGATGGTCAGATCCGCCACGCCAATCTCGGACCGATGGACGGCGACGCACTTCGCGACGCGCTCGATCGCCTGCTGAATCGATCCGGAAGGCAGACGAACGCACTCCCGGGCTAGACAAAATGCATCAAATTGCGTCAAACTTCCGCGATCATGCATTCAAGTCGCAAGAAAAAAACGGGCAACGAATCGACCGCCGAAGCCACGCCGGGCGCTATCGGGCAAGCCCGCATCCTGGTCCTGCACGGTCCCAATCTTAACCTGCTCGGAACGCGTGAACCAGAGGTCTATGGTCGCACGACCCTGGCGGACATCCATGCGGCCATGGAAAGCCTTGCCCGGGCCTCGGGCGTACAGATCGAATCGTTCCAGAGCAATCACGAAGGGCAGTTGATCGACCGGGTGCAGGCCGCCGCAGCCGAAGACGTCGACTTCATCATCATCAACCCCGGTGGTTACACCCATACCAGCGTCGCCTTGCGGGACGCGCTGGCGGGAGTTGCGATCCCCTTCGTCGAAGTCCATCTGTCGAACATCCATGCACGCGAGCCGTTCCGCCGACACTCCTATTTTTCGGACCAGGCGATCGGCGTGATCTGCGGTCTCGGCGCCCATGGCTACATGGCGGCGCTCGACTACGTGCTCGCCCAAATCAAGAGCGAATGACGAGCGGCGCCCGGAGCGGGCGCCCGAAGAACTTCAGGAGAACCCTCGATGGATCTGCGCAAGCTGAAGAAACTGATCGACCTGGTACAGGAATCGGGCATTTCCGAACTGGAAGTCACCGAAGGCGAAGAAAAGGTGCGCATCGCCAAACACATGGCGCCGCTGCACGGAGTCCTTCACGCCGCGCCCGCACCGAGTGTCGCGCCGGCTGCGCTGGGTCCGGCAACGGCACTGCCGGATCCGGCCCCGGCGGAAGATGCGCTGCCGGAAGGTCATGTCGTCACCTCGCCGATGGTCGGCACCTTCTATCGCGCCTCCTCCCCGGGCGAAAAGCCGTTCATCGAAGCTGGTGACAAGGTCAATGTCGGCACCCCGCTCGGCATCATCGAGGCGATGAAGCTGATGAACGAGATCGATTCGGACGCAGCCGGCGTGGTCAAGGCGATTCTCGTCGAGAATGGCCAGCCGGTGGAGTACGGTCAGCCGCTGTTCGTGATCGGCTGAGCCCGTCACCATGTTCGAGAAGATTCTGATCGCCAACCGGGGAGAGATCGCGCTGCGGGTGTTGCGCGCCTGCCGGGAACTGGGCATTCGTACCGTCGCCGTCCATTCGGTGGCCGACACCGAGGCCAAGTACGTCAAGCTGGCCGACGAGTCGGTTTGCATCGGACCGCCGCCGTCGGCCAAGAGCTACCTCAACGTGCCGGCGATCATCTCGGCCGCCGAGGTCACCGACTCCGAAGCCATCCATCCGGGCTACGGCTTCCTCTCGGAAAACGCCGATTTCGCCGAACGGGTCGAACAGTCGGGCTTCGTCTTCATCGGCCCGCGTGCCGAAACCATCCGACTGATGGGTGACAAGGTCTCCGCCAAGGACGCCATGAGGGCGGCCGGCGTACCCTGCGTGCCGGGCTCGGAAGGCGCATTGCCCGACGACCCGAAGGAGGTCATGCGCATCGCCAATGCGATCGGCTATCCGGTGATCGTCAAGGCTGCCGGCGGCGGCGGCGGGCGCGGCATGCGCGTCGTGCATACCTCCGCGGCCCTGCTCAATGCCGTGACGACGACCAAGGCTGAGGCCGAAGCGGCGTTCGGCAATCCGGTCGTCTACATGGAAAAGTACCTCGAGAATCCACGTCACGTGGAGATCCAGGTGCTGGCCGACGAGCACGGCAACGCGGTGCACCTGGGCGAGCGCGACTGCTCGATGCAGCGCCGCCACCAGAAGGTCATCGAGGAAGCGCCGGCGCCCGGCATCGACCGCAAGGTCATCGCCAAGATCGGCGAACGCTGCGCCGAGGCCTGCCGCAAGATCGGCTATCGGGGCGCCGGAACCTTCGAATTCCTGTTCGAGAACGGCGAGTTCTACTTCATCGAGATGAACACCCGGGTTCAGGTCGAGCATCCGGTGACCGAACTGATCACCGGCGTAGACATCGTCCAGGCCCAGGTGCGCATCGCCGCGGGCGAAAAGCTCTGGCTGAAGCAGAAGGACATCGCCTTCCGCGGCCATGCGATCGAATGCCGGATCAATGCCGAGGACCCGTTCCGCTTCACCCCGAGTCCGGGCCGGATCACCAACTGGCACGTGCCCGGCGGCCCGGGCATCCGCGTCGACTCCCATGCCTACAACGGCTACACCGTGCCGCAATACTACGATTCGATGATCGGCAAGCTGATCGCTGCTGGCGACAGCCGCGAACAGGCAGTGCGCCGCATGCGCATCGCACTGTCGGAAATGGTGATCGAGGGCATCAAGTCGAACATCCGCCTGCATCAGGACCTGATGCTGGATGCCGGCTTCGTCGCTGGCGGCACCAGCATCCACTACCTCGAGCACAAGCTCGAGAATCAGCCGGGTGACAGCCAGGACTGAATCGATGTGGCTGTCGCTGATCGTGCTGGCCGATGCGGCGCGGGCCGAGTTGCTGTCCGATGCGCTGATGGACCACGGCGCGCTGACGGTCAGTATCGAGGATGCCGACGCCGGCACCGACGCGGAGCGACCCCAGTTCGGAGAACCCGGCACGGAACCGGCGGCGCTGTGGGACCATAGCCGTCTGGTCGCGTTGTTCGACCCGGGCGAAGACCCGGCAGCGGCGCTGGCCGGCGCGGCCCGACAGGCCGGCTACGACCGGCCGCCCGCGTTTCACGTCGACACCGTTGCCGAGCAGGACTGGATACGCCTGAGCCAGGACCAGTTCGAGCCGATCCATGTCGGCGAGCGTCTGTGGATCGTACCGAGCTGGCACCAACCGCCACAGCCCGATGCCGTGAACATTCGGCTCGACCCGGGGATGGCTTTCGGCACCGGCAGTCACCCGACCACGCGCCTTTGCCTGCAGTGGCTGCAGCGGGAAGTCGGCACGGACACCGCGGTGCTCGACTATGGCTGCGGCTCCGGGATCCTGGCGATCGCCGCAGCCTGCCTCGGCGCCCGCCGCGTGGTCGGCATCGACATCGACCCGAAGGCGATCGACGCAGCCCGCGCGAATGCCGAAGCCAACGGCGTCGCAATCACGCTGCGGCAGGCCGATCAGCCCCTTGCCGGCGAATTCGACATCGTCGTCGCCAACATTCTGACCAACCCGCTGTGCGCCCTGGCTCCGGCGATATCGTCGAGCGTGGCCAGCGGTGGGCGGCTGGCGCTGGCCGGCATCCTCGACAGCCAGAGCCAGCGGGTGATCGAGGCCTACGCGCCCTGGATTGCACTGTCGGTCGGCGATGCGCGCGACGGTTGGGTACGGCTCGAAGGACGGCGACGCTGATGCTGACCCGCTGCCCCCATTGCCGAACCAGCTTCCGAGTCCGGCCCGAACAGCTCCGGATGCGCGGTGGGCGGGTCCGCTGCGGTCACTGCAGCAAGCCGTTCAACGCGCTCGAAGCCCTGCTCGAAGAAGACGGCCTGACCCCAGCGCTCGCCGATGCGGTCGAATCACCGCAGGACACGAGCAACGCCGGCACCGACGACGATGGCGCGCCGCTGTTTCTGCTCGAGGACGCCGATCCCAACGCCCAGCGCGCGGCCGACGGCGACGGCGATGACGACGAAATCCCGGAACTGTTCATCGAAGGCTGGTCGTGGCGCCGATCGCACACGCCGGAACTGTCGCCCGGCCGGGCCGAGCGATCGCCGGACACCGAGCGGCTCGGCATCCCGTCGGGCGATGTCGGGGACGGGGACGACGGTGCAGCCGGACCGGAAAGCCCGCGGCCGACCGAGACCGACACTGCCGGCCGGTCGATCGAAGGCACCGGCGAGACTGACGGATCGCCGGACGGGATATCCGAAGCGTCCGACCCGGGTCCCGAAACCGACCAGGATCAGGATCAGGATCAGGACTTCAGCGTCGAATTCATCTATCCGGCCGCGGAAGTCGACGCCGATGCCATGGGCGCGACCCTCGCCGACGACCGTGCCGATGAGCCGCCCGCCGCCGCCGCAGATCTGCCAACACGGGGCGGCCCTGCGGCCGGCGATGCAAATGCGCCCGAAGCCGACCAGGACCGCCTGGCGCCGGTGATCGTGTCCGAGGACGCCTCGCAGCCGGCGCCTTTGACCCGCCCGCCGGAAATCCCCGCCGTGATTCCGCGCATACGCAATGAAGACGATTCGGCGCTGCTGCTCGGGGACGACCCAGCGGATCTGGCCACGACTCGGCCCGCCGCTCCGATCGCTGGCTACTGGGGCATCGGCATCGGCACGCTGCTGATGCTGCTTGCGGTGCAATCGGTATTGCTGTTCCGCCACTCTGCAGTACAGTGGCTGCCGGCGAGCCAGCCCTTCTACACCAGTCTGTGCGCGCGCCTCGGATGTGACATGCCGCTGCCGACCGAGGCTGCCCTGATCGCGATCGCCAGTTCCGATCTGCACCCCGACGAGCGGCGTCCGGGGCTGTTCATGTTGCGCACGACGATCGAGAACCGGGCCCGTTTCGACCAGGCTCTGCCGCATCTCGAGCTGACCCTGACGGACGCCCGCGATCGGGCCATCGCACGGCGCGTGGTCGCGCCGGAGGAGTGGATGCCGAGCGCGTCGCAAGGCGAGCCGTTCCCGGCGGGACGACAGATCGAGACCACCATTCCGTTCATGGCGGAGTCGTTGCAGCCGATCGGCTACCGCGTCTACGCCTTCTACCCGTAGCCGCGGACGGCGCGGCCGTCAGCGCGAAACGCGCGTGGTGCCGCGGCCGTCGAGCACCCGGACGCGCTCCCCGAGCTGAAAGTTCTCCCCTCCGTCCTCCTGGACGACGGCGATGTACTGACCGCTGTCGAGCTTGACCGTGACCTCGATGCCGGTACGCCGGGTGGTGCTGTCTTCGATCGCGGCCCCCGCAATGCCGCCGGCCACCGCCCCGATCACCGCCGCGATCGCCGAGCCACGACCGCCGCCGACGGTGCTGCCGGCGATACCGCCGACTGCCGCGCCGGACATCGTTCCGACACCGCTTTCGGTGCCCTCGAGCTTGACTGGCCGCACCGTCGTGACTTCGCCGAAACGCACCGACATCACGCCCCTCGCCTCGGTGCGCTCGTAGCTGCCGCCACCGAGGTCCGACGCGCAGCCGGCCACCAGCGCCAAAGCCAGTGCCGTCAACAGGGGTCCGGAGACGGCCCGAAACTTAGCTATCACCATGGCGATTCTCCAAAGGCCGCCGCATAGCGCGCGGCAATTTCGTCGCGCGTCGGCGCGTGATTCTGGCCGCCCCTGTGCGCAATCTTGATCGAACCCATTACTGCCGCCAGCCGGGCCGCGCGCTCGAGCGGCATGCCGTTGGCGATGCCATGCAGCAAACCACCGCGGTAGGCATCGCCACAGCCGGTCGGATCGACGACCGATTCCGCTTCGACACACGGAATCGAAATACATTCGCCAGCCCGGTGCACTTCCGAGCCTTCGCCGCCCCGTGTCACGATCAGACCGTCGACGAGCGCGGCGATCGCCGACAGGCCGAGGCCGGTCCGGTCGCACAGCATCCGCGCCTCATAGTCATTGACCGCGCAGTAAGTGGCCATCCGCAGGCAACCGAGCAATTCCTCGCCGGAGAACATCGGCAGCCCCTGCCCCGGGTCGAACACGAAGGGGATTCCCGCCCTGGCGAGATCGCGGCAGTGCTCGAGCATGCCTTCCCGGCCGTCGGGCGCGACGATGGCCAGACCGACGCCGGCGGCATCGGCGATCCGGTTGAGGTGGGCGTGACTCATCGCCCCCGGATGGAATGCGGTGATCTGGTTGTCGTCCAGATCGGTCGTGATGAAGGCCTGCGCGGTGAAGGTACCCGCCACCCGCCGCACGTGGTCGAGGCCGAGGCCGAGTGCATCGAGGCGTTCGAGATAGGGGCCGGCGTCGTCGCCGACGGTTGCCATGATCCGTGGATCGCTGCCGAGCAGCTTCAGGTTGTAGGCGATGTTGCCGGCACAGCCACCGAACTCGCGCCGCATGTCGGGGACGAGGAAGGCGACGTTCAGGATGTGGATCTGGTCGGGCAGGATGTGGTCACGAAAACGGTCGCCGAACACCATGATCGTGTCGAAGGCGAGCGAACCACAGACGAGGACAGTCATCGGGCTTCCCGTTGGCAAAGCTCGACATTATATTGGCCCATCGTCGACGCTGCGGCGGCCCTGACGACGTAAGCAATTGCAATAACGTCCATCCTGCGCCGGGCCGGCAGCCCGACCCACCGACCGGAGATGACCATGGATCTTCTGTTGTGGCGGCACGCGGAAGCAATCGACGGCGTGCCCGACGCCGATCGGCCACTGAGCGATCGCGGCCATCGACAGGCGCAACGCATGGCCGGCTGGCTCGAACTGCACGCGCCACGCCAGCTCCAGGTCCTGGCCAGTCCAACCCTGCGGACGCGGATGACGGTGGCCGCGCTGACCGATGACTACCGCGTCGACGAGCGTATCGGCACCGGCGCAGGCAGCGCCGACATCCTGTCGGCATGCGGCTGGCCCAATGATGCCGGCGCGGTGCTGATCGTCGGCCACCAGCCGACGCTCGGCCAGGTCGCTGCACGGCTGCTATCGGGGACGGAGGCCGACTGGTCCGTGAAGAAGGGTGCCCTGTGGTGGATCCGCAGCCGCCGGCGGGACGGTCGCCAGGACGTCGTGCTGCGCGCCGTACTGAGCGCCGAACTCTGCTGAGCGCGCGGCAACGCGCACAGTGACGCAGCCGACGCGCATGCGGCCGAGGCCGCCCGACCATACGCTGGCGGCTGGTGTGGCGGCGGGCATATCATACCGAGTTAGCTAATAGCCGGCAGAGAGAGGAGAGAACCATGCATCACCCGATTTCCGAGATCATCGACGGCCAGACCGTCTGCACCGCCAAACCGACCGACACCGTGCTGGCCGCGGCCGAACGCATGAAGGATCGCAGCATTGGCGCACTGCTGGTGGTAGACGGCGACCAGCTGGTCGGCATCTTCACCGAACGCGACGCCCTCTATCGGGTGATTGCCGCCGGCGCAGACCCGTCGAAGACCAAGATCTCCGAAGTCATGACCCCGAATCCGCAGACCATCGAGGCGGACAAGCCCTTCCGGAATGCGCTGCACCTGATGTACGAGAACGGCTATCGGCACGTACCGGTGGTCGACGGCGGCCGTCCGATCGGCGTGGTATCGGCACGTGACGCACTCGGCGCCGATCTGGTCGAGTTCGAATCCGATCTGGAGGTTCGCGAGAACATCTCCGAGATTCTGGGCTGACTCCGGGACGGCGGGCAGTGTCGCCCGCCGCCTTGCGCGGGCTTCGCGGCCGGGTGGTCGCGTAGTAAGCTTCGCAGGCTTCGAATCGGATGTCCGAAATGAGCTTGCGCAGCACCCGAACCCTGACCGCCAGCCTCATGCTTGCGATGTCGCTTGCCGCCGTCGCGGCCCAACCACCGAGCGGTCGCTACCGCTGCTACCAACCGCCCGGCTATCACGTCACCGCCTGGTTCGACCTGTACGAGGACGGACGATATCGCTTCCAGGGCGGCGACCCCGCCCACTACGATTTCGACGGAGCCAGTGACCGGGTGACGTGGATCGACGGCGAACTCGCGGACGAACACCTGGGCGGCCGCTATTTCCCACCGTCGGAGCAGGCCCCGACCGGCCGCCGGCACGCGATCGTACTCGAGCGCCGCGTGCCGGGCACGCCCGGCAGCGAATGCTTCCTGACGACCCACTGAGGCCGGCCTGCCGGCCGATCGCTGACCTTCAGCGCCGTTCCGCCCGGCGCCCGCCGGCGTTCGGGCGCCCGGCGAACTTGCGGTCGTACATCTCCCGGTCGGCGCGACGGACCAGTTCGTCGGCGGCCGTGCCGTCCTGTGGATAGAGCGCCATGCCGACCGCCCCGCCGAAGCCGATGCGGCTCAGCGCGAGTTCGCGCTCGCCGGCGTAGGGCGCCGACAGGGCCGCTTCGATCTCCGCCCTGACCCGCTTGACTTCGTCGTCCGTATCCACCGAATCGAGCAGGACGACGAATTCGTCGCCGGCGTAGCGGGCCACCAGATCCCCGCTTCGCACCTGACCGGCAATGCGCTGGGCCACTTCCACCAGCACGCTGTCGCCGGCATCGTGGCCGAGCGCGTCATTGACCTGCTTGAAATGATTGAGATCGACGAACAGCACGGCGAATCCGTCGCCCTTGCGCTCGCCCGCCTGCCGCTTGCCGATACGGCGCTCGAGTTCGCGGGTGAAGGTCTCGCGATTGGCGAGCCCGGTCAGGCGATCGGTCCGCAGGCGATACTGCATCACCTCGAAGCTGCGGGCGAGATCGCCGATCTCGTCCTGCCGCTCGATCCCGAGCGGCGGCAGGCTCTCGCCATCGCCAAGGCGCCGCGCCGCATCGGCGACACGACGCAGGTCCTTCGCCACCCACTCCATGACGCGCATGCCGATCACCAGTGCCAGCGCGGCGGCGATCAGGCCCGCCGCGGCAATCAGCAGCAGATTGTCGCTGACGCCATGCATGAAGTCGCCGCGGGGCACGACGACGGCGGTGATCCAGTCGAGACCGGCGTCGTCCTTGATGCGGTCGAACGCGATGTACACAGCGTCGCCGAGGGGGCCTTGCAGCGTGCGGGCGACCGGACCTTCGAACTGCCCGCGGCTGGCGGCGCCCGCCTCGCGAATGACTTCGTAGGCCCGCCTCACCAACGGATCCTCGCTGTCTGCGGCATTGACCCTGGCGGAAGTGCCGTCCGCCAGCGTGCGCACGCTGGCGCCGACCGTGGAGGCGATCAGCAGGCCGTCCGGCTCGATGATGAAGGCCAGACCGTTCTCGGAGATCTTCAGACTGCCGACGAATTCGTTCAGATCCTTGAGCGAGACGTCGGTCGCAACCACGCCGGCGAAGGCGCCGTCCCTGTCGAGCACCCGCCGCGCACGGGTCGCGACCAGTTCGAAGGTCGTGAAGTCGATGTATACCTCGGTCCAGGTATGGCTGGGCGCAGTCTGGCCCGCCAGATACCAGGGCCGCTCGCGCGGGTTGTACACCCGCTTCTCGCGGGCGCTGAAATCGAGAAAGCCGTCGATACCGATGAATCGGAATATCGTTCTGGTATCGCCGGCGGCCTCCTTGAAGCGCAATTCCGCCTCATGCTCGGAATGCCGGTACAGGCCGATGAACTGCCCCTGCTGATTGCCGAAATAGACGTAGTTGTTCGGATCACGATGCAGCGACGTGGCGATCCAGAATCGGGTGCGCAGTTCGTCGAGTTCCGAGGTCAAGGAATCCGGCGCATGCACCCCTTCGGGAAAGGCGGCCTCGAGCACTGCGGCGGAGCCCACGATGTGGCGATCGACCGCCTGCGCGATGCGGCCGACGATCTCCCTCAGGTGAGTGACCGAGACGGCGTCCACGGCGCGGCTGCCCGCGATGTAGGACATCGCGCCGAGGGCCAGCGTCAGCACCAGCACCAGCGCCACGTACGGTGCGGTCAACACCTGGCGCAGCGAATATCTCGAAGCGAGGCGGCTCAAATGCCCCATGAACACAGCCCTCTCACGCCCGCCACGGTGCAGGCGGAGGCCCCTTCGCAGAGGGGTCGTCAGGGCCCCGCAGCGGCGCCCTATCGGTGGCCACGGGGAGCGAAGTCCGCATATGCGGTGGCGGAATTTTACCCGGGCAGGGGCGCGCCGGAAAGAATGGGGGCAGCATTTTGCACGGGACTTGCGTACACTGGGTGCGTCCCCGTCCGCGGATCATCCACGGTCGGCACCGCAGCATAGGAGGCGACGATGAACGAGCCACTGACCGGCACCGATGCGAACATCCACAGACTGACCATGACCCCCCTGCTGAATCTGTGCGAGATGCAGCAGGATCTGTTCAGGCTGAACGTAGCCGCCAGCGTCGAGTTCTCGAGACGCCTGATGGAACTCGTCGACACCCGCGTTGAATCGCGCTTTCCGAAGGCGCCGGCCCAGGTGATGGGCTTCTACCAGGACTGCGTCTCACTCGCGTTCGCACCGTTGACGCTGTTGGCGGCGGCGAATCCGGTCGGTCAATTCGCCTGGCAAAAGTTCTAGTTCGACGCATGCGAAGCACATCCTGGCGCGAGGCCATGGCGTGACGGACCTCGCCGGGTCAGCCGCGGCGGCCTGTCCCGTCGCATGACGATCGAACGCCGGATCGCCCCATGACTGGGCGCGGCGCACCGCAATGGTGCGCCGCACACACCGTTTTCTCGGACCAGAGGCCGTTCGGCGCCGGCTGAGGCTTCGACGACCGTTGGCATGTCGCTTGCTCCAAGCCCAGACCGAAGGGAGCAAGCAGACATGTCCGAAACCCGATCCACCTGTTGCTACTGCGGCGTCGGTTGCGGCGTCATCATCGAACACGACGAAGGCCGCATCACCGGTGTACGCGGCGACCCCGAGCATCCGGCCAATTTCGGCCGGCTGTGCACCAAGGGGTCGACGCTGCACCTGACCGCGAGCGAAGACGTCCTCGAGGCCCGCGCGCTGCACCCGGAACTGCGCGCGAGCCGCGACGAAGTCCGCAACCGGGTGTCGTGGGACCAGGCCCTCGACCACGCGGCCCGGCGCTTTGCCGCGATCATCGAGTCCCACGGCGCCGACGCGGTCGCCTTCTACGGCGCGGGCCAGTGGTTGACCGAGGACTACTACGTCTTCAACAAGCTCGCCAAGGGTCTCGTCGGGACCAACAACATCGACACCAATTCGCGGCTGTGCATGTCGAGCGCGGTCGCCGGCTACAAGCTTTCGCTCGGCGTCGATGCCCCGCCGGCCTGCTACGACGACATCGATCACACCGACTGCCTGTTCATCGCCGGCAGCAATACCGCCTACGCCCATCCGATCGTCTTCCGCCGCATCGAGGACGCCCGTGCCGCGCGGCCCGACATGAAGCTGGTGGTGGTCGATCCGCGCCGTACCGACACCGCGGAGGTCGCCGACCTGCACCTGCCGATCCTGCCCGGAACCGATATCGCGCTGTTCAATGCGATGCTCCACCTGATGCTTTGGGAAGGCTGGGTCGATCGCGACTACATCGCGAACCATACCGAGGGCTTCGACGCCGTCAAGCGGGTGGTGCGCGAGTACACGCCGACGATGGCCGCGAGCATCTGCGGCATCCCGGCCAAGGACATCGAGCTGGCTGCCGAATGGTTTGCCGGCGCCGACGCCACCCTGTCGATGTATTGCCAGGGACTGAACCAGTACCGCTTCGGCAGCCACAACAACTCGGCGCTGATCAATCTCCACCTGGCCACTGCCCAGATCGGTCGTCCGGGTGCCGGCCCGCTGTCGCTGACCGGGCAACCGAACGCGATGGGGGGACGGGAAGTCGGTGGCTTGGCCAACCTGCTGCCCGGTCACCGGGACATGGCCGCTGCCGACGACCGGGCAGAAGTGGCCCGGCTGTGGGGCATCGACTCGGTACCGGCGGAGCCGGGACGCAGTGCGGTGGATCTGTTCAAGGCGCTCGACAGCGGCGAGATCAAGGCCGTATGGATCGCCTGCACCAACCCTGCGCAGTCGATGCCCGACCAGGCGCTGGTGCAGCGCGCTCTCGCAAAGGCAGAATTCGTCGTCGTCCAGGAGGCCTTCGCCAGTACCGAGACCTGTGGTTTCGCCGACCTTCTGTTGCCGGCCAGCACATGGGGCGAGAAGGAAGGCACCGTCACCAACTCCGAACGACGCATCACCCGCGTCCGAGCCGCGGTGCCCGCCCCCGGCGAGGCCCGCGCCGACTGGGAAATCGGTGTCGACTTCGCCCGCCGCCTGGGCACCGCCCTCGGTCGCGGCGAAGATGCCGCCCGGCTGTTCCCGTACGACGACGCGGAATCGGTCTGGAACGAGCATCGCGCAACCACCATCGGCCGCGACCTCGACATCGGTGGACTAAGCTATGCCCTGCTCGAGCAGGAGGGTCCGCAACAGTGGCCATTCCCGCGTGGCGCGTCCGGTGGCCAGCCAAGGCTCTACGAGGACGGCCGCTTTCCGACGCCGAGCGGTCGCGCCCGATTCGTCATCTGCGAGCATCAGGTCACCGCCGAAGCCACCAGCAGCCGCTATCCCCTGCATCTGATCACCGGCCGCCTGCGCGACCAGTGGCACGGCATGAGCCGCACCGGACAGGTTGCACGCCTGTACAGCCACGAGCCGGAAC
>JAGRFY010000168.1 GCA_020445765.1 Rhodocyclaceae bacterium | reverse complement strand
TTCCGAATTCTGAGACGACCCCGAGTAGACGGCCACGGGATGCGACGCCATCGACCGCAGGTGACGACCGATCCGGCCATGCCGTCACGCGCGGTGGCCGTGCGGCGTCCGCAGCGATGAAGAGCCGCGTGAAATCGATCGTCTCAGGCTTCTACGGGCCGATGCTGGCGCTTGCCTACGTCGCGACCGGAAAGCTCGGGCTGATGCTGGCGTTGCCGCCCGGTTACGCGTCCGGCGTGTTTCCGGCCGCCGGACTGTCGGTCGCGGCCGGGTATCTGTGGGGCCGGCGCACCTATCCATGGATATTCCTGGGCTCCTTCATGCTCAATCTGTGGGTCGGCCATTTCGCCCTGGACATCGTGGCCGTCGCCGCCGCAGCAGGCATCGCACTGGCCTCCACCTTGCAGGCCTGGGTCGGCGGCGTCATGCTCCGGCGCACCATCGGAGTGGACGCATCGCTCGACAAGGGTGCGCAGATCGGGCGCTATCTCCTCGTCTCCCCCGTGATCTGTCTGGTCAGCGCCACCCTCTCGATGGCCTGCCTGTATGCCCTCGATCTGGTTGCGGCGGACAAGCTGCTGGAGGCATGGTCGACCTGGTGGATCGGCGACACCCTCGGCGTCGTCGCATTCTTCTCCCTGATGCAGGCCTTCTTCGGCAGGCCCGCCGCTGCCTGGCGGAAACGCCGGCCGATCGTCGTCACGACGGTCACCATCTCGTTCGCGCTGGTAGTCCTGGCATACGTCAAGTCGAGCCAGATCGAGATGGGCAAGATCACGCAGACTTTCAGTTTCGAAGCCGGCCGCATCGCGGTGCAACTGCAGGACCAGTTCGATGATCAGGCCTATCTGCTCGATCAACTGGAAACCTTCTTCTCGAAGGCGAGCAACGACGTCACGCGCGACGAGTTTCGTGCCTTCGTGCAGCCGGCCTTGCGGCGATTCCCGTCGCTACAGGCCATCGAATGGGTGCCCCGGGTGGCCGATGGCGAGCGCGAGGCGTTCGAACTCGGGCAGCAGGCGGCATTACCCGGGTTCGAGATCCGCCAGCGCGATGCCTCGGGAAACCTGGTGCCCGCCGCCACTCGGGCCGCCTACTACCCCGTCACCTATCTCGAGCCCATCCGCGGCAACGAGAACGCAATCGGTTTCGACCTCGCTTCCGACCCGGCGCGCGCGGCAGCAGTCCTGCAGACCGAACGTACGGGGCACCCGGTCGCGACCGAGTCGATCTCGCTCGTCCAGGAAGACGGCGAGCAGGCGGGGCTGTTGCTGTTGCAGAAGGTCGACTCCCGACGTGCGCCCGGCTTGGTGCTGACCGTTCTGCGCATGGGCGACTTCATCTCGAGATTCGTGCCCGCGGGCGCCGGCATGGACGTCACCCTCGTCGACAGGCAACTGGGCGAAACCCTCTACGGCGAAGACGGAGAGCGGCAGGCGGTGACCGAATTCATGCAGGACATGCAGTTCGGTGGCCGGAACTACCGGTTGCGGATAACGCCCACCGCGCAATACCTCGACGCCCACCACAGCCTGCAGAGCTGGGCAATGCTCGTGGTCGGCACGCTGGGCACCGGCCTGCTGGGTGCCCTGATGCTGCTGACGACCGGCACCACCGCCCGTGTCGAAAAACTGGTCGACGAACGCACGGCCGACCTCGTCAGGCTGAATCGCGTGCTGAACGAAACCCAGTTCGCGATGAATCGGGCGGGGATCGGCATCCAGGCCGAAGACTTCGAGAGCAGCCGAATTCTCTACGTCAACCAGTGTATGGCGGAGATGCTCGGCTACACGCCCGAGGAAATGCTCGGTATGCATGTCACCGATTTCGCCTGCGACGACCCCTCGAAGGCTCACGCCGAACGGCGCCGACAGTTGCGACGCGATGGACGACTACAATTCGAGGACCATCGACGGACCAAGTCCGGAACCGGAATTCCGGTCGAGGTCATTGCCTATTTCCAGAAGGGCGGCGAAGAACAGCCTGCGCGCGTGATTGCCTTCGTGACCGACATATCCGATCGCAAGCAGGCCGAGGAAGCCCTGATTCAGGCCAAACTGGCTGCGGAGGAGGCCAGCATCGCCAAGAGCATCTTCCTGGCCAACATGTCGCACGAGATCCGCACGCCGATGAACGGCGTGATGGGCATGTGCGACGTATTGCTGCACACGCCGTTGAGCGACGACCAACGCAGGATGGCCGCAGTCATCCGCGATTCGGCCCAGGCCCAGCTCGGCATCCTCAACGACATCCTCGACTTCTCCAAGATCGAGGCCGGCAAGATGGACCTTTCCAACGAACCGTTCGCCCTCAGCGAGGTGATCGGCAAGATCTGCGACACCCTCGCCGAGCACGCCCACAAGGATTCGGTGTCGCTGCGCAGTCAGGTGGATCCGAAGATTCCTGCAATACTCGAAGGCGATGCGTTGCGGGTACGACAGATCATGATCAACTTCACCTCCAACGCCATCAAGTTCTCCAGCGGCCTGGCGCATCCCGGCGTGGTGGAGGTGGCAGCCCGGTTGGCCGACGAGGAAGAGAGCCGGGTCTGGGTCGATCTGTCGGTCAGCGACAACGGCATCGGCATGGACGAGGCGACACAGGCGCGGATCTTCCACCCCTTCACCCAGGCCGACGCGTCAACCACGCGCAGGTATGGCGGCACCGGGCTGGGTCTGGTCATCTGCGCGCGCCTGGCGGAGGCCATGGGCGGCGTACTGCGGGTGCACAGCCGCCCCGGGACCGGCAGCACGTTCACAGCCCACCTGCCCTTCGCCCGGGCCGGCGTCGGCAGCATCGTGTCCGAGCGCGACAGTGGCGAACTGCCGATGTCCGACCGCGCGCCCGATCGGGACGAGGCCATCCGCCAGGGCCGTCTGATCCTGGTGGTCGAGGACAACGAGACCAACCAGGAAGTGATCCGGCATCAGCTCGACATGCTGGGCTACTGCTGCGACGTCGCCGCGGACGGGCGACAGGCCTTCAGCCGGTGGCTGGGCGGCAGCTACGGCCTGGTGCTGTCCGACATCCACATGCCCTACATGGACGGCTACCAGCTCGCCGAGGCGATCCGGCAGGAAGAGGCCAAGCACGGCCGCGGCTGGACACCGATCCTGGCGCTGACCGCCAATGCGCTCAAGGGCGAGGCCGAGCGCTGCCAGGCCGCTGGAATGGACGGCTACCTGGGCAAACCAGTGGCGCTTTCGCAACTGGTGCAACAGCTCGCCCGCTGGCTGCCGGTCGCCGCGCCCGCGACTGCGGCGGTCGCTTCGCCGGCGCCGACCGCCGCGGCGGACGGCGCCGGAACGTCTGCAGTCTTCGATCCCGACATGCTCACGCAGATGGTCGGTGACAATCCGGCGATTCACCGGCGGCTGCGCGAGAAGTTCCTGGCCAATGCTCAGTTGCAGGCCGCGCGCCTGCGCGCGGCGGTCACCGCCGGTGACGCCCGCGCCGCCGGCCATATCGCGCACGGCCTCAAGTCCAACGCCCGCGCAGTCGGCGCGATGCAGCTCGGCGACCTGTGCGAAGAGCTGGAGCAAGTCGGCAAGGCGGGAGATCTGGGCGTACTCGATGCGCGGCTTGCTGCCTTCGAGGCAGCATTCGAATCGGCCAACGATGCCCTTGGGACCTTCCATCCGGACGAATGAACTGACAGGTTCCCCAATGAACGCGCCACCTCTGGAAATCTTCCCGTGGAACGAAAATTTCGCCACCGGGATCGAGGAAATCGACGAGCAGCACAAGCAGCTCGTCCACCTGCTCAATCTGCTGGTGAGCCATCTTGCATTCAATGCCGAGGCGCCCGCGCTCAACCGGGTCTTCGACGAACTGAAGCGCTATACGGTCGTGCATTTCGCGACTGAGGAACGCATCTGGCACGATCATTTCAAGGACGATCCCTGGGAGGGCTGGCACAAGGACGCCCACGGCGATTTCATCGCCAGGGTGCTCGAGATCAAGGGACGGGAAGCGGAACTCCCGATGGATGACGTCATCGCCGAACTGGTGACCTTCCTCACCCACTGGCTCGCCCTCCACATCATCGAATCCGACAAGCGGATGGCCAAAGTGGTCCTGGCTCTGCCGTCCGGCATGTCGCTCGAAAGGGCCAAGGAACAGGCCAACGAAGAGATGGCCGGTGCCACCCGCATCCTGATCAACACCGTGATGAGCATGTACGACACGCTGGCCAATCGCACCGTCGAGCTGACGCGCGAGATCGGCCGCCGCACCAAAGCGGAAGCAGAATTGCGCGCGCTCCAGGACGAGTTGGTGAGAACCAGGAACGCGGCCGTCGTCGCAAGCGAGGCCAAGAGTCATTTCCTGGCGAACATGAGCCACGAGATCCGAACGCCGATGAGCGGCGTGATCGGCATGACCGAAGTGCTGCTAAAGACGACCCTGAACGGCGAGCAGCGCCGCATGGCCCGTACCATTCGCGACTCGGCCCAGGCCCAGCTCGGCATCCTCAACGACATTCTCGACTTCTCGAAGATCGAAGCCGGCAAGATGAATCTGTCGATCGAACCCTTCGCCGTCGCCGAGGTGATCGGAAAGATCTGCGACAGCCTCGCCGAGCACGCCCACAAGGCCTCGGTCACGCTCCAGCATGACGTCGATCCGAAGATTCCCGCAGTGCTCGAAGGCGATGCGTTGCGGGTACGACAGATCGTCACCAACTTCACCACCAACGCCATCAAGTTCTCGAGCGGACTGGCGCATCCTGGCGCGGTGACGCTGGCGGCCTGTCTGGCCGGCGAGGAGGGCGACCGGGTCTGGGTCGATCTGTCGGTCAGCGACAACGGCATCGGCATGGACGCGCAAACGCAGGCGCGGATCTTCCAGCCCTTCACCCAGGCCGACGTCTCGACTACGCGCAAGTACGGCGGCACCGGCCTTGGCCTGGTCATCTGCACCAGCCTGGCGGAGGCCATGGGCGGCGAGTTGCGGGTTCGGAGCAGCCTCGGCACCGGCAGCACGTTCACCGCTCACCTGCCGTTCGCACGGGCCGACGCCACCCGCCTGGTGTGCGACAGCGACGCCGGAGAGCTGTTGCCAAGGACCGCACCCGGTCGCGACGAGGCCATCCGCCAGGGGCGGCTGATCCTGGTGGTCGAAGACAACGAGACCAACCAGGAAGTGATCCGCCAGCAGCTCGCGATGCTGGGCTACCGCTGCGACATCGCCGCCGACGGTCGGCAGGCCTTCAGCCAATGGCTGGGCGGCAGCTACGGACTGGTGCTTTCCGACATCCACATGCCCTACATGGACGGCTACCAGCTCGCCGATGCGATCCGCCACGAAGAGGCCAAGCAGGGCAGCGAACGCACCCCGATCCTGGCGCTGACCGCCAATGCGCTCAAGGGCGAGGCCTGGCGCTGCCAGGCCTCGGGCATGGACGGCTACCTGACCAAGCCGGTACCCCTGGCCGACCTGAACGCGGCGATCGAGCGACATCTGCCCGCACCGAAGACGGCGGACATGCCTCGCCTGGCGATCATGGTCATCGACGACGAACCCTTCATGCACGACCTGATGGGCTGCATGCTGGAGCAGCTGGGACTGTCGGACGTGTCGTGCCACGAGACCGGCGACGCGGCGCTGGCCGCGCTCGATGCGCCCCGCGACCACCCGGACGTCATCCTGCTCGACATCAACATGCCGGGCATGGACGGCATCGAAGTGGTCGGGCAACTGGCGAAACGTCAATACCCCGGCTACCTGATCCTGGTCAGCGGCGAGGACGAACTGATGCTGCGCGCCACCGAAAAGCTCGCGCGGGAAAACGGCCTGCGGGTGCCGGGTTCGATGAAGAAGCCACCGCTGGCCGAACGCCTGGCGGAACTGCTCAGGCAATGCACCCGGCGCGAAAGCCCGCCGGTGCCGACGTGCGAAAAGCATCCACGCAAGACCTACGATGCCGATGCCGTGCGCGATGCCATTGCCAACCGGGAGTTCGTCAACTACTACCAACCGAAGGTGGCGCTGCCCGGTGGCGAGTGGGTCGGCGTCGAAACCCTGGTTCGCTGGCGCCATCCGCACGATGGCCTGGTATTCCCGGACCAGTTCATCCCGGTGGCCGAGGCCGAAGGGCTGATCAGCGCCCTGACCCGCGTGGTGCTGGAGGACGCGATCCGCCAGGCCCGGCACTGGCGAGACCGCGGGCTGACACTGAACGTCGCCGTCAATGTCTCGATGGAAGATCTGTCCGACATCGCCTTCTCGGATTTCGCGGCCGAACAGGTGGATCTGCACGAGGTCCCGCCCCGCTCCATCATTCTCGAGATCACCGAGGGACGGCTGATGCAGGATTTCGCCACGGCCCTCCACATACTTTCCCGTCTGCGTCTGAAACGCTTCCGCCTGTCGATCGACGATTTCGGCACCGGTAATTCGTCGCTGGCCCAACTGCGCGACCTGCCCTTCGACGAGCTGAAGATCGACCACAGCTTTACCCACAATGCCGGCCAGGATGCGCGGCTGCGAGCGATCTTCGAGGGCAGCCGCGAAATGGCCAAGCAGCTCCAGATGGAAGTCGTCGCCGAAGGCGTCGAGGACGAGCGGGACTGGGATTTCCTGATCGCGACGGGATGCGACATCGCCCAGGGCTACTTCATTTCGCATCCGCTGCCGGCCGAAGATCTGCCCGCGTGGCACGAGCAATGGCAGCAGCGCCGGCGCGGATAGGTCGCACGTCGGTCGGGGCCCGCTGCGATCGGCGGCCGACACGACATCGATCGTGCGTATCTTGAGCGTGACGCGCGCCCTTCGTCGCCTGCGCGGTCTCTGCTAATCTTCTCGCCTCGATCGCGGCCGTGGTCTATCGCGCGCGGAAGCGCCGGCAATAAGCTGACATCGCCACGATTCGAATATCGATCGCAGCACGCTCGACGCGAGACGCTTCGCACACCGGGGCGCGACTCCGGCGACCCGTGCTCGATGCCGAGGTGGAACTGGACATGCGCTGCGCCTTCGTCGCGTTCGTCGCCGCTTTCTTCGCCGCCGCTGCCGCCGGCTCGCCGCCTGCCCTGTCGACCACGCCGATCCTGCGCCTCGAGACCGGCAATCACCTGTCGTTGATCACCCGGGTCGACACCGACCGCGCCGGCCGTTACCTGCTCACCGCGTCCGAGGACAAGACCCTGCGCATCTGGCGGGCGGCCACCGGCGAGGCCTTGTCGGTGCTGCGCCCGCCGGTCGGTGACGGCAGTCTCGGCGCGATCTACGGCGCCGCGCTGTCGCCGGATGGCTCGACTGTCGCTGCCGGCGGCAATTCGGCCTTCGATGGCCACAGCCATGCCCTCTACCTGTTCGATCGGGCGAGCGGCGCGCTGCGCGCCGGCTATACCTTGAGCGGCCTCGAGGCACCGGTGCAGCAGATCGCCTGGGCGCCGGACGGCCAGCGGATCGCGGTCGGCCTGAGCCAGCAAGGCGTCCGGGTATTCGGCCGCGACCTGGGCTACGCCGGTGGTGACGAAGAGTACAACGATGCGATCTATGGCATCGATTTCGCGCCCGACGGACGCCGGATGGCGGTCGCGAGCCTCGATGGCTTCGTCCGCCTGTACGCGGTCGCGGCGGACGGCGTGCGACGGATCGCCCGCAAGGGGCTGGGCGCGCCGGCCTATGCGGTGGCCTTCTCGCCGGACGGCAGGTCGCTGGCAGTCGGCTCCGCGCAGGCTGCGCGCGTCGACCTGCTCGACGCGCAGACGCTCGAGCCGATCTCGAACTTCGGCGCAGCGCTCGCGGGAAACCTCGGTCGCGTCGCCTGGTCGGCGGACGGACGCTACCTGTTCGCGGCCGGCACGGCGACGCGCGACGGGCGATTTGCGCTGCTGCGCTTCGATGCCGGTCAAGGCGGCTCGGTCCGCGAGATCGCCGGTTTCGACAACATCGTGGTTTCGCTCGCGACGATGCCGGACGGCGGACTCGCGGTCGGCAGCGCGGAACCTTCCTGGTCGGTCCTCGACGCCGACGGCCGAGAGCGGATCGGGCGCCATCGCTACGCAGCGGATTTCCGCGACGCCGGCGACAGTTTCCGGGTCTCGAACGACGGACGGGCAGTGGCCTTCCCGTTTTCTGCCGGTGGATCCGAGTTGGCCGGATTCGACGTGCTGCGCGGCGAGGTCGGCAGCAGCAGCGGCGTCGGCAGGCTCACGGCACCGCTGACTTCGACCCGCGGACTCGACATCCAGGGCTGGCACAACGGCACGCGTCCGACCATCAATGGCCAGGCGCTGGACTTGCTGCCGGGCGAAGTGTCACGCAGCGTCGCCATTGCGACCGACGGACGACGGATCGTGCTCGGCACCGAGTGGTACCTGCGCGCCTTCGACGCCGACGCCCGCCCGCTGTGGCAGCAGCGCCTGCCGGCCGCGGCCTGGGCCGTCAATGTCAGCGGTGACGGTCGCTGGGCGCTGGCCGCGCTCGGCGACGGCACGATCCATTGGTTCCGGCTGGCCGACGGCGCAGCTCAGATGGCGCTGTTCGCGCACCCGGACCGCGAGCGCTGGGTGTTATGGGCACCGAGCGGTCACTACGACACCTCGGTGGACGGGGATAGCCTGATCGGCTGGCATCTCAATACCGCCGTCAACCGGGATGCCCAGTTCTATCCGGTCGGTCGCTTTCGCAAGTACTACTATCGACCCGAACTGATCCGGGCGGTATTCGACAGCGGTGATTTCGCCGTCGCCGTGCGCAGCGCCGAGCGCAAGGGCACGGACGGCGACAAGGCCACTCCGCCGGTGGCCCGGGTGCTGCCGCCGCGCGTCGAGCTGCTGAGCGAGTCGGACGTGGTCACCGACGATGCCCAGGTGCGCGCCCGCTTTGCAGTCTTCAGCCCGGCCGACGCGCCGGTCGAGGAGATCAAGCTACGCGTCGATGGCCGCCTCGCCCAAACCCTGCGCGGCACGGACATTCCCAGGGCGCGTGACAGCGACGGGATCGAGCTGCAGGTGGCGGTCAGCCTGCCGCCCGCCGCAACGTCGACCATCGCCGTCATCGCCCGCAACCGCAACGGCGTTTCGGAACCGGCGGCGTTTCGCGTCCGGCAGCGTCGCGACATCACCGGTTCCGGCACACGCTACCGCCACATGTACGTCTTCGCAGCCGGGGTGTCGGCCTATCCGCTGCTGTCCGACGATCTCCAGCTCAAGTTCCCGGCCAAGGACGCGACCGACTTCGTCGATACCATCAAGGCCCAGTCGACCGGCCTTGCGGATCAGGTCGTCACCCGCGTGCTGACCGACGAGCGCGCCAGCCGGCGCGACATCCTCGCAGCCCTCGCCTGGATCCGCGACAGCGTCGGCCCCAGCGACATCGGCGTGGTGTTCCTGGCGGGGCATGGCTTCATGATGCAGAACCGATACTATTTCGCCGGCAGCGACCTCGATCTCGCCAGCGAGGCGAATGGCATGCGGACGGCCGTGCCCGGCTCGGCGATCCAGGAGACGCTGGCCAATCTGCGCGGACGCGGCGCGTTCTTCCTCGACACCTGCCACTCCGGCTTCGCACTGTCGGAACTGAAGATCAAGACCGATCTCACCGGCGCGCTCAACGACATGGGCGACGAGCGTGCGGTGGTGATCCTCACCGGCTCGGCCGGTCGCCAGACCGCAGCCGAAGCCGACGAATGGAACAACGGCGCCTTCACCAAGGCGATCGTCGAAGGCCTCAAGGGCAAGGCCGACTACGCCGGCAGCGGATTCATCACGCCGCCCCTGCTCCACACCTACGTCAGCGGCCGGGTGCGCGCGATGACCGCCGGCCGACAGACGCCCAAGATGGTCGGTGCGGTCTTCGACGAGCCGATCGCGATCATCCGCCCCCCACGACGATAAGGACGACTCGCCTCATGCACGCACTCAAGCAATCCACATTCGCCCTCGCCGTCGGTGTCGCACTGCTCAGTGCCTGTGCGACCAACCCGGACGGCACCATGCGCCTCGACGACCGCGCGGCCGGCGCCCTGCTCGGCGCTGCCGCCGGTTGCGGCGTGGCCTCGCTGATCGGCAGCTCGAAGGACTGCGCCAAGGGCGCTGCCGCCGGTGCCCTCGCCGGACTATTGATCGGCTGGCACTTCGAATCGAAGCGCGTCGCCAGCGCCGAGCAGGTGAACCGCGAATATGCTGCCCGCGGCCAGGTCGCGAAGGATTCGATCGAGCCGGTGGCCTTCGAGACCAAGGTGCGCAACACCGGCACCAGCCCGCAGGGTGAGCGCAGCGTCGAAGTCACGTCGAATACCGATCTGGTCGGCTATGGCGACCGCACGCCGACCCTGCAGCAGCGCTACGCGATCTTCGACGAGAAGAACCAGATCGTCGAAACCAAGACCGAGGCGATCGCCGCAGACGGCGCCGGCCGCTACCAGACCACGTCGTCGTTTACGCTGCCGGCCGAGGCCAAGGGCAAGCCCTACAAGGTCGAATCGACGCTGATCGCGGATGGCAAGGAGGTCAAGAGCAACAAGTACACGGTGTCGTGGCTGGCCGGCG
>JAGRFY010000167.1 GCA_020445765.1 Rhodocyclaceae bacterium | reverse complement strand
TTGCAGGATTTCGCAGGGCCGACTCTTTACTCGCCGTGGCAAAACCTCCAGTGAGATTGCAGTGCTTCAGCTGAGGGGCGGTACCGGCTGGGCTCGGGTTCCAAAAGGGTCTTTCCATCAATGCTCTCAAAATATTCGGGATCACCATTCCGTAAAGCCGGGTGAATCCATACTCGGCGTGTTTTCTCGTCTGCTGCGACGAGTCCTTTATCCCATAAGGTATGGATGTCCGCCCGAAGCAACAAACCATTCGGAAGTTCATTGGTATGCGGACCTAGATAGGGCGTGATGTGGGCAGCCTCCAATACATGCTCAAGGCCACAGCCCGTAATGGCACAGCGCGAACCATATATTTTTAGCAGTTCGTGGCGAAACCTGACCTGGCCTTGCCTAGCGCAAAGTTCCCGCAAGACTCGTTGTCGTGCATCGCGCTCTGGGTCTGGAGTGAAGGAATACTGAGTCACTTCTTCCGGAATCTCCTCTATCCAATTTCGATTGTCTAGCATATAGCGATATTCAATACGCGCCCCCATTGGTTTCTGGTGAGTCGGTGGCACAACAATAATATCCCCGACCTTTGCTAGATATTGTTCTTTAGAACTGCTTTCGAGTATCGCCTGATAGAAGATGCATCGAGGATCGGCCAGTTTGTTTGCTCTGCGAACGATCTGCTTTAGATTAACGATGCGAAACGGATGTTCAGTATCAAGTTGGTCGAGCAGCGTTTCGAGGTCGGCAGGGTGCAATTTAACCCGATAGCTCCAGTTCTTGTATTGATCTGATTCTGGGCAAGTTTCCCACTCTGGTCTTCTGAAAGGTGGATTCCTTGGATCTGGAATCCAGCGTAGGACAATGGAAGTAAATTTCCGTTGATGCTCTGGGCCAATTCGCCAGTTGCCGTGGGTGAACTGGGGTGACATCAGCTCCAAGTCCAAATCGGCGACTCTCCCGGCCTGATCAAGTCTCTTGATTGCTGCGAGCCATTCTTCCCTTGTGGGCATCTTCAAACCTCCGTCAGTTCTGCACAGCGCCAATCCTCGCTTCTTCATTGTTCATCATGCCACCCCCATCGGAAAACTCTTAATGTATTTTCGGCATAATCAAAGTTACTTCGAGTCCTCCTCTGAATTTTATTTTTGGCAGAATGGGTGGAACCTTGGTCAATTGGTCATGCGAATGGCGTTCAGAGTCGGGGGCATGCGAGCGCTGCCAAGTTGTTTCGATAGGTCATCCGACAGATACCCGGGTAAAGCTGCCCCTTGAGTGTCAGTTCAGGAGCATAGGCATCAGGCCGCTCGTGGCCGGGTCCGTCCAACGCGAGGCCCAAGTTCGCCGCCGTAAACCGGCCGTCCGAGGGGATTGGGCCGCTCCCGTCTCTTGAAATCGAAATGTAACCACGACCGACAGCAAGTGGCCGAAGGCGCTGGTTCGCGAACGGCAGTTTCGGGGAAGCGAACCTCGGCGATACCAAGCATGCCTGAACGGCAGCTTAGGGGAAAGCTGGATGACCGGATTGGGTCGAAACGACCCATCGGCGAGTGGCCGCATTCGGGAAGTGATCCTTCAACGACCGCTTTCCGGCGGAGAACCCGAAACTACACAATTCCGGGGTCTGTGAACAGTGGGTTCGTAAGTGCATGACAGTGACCGTCAATCTGGATCAGGCTATGTCAGGTAGGTGCGATGGCCCTGGGGGCGTTTGCACCTTGAATTGTGTTTCCAGTCATCGTAACCATGCGGTATGCTACGAAGCGGATGTGCACCGTTGCATCCGAATCGCATCGTCAAGGAATTTGGGTTTCAAGAAAGCCGCTACGGCGACAGTGTGTCCCGCGGCAGGGGATCGCTGTTTCGGGGGGTCAGTTCGTTGCCATTACGCATACAATTGCTCGGACCTTGGAGGTTTCGCATGCAAACTGAGATATGTTGTGCTTTGGGCTACTCCGCCCGAATTTATGGCTGGCGTTCGGTTGTAGCCATTGCATTACTAACTTTGGGAGCATTATCGACGCCTGCGGCCGGAGTCGAAACGACTTGGGTCGGTGGCACCGGCGATTGGGGTGACGCTAGCAACTGGTCTAATGGACAGCCCGGTGCCACGGATGTGGCGGTCATTAGGAATGGCCGGGCGACGCTGGATTTCGATACTTCGATTCTAGGCTTAATGCAATCGGGCGGTCAGATTTCCGGGGTTGGTGTGCTGTCTGTTTTCGGCGATGCGATATGGACCACCGGGGAGCAGCGGGGTGACGGTACAACGTTCTTCACCGGGAACCTTTTTCTTTCCGGCGGTGCAGCAAAGGTCATCCAAAGTGGGCGGGTAATTGAGGCTGTGAGTACGGTCTGGAGCGGGAATACGGCCTCGAACAGTGGTGCGATCGAAATCCTTACGCGCGGGACTTTTAATAACCTTGGGAATTTTGACGATTCCAATGAGTTCGATAGCAGTATTTTCAATGGCGCTTCTGGTGGAACTAGCTTCCATAATTCGGCAACCTATAATAAGAACGGCATGGCGACCACGGCGATCGCAACTCCATTCATCAATTCAGGCACGCTCAACGTTAATGCTGGAACGATTCGGATCGCCTCAGATTTCACAAATGAAGGGGCTGTCCGTATTGCGGAAGGCGCCACTTTTGCCGGTCGTGCGAACGCCAAGGCCACGACATCAGACGACGCAAGGCTGGATAATTTTGGTACTATTTCACCTGGCAGGGCGGGCGCCGAAATAGGTACTTTAGCCCTCAATGGAGATCTGAATCTAGCCTCTAGCAGCAATATAACTTTGGAGCTAAGCAGTCGCACCGTTTTCGATAAAATATTTCTAACTGGCGATGTCGACTTGGGTGGTGAATTGACCATCTCAAGCGACGGTGGCTATACACCTGCAGCAGGCGATAGCTTCATAGTCATGACCTTTGCACAGAATCTGGGTGACTCGACGTTTGAAAAGCTGACCACCAACGGTTTCAATTTCGCACCAGGCCTCGGCTTAGAGGTGAGTTACAACGCAAATAATGTGACCGTCATCGTCGCCGCGATTCCCGAGCCATCGCAATACATGATGATGCTCGCTGGGCTTGGTCTAGTCGGTGCCATGGTGCGTCGGCGCCGGATGCATGTGAAGCTGACCTAGAATTTGATACGGTCAAGAGCGGAGATTTCAGTGATCGGCAGGTTGTGGCCAGATGGGTGAGCAGACGAACGGCAGCTTCGTGGCAGCGAAATGCACAGAAGGCCCACACGCATCAACCACATTATCAGGTAAGTCTGGATGACTTCTTTGGGTCGGAACTTGCCGACGAGGCCATGGCGATAGCAAACTTGAGGTCATGAAGAATAGCCACGACATTGCCTTTCGTACTGTGCTGCGGCGCAAGGATCCTAGACTGCCGGTGTATGTAGTGGTGCCAAATGCGCTTATCGCATCCTGGCGCCTTCACGGAACATCGATTGTCGAAGGCCTTGTAAATGGGCACGCCACGGGCCGTCGAACAGTTAAACGGTGGGACTCATCGAGCGAAGCGAATTGGTTCGTCGAGTTCACTGCACCGTTCTGCAAATCGGCGGGCATATCGGTCGGTGACGAACTCGCAGTTTCGCTTTCGCTCGCTTCGGAAGATGTGCCGCATGAACTTGATCACTTGCTCGATCAGAGACACGAACTGCGAACCGCATGGGATCTACTCTCCGAAGCAAAGAAGCGCGCAGCTATGGAGCACATCCGCTCAGCAAAGTCGCATCGTACTAGGCAGCGTCGCGCAGCTTTGGTCGCTGAGAATCTGACAACGGCCGCCGAATGAATCTGCGCGATTTGAGGCTAGCCAAGGACGGCCATCCCATCCTTTCCGGTCCGTCGTAAGCGTCGCCGCACGACTCTGATGTCAGAACTTAAACGGCCGCTTCTCACTATGTCGACAGACCGGATTGGGTCGGTTGCTGCGCGCCGGCATTAGAAACCGAATGTCCCCAACCTTCAGAAAGCCGCCTGCCAACCCCGATCAGAACATCCGGTATGCATGACTTCCCCCCACCGATTTCACAGCAGCTCGCCGGGCTTTGGCACCGCGCGCGAGAAATTAAGGTTGCGTCCGAAACGGAAACATCCGAGTCGTGAACCGATTACGCGTTGCGCGGCCGCAGAAAGGCCTCGAGTCGTTCGAATTCGGCGTCCAGCTCGCGCTTGAATGCCGCATCGTCCGGTGCGCGCCCGCTGACGTATCCGAGCCGGGCGTCCAGCTTGCCCTGCTTCGCCGCCACGTTTGCCCACCCGATCACCGAATCACGCCACATCAGCGGCATTGCGTAATAGCCCAGCTTGCGCTTCGAGGCCGGCGTGTAGGCTTCGAAGCGGTATGCCCAGTTCCAGAACAGTTCAAAACGGCGGCGGTCCCAGACGACGGGATCGAACGGCGCGAGCAGGCGAACCGTGTCGTCCGGCTCCCGTCGCCGCAGGCGATCGCTGGCGGGCCAGTACCAGACGACGCCTTCGATGGTCGCGCGCGCGAGCCGCTGTTTGGCACGACGCAGGGCGGCGTTGCGCTCGCCGCGCCACTGCGGCGCACCGTAAGCGGTAAGCATCCGGCGTTCTTCCCGATCCGCGCTGCGCGCGGACAATGCCAAGCAACTTAACTTGGCAAGGGCAAGCACGATGAGCGAATCGGGGTCGGCAAGGTACGCACGTCGCAGCACCGCCGAATGGCGTGCATTGCTGAAGCGCCTCGATCAGAGTGGCCTTTCGGCGGCGGCGTTCTGTCGGCGGGAGGGTTTGTGCTCCTCCAGCCTGTACCGATGGCGAAGGCAATTGTCGGAGTCGCCTGCAGAGCAGGAATTGCGCGACCAGGACGTTGAGTCGGGCGCCTTCGTCGATCTGGGTCCGCTGACCGGCGCCGGACGGCTCGAACTCAAACTCGACCTGGGCGGCGGCATTCTCCTGCACCTGGTGCGCGGCTGATGTTCTTTCCAGAGGGCATGCTTCGGGTGCACCTGTATGGGGCACCGGTGGACATGCGCAAGTCCTTCGACGGGCTGTACGCGCTGACGCGGCGCGAACTCGGCGAAGATCCGCTATCGGGCAAGTTGTTCGTGTTCATCAATCGGCGCGCCACCCAGATGAAGGTGCTCTACTGGGACCGCAGTGGCCTGTGCGTGTGGTCCAAGCGCCTCGAACAGGGTCGCTTCCTGTCGAACTGGCAGCGCATTGCCAGTCGCGAGATGGACTGGACCGAGTTGAAACTGCTGCTCGAAGGCATCGAAGCGAAGCGGGTCCGCAAGCGCTATCAGCGCCCCGAATGGGGCCGGGCTTCGGTATAATTCGTTCATGAATTCAACGGGTTCCGCTCGCATCCTGAACGCTGACGAAGCCGCGGCCCTCGCCCCCGCCCAGGTCGTCGAGCTGAGCCGCGAACTCGTCACGACCAATGAGCAACTGGCCGCCATGCAAGAACAGTTGGCCGGCCTGCAGCACCAGTTGGACTGGTTCAAGCGCCAGGTCTTCGGCCAGAAGAGCGAGAAACGCATCGTCTCGGGCGACGACGCCCAGATGAGTCTCGGCGAACTGTTCGCCACGCTGCCCGAGACCGAGCAAGCGCCGAGTTCGGAAGTCGCCGGCCACCGTCGCCGTCAGCGCGCCGACCCGGCCGAGAGCGGCGAGCCGCTGTCCTTCTTCGACGAATCGCGGGTGCCGGTCGAGACGATCGAGCTGTCCGCACCCGAGATCGAAGGACTCGACGAATCCGAGTACGAGACGATCGGCCACAAAGAAAGCTACCGCCTTGCCCAGCGCCCCGGCAGCTTCGTCGTGCTCAAGTACCGCCGCCCGGTGGTCAAGATGAAGCGCGACGAGACGATCCACTGCCCAGCCGCCCCCGAGAGCGTGATCCGCGGCAGTCGCGCCGACGTGAGCTTCATCGCGGGCCTGCTGATCGACAAGCTCCTCTACCACCTACCGTTGTATCGCCAGCACCAGCGCCTGATCGATGCCGGCTTCAAGCTGTCGCGGCCGTGGCTGACGCAGTTGGTGCATCTGGCCGCGGCCTTGCTCGAACCGATCTATGAGGCCCAGCTCGACTCGATCCGGGCGAGCCGCGTCAAGGCGATGGACGAGACGCCGATCAAGGCCGGTCGAACCGGCCAGGGCAAGATGAAGGGTGGCTACTTCTGGCCCATCTACGGCGAGCGCGACGAGATCTGCTTCGTCTTCCACGAAAGCCGCAAGCGCCAGCATGTCGAACAAACCCTGGGCAAGGACCCGCCGCCGGGTTCGGTGCTGCTCAGCGACGGTTACAACGCCTACGCCCATTACGCACAGAAGTGCGGGCTGACGCGCGCCCAGTGCTGGGCGCACGCGCGGCGGAAGTTCTTCGATGCGCGCCGCATCGAGCCCGAGCGGGCCGATCTGGCGCTGGAGATGATCGGCAGGCTCTACGCCGTCGAAAAGCGCATTCGCGAAGACGGGCTCACGGACCAGGCGGCACTCGCCCGCCGGCGCGAGCACGCCAAGCCGGTGGTCCGCGCATTCTTCACCTGGATCGACCAGCAGTTCGAGAAACAGGACTTGCTGCCCAGTTCACCGCTGACGGCGGCGATGGCCTACGCCCGCGAGCGTCGCGCTGGCCTCGAGGTCTATCTCGACGACATCGAGGTCGCCATCGACACCAACCATCTCGAACGTGCCCTGCGTGTGATTCCAATGGGCCGTAAGAACTGGTTGTTCTGCTGGACCGAGATCGGTGCCCACTACGTCGGCATCGTCCAGAGCCTGCTCTCAACATGTCGGCTGCACGACGTGGATCCGTACGACTATCTCGTCGACGTCCTGCAGCGCATCGATCGGCATCCGGCTGCCGACGTCGCGCAATTGACGCCGCGGCTGTGGAAGGAACACTTCGCGGATCAGCCGCTGCGTTCCGATATCTCAACGACTACGGGATAGGAAGGACGCCGCGGGGTTACCGCTTACGGCGCACCGACGCACAGGTAGGAAAGGAGCTGTCCGAGTGTCGCGGCCGGCAACGGCGCATACTTGGCCACGGCCACGTCCACCAGCGCATCGAACGCGACTTGGGGATCGCTTGCCGCCGGGGTGGCGGTACGGGCTGCGTACAGTCGGATGCCCCGCTCGCGCCGAGCCACTCGCAACAGGCCGCGGTAGTGCATGCCGTCGAGCAACTGCGTGGCCGCGTTGGATGAGCCGCCGAACCAGTTCGTCGCCTTGCCGTGGGCGAAGTGCGCATTGACCTCGCGCGGGTGCACCACCCCGCGCCCGGCCACCCAGTCGAGCACTGCCTGGGCCTGTTCGCAGCGGGCGGGGTGCCACGCATGCCGCGGCGTGCGCGGATGCATCAGCGCCTGGGTGGCACGCGGCATGACGCCGTAATTGACGAAATGGTCTTCCTCGATCGACAGCCGCGGGTAGTGCTGATCCAGTTCGCCGGCGCGATAATCCTTGACCCGGTGCCTCAGCGTGAGGTCCTGCGCGCGCGCCGGTGCACGGATCGGATCGATCTGCACGAAGCCGAGTCTGTCGATGGCGCGCTTGAGTGTCGTCGGGGCAAACAGGCTGCGCGCGATCGCGTGGCGGCGGAGGAGAGCGAGTGTGATGGTCATGCCCAGGTAGACCGGCTTGCCACGGAGTTGCGAAAACACCGCCCCCAGGGTGCCGGAGCTTCGGGACCAGGGCTGGCGACGCAGCACGAAGACCTGCCGGATGTGCGACAGGACCGTAAGTCGCAGTGTACGCGACGGCGACTCGCGACAGGAATGCGCCGACAATCCACGGCCCGAGTCGCTGCTCGGCCACTGCCTGTACTGATGCGGGATTCGCTGACCCGGTCCGGCGACGGCCGCCCGTCGGAGCTGGGCCACAACGGGATCGCCGTGGCGCCGGAGCCGTCGTCACCAGACCTGCCGGCCTGTCAGGGCCGGTCGGCGTCGAGGGCGATCACACGGTCGCCGTCCCGATGCTGGCAGCCGTCGGGCGCCGGTGCCCAGCCGCGGCGCACGACAATCCGCGTTGCGTCGTGGCAAAGCTCGATGCGCTCACTGGCGGGATAGCGCTGGTGGGCGAAGGCCTCGATCGTCGCCGGCAGGCTGATGCGGAATCTGAGCGCGCTGCGCTCGGCCTCCGGGTGGTCGTCCACATGCACCAGCGGCACGAAGGCGGACCCGAGATATTGCGCGATCGAAACCGACACCGCCTGAGGCGCATAGCCGGCCGCGTGGAGCCAAGCCTGCGCCCGGGCCCGCGGCTCGCCGTCGTCGTCCAGCCTGCCCCAGGCCGTGGCGAGCAGTTCCGCCACCCACTGGTTGCAGTTCTGGTAGCGCAGGCCGAAGGCGAAGGCGTTGGCGCTGTAGCGGCCGGCCAGCAGTCGCAGCGCGAGCGGCGTGTCGAGCGCGGCCCGGCGCAGCGGCTCGGCGGCGGCGGCCGGCAGGACGACGATCGAGAGGTAGCCGCGATTGGGATCGTCGCTGCCGAGGACGAAGCCGGCGATGCCCTGGTCGTAGAGCCGGGGGCGGCCTTCGTCGCAGGCATAGTAGAGCTGCCGGGCGGTCCAGCGGCCTGCTGCATCGCGCCATGCGATGGCGGCGTGGGAATAGCGGATGCCGAAGCGGGAAAGATCGAGCCCGGAGCGGCTGATCAGGGCGACGCCGTCACCGACCGTGGCCAGTTGGTCGCGCACGACGGCGGCGAAGCGGAGCAGGCGGTCCTGGTCGGCGGCAGCGAGATCCCGCGAGCGGTCGCAGAACTGCGGGCTGCCCGATCGAGCCGCGTGCCCGGAGCCGGCATGGGCCGCGCCGCCGATGGCCAGGCTCGCGGCCGCCAGTGCGGCGGCGACGCGAGCGCGCCCGCTCACAGGGCCAGCGGACGGGCCGCCATCTCTCCGAACCAGTCGTCGTGCAGCACCAGGAAGAAGGCGGCGCGGGTGTCGCCCCGGGCAAACTCGAAGCCGTAGGGGCGCTGTGCCACATGGACCCGGTCACCGGGCTGCAGGCCCTGCGCGGTCCACACCGCCTGCGGCAGATCGAGGGTGAATGCCTTTCGCGTCGTGTCGGACCGCAGTGCCACCGTGACATGGTCCGCCCGCCTGCTGGCCTGGGCGACGTCGGTGATGCGGTAGTCGCCGGCCGCCGCCTGATCGTCGTCGTCGGAGGAACTGTTGCTCGAGGCACCGAACGAATCGGAGACACTGCCGACCGAGGCCGAACCGGCGGTGGACGCGGACGAGGCGAAACTGGCCGCGTGAGCGCCGGCGGAAAGCAATAGTGCCGCTGCCATGCAGATCAGGTGGAAACGCGGGACGACGCTCAAGACAGGCTCCTCGGTCAAGGGGAGGAATCACCGGCTGCCGGCATCCTCGCGGGGCAATCGGAATTGTGCACGACTTCGGCCGATTTCGCGTCGGCGCGGCCCCCGAAACGTCACGACGCCAGGCATCGAGGGGCGTCGGCCGTCATTCCGGCCGCTAGGCCGTCATGCATCCGTTCGGACATTCGCTCGATCGTCCGGTCGCGAGCCGGGGTCGAGCCGTCGCGCATTCCCGGAACATGACATCGACGGCCGGGGCGACGTGCGCTGCCCCGCCTGACCCCTCAAGCCCGCGACGCGCTGTCCACCCCGTCCACTCCCCGCAGCTTCTGCAGCGCCCGGTTCAGCGCCGGCACGCCGCCGATCTCGACGGTGAAGCGCATGTGGGCCTTGCCGGACTTGGAGCGGGTGTTCACGGCGATTACGTTGATCTGCTCGCGAGACAGCACGTCGGAGATGTCGCGCAACAGGCCCTGCCGGTCGGAGGCCTCGACCAGCACGTCCATCGGGTAGATCTGGGGCTTGGTGGTCTCGGCCTGCTCGCCCCATTCGGCGCTGACCACGCGCTCCGGGTGGCGCGCGGCGAGATGCATGTAGTCGCGACAGTCGATGCGGTGGATCGACACGCCGCGCCCACGGGTGACGAAGCCCTCGATGGCATCCGGCGGTGCCGGCCGGCAGCAGCGACCGAGGGAGGTCATCAGCTTGCCGACGCCGACCACCAGCACCTTGTCGGCGTTGTCGACGCCCCGCTCGCGCCCGATCACCATCTCCGGCGGTGGCGCTGCCGGAGCCGGCACTCGTTTGTCGCCACGGATCGCGACCTGCAGGCTGCGGGCGCCGACGTCGCCGCGGCCGACCGCGATGAACATGCCGTCGGCGCTCTTGAAGCCCAGCCGGGTGGCCAGCTCGTCGACGTTCACCTGGCTGTGGCCTTCGCGCTGCATCTCACGCACCACCGCGTTGCGACCGCGGCCGAGCAGCTCCTGCTCCTCCTGGGCGCTGAAGAACTGCTTGATCTTCTGGCGGGCGCGGCCGGTATGGACGTAGCCCTGCAGCGCGTTCAGCCAGTCGCGGGATGGGCCGCCCTCCTTGGCGGTGATGATCTCGACGGTCTGGCCCGATTCGAGCTGGGTGTTGAGCGGCAGCAGGTGGCCGTCGACCTTGGCGCCACGGCAGCGGTGGCCGACCTCGGTGTGCAGGCGATAGGCGAAATCGACCGGCGTCGCGCCGCGCGGCATGTCGATCACCCGCCCCTGCGGCGTCAGCACGTAGATGGTGTCGTCGAGCGAGGCGCGCTTGAACTGCTCGACCCAGTGGCTGGAGTCGGTCACCTCATCGCGCCACGACAGCAGGTTGCGCAGCAATGCGATCTTGTCGTCGTAGGCGCTGCCTGCGGCGCCGCTGCCTTCCTTATAGCGCCAGTGGGCGGCGATGCCGAGCTCGGCGTGGCGGTGCATCTCGTGGGTACGGATCTGCACCTCCAGCGCCCGCCCGTCGCCGGCCAGCACCGCGGTGTGCAGCGACTGGTAGTTGTTGCCCTTGGGCTTCAGGATGTAGTCGTCGAACTCCTTCTGGATCGGCGTCCAAATCTGGTGCACGATGCCGAGCACCGCGTAGCAGTCCTTGATGTCGCCGACCAGCACGCGCAGCGCGCGCACGTCATAGACCTGCGAGAAATCGAGTTTCTTCGCCCGCATCTTGTTGTAGATGCTGAAGATGTGCTTGGGCCGCCCGTAGATCTCGGCGTCGATCCCGACCGTGCCGAGTTCGCCGCGCAGGCGCTCGATCGAGCTCTCGATGAACAGCTCGCGCTCCGAGCGGCGCTCGTCGAGCATCTTGGCGATGCGCTTGTAGGTTTCCGGCTCGAGGAAACGGAACGACAGATCCTCCATCTCCCACTTGATCTGCCAGATGCCGAGGCGATTGGCGAGGGGCGCGTAGATCTCCAGGCTTTCGCGCGCCACCTGCTGGCGCGCCTCGCCGGGAAAGTCGGTCAGGTAGCGCATGGTCTGGGTACGCGACGCCAGGCGCAGCAGCACCACGCGGATGTCCTCGACCATCGCCAGCAGCATCTTGCGCAGGGTCTCGGTCTGCGAGCGGATCTCGGCCGGGGTGCTGTACTTGCCGCTCTGGCGCGTCAGCATGCGCAGCCCGTTCAACTTGCGCAGGCCGCGCACCAGCATCGCGACGTGGGCGCCATAGCCGGCCTCGACGTCCTCGACCGTGCCGCCCTCGTGCTGCGGCACCGCAAACAGGATCGCGCCGAGGCGGGCGTCGGCGTCGAGCTTCAGCGCGGCGCTGACCAGCGCCATCCCCATCGCGTGGCTCCAGGTCGGTTCGCCGGTGCCGAGCACGCTGTCGCCGTACAGGCCGCGCGAGTACGCGACCGCCTGCACGACGCGCGCGGCGTCCTCCTGCGCGAGCCCTTCGGTCAGCAGGGGCAGGCAGGCGGCGGCGTCGCCGGAAGCGATCGAATGGGTAACCGAGACCATGGCGCGAATTATCCCACAGTGGTGGTGCAGGCCGTGTCGGCGATAATCGGGAATCGTCACTGCCGCCATCATGCCCAGCGTTCTCGCCCATCCCTACCTGCTATTGACCCTGACCGCGCTGTTCTGGTCGGGCAACATGGTCACCGGCCGCGGCCTGCGGGAGGACGTGCCGCCGATCCTGCTGGCGCTGCTGCGCTGGCTGATCGCTCTCGGACTGACCCTGCCGTTCGCGGCGCGGCGCTTCGACCGGCAGCAACTGGCGACGATGCGGCGGGCCTGGCCGGCGATGCTGCTGCTCGGCCTGCTCGGGGTCGCCGGCTACAACACCTTCGCCTACGTTGCACTGCAGCACACCACCGCCACCAACGCATCCCTGCTCAACAGCTTCATCCCGATCGTCACCATCGCGCTGTCGTGGGCGCTGCTCGGGCGCCGCCTGCACGGGGCCGAGGCCGTCGGCGTGCTGGCGTCGCTGGCCGGCGTACTGCTGATCGTCGGCCGCGGCGACCCCGCCATACTGCTGTCGCTGTCGCTCAACCGGGGCGATCTGTGGATGCTGCTGGCGGTGCTGACCTGGGCGCTGTACACGGTCGGCCTGCAGTGGCGCCCGGCCGGGCTCGATCCGATGGTGATGCTGGCGACGTTCACGGTGGTCGGACTGTCGGCGCTGGTCCCCGCCGCGGCGGCCGAATACCTGGCCGGCGCGCGCCTCGAGCTCGGCCCGGGCACGCTGGTCGGCATTCTGTATACCGGCGTCTTTCCCGGCTTTCTCGGCTACGTCTTCTACAATCGAGGCGTGGCCGCAGTGGGCCCCAACCGGGGTTCGCTGTTCATCCACCTGATGCCGGCCTTCGGCACCGGTCTGGCCGCCCTCTTCCTCGGCGAGCGGCCCCACTGGTACCACCTGTGCGGCATCGTTCTGATCTTTGTCGGGATCGTGATGAACACCCGAAAGGCGCCCTGATGTTCCATCTGCACGATCTGTTCCGCAACGGGCGCCGGGACGACGACGCCACGGTCGATGAAAGCGTCTGGGCGTGGATCGAGTCGGACCTGCCCTTCCTCGAGTTCGTGCCGGCCGAGATGCGCCCGCGGCTGCGCGAACTGGCCACCGAGATCCTGCGCGACAAGGAATTCCACGGCGCCCACGGGCTCGAGGTGGACGACCGCATGATGCTGTCGATCGCCCTGCAGGCGGCACTGCTGATCCTGCGCCTGGGCAGCGGCTGTTACCGCGGCTGGGTCGGCATCGTCGTCTACCCGGGCGATTTCATGATCCCCCGCAGCGTCGTCGACGAGGCCGGCGTGGTGCACGAGTACGACGAGCCGGTCCTCGGCGAGGCCTGGGCAGGAGGGCCGGTGCTGGTGTCGTGGACCGTGGGTGGTGGCGGCCTGCGCGAGCTCAACGTGGTGATCCACGAGTTCGCCCACAAGCTCGACATGGCCAACGGCGATGCCGACGGTCTGCCGGTGCTGACGCCGGACATCGACGTCGGCCGCTGGTCGAAAGCGTTCGGCCAGGCCTTCGACGATTTCCGGCGCCGCGTGGACAGTGGCGAGGTGACCGCGATCGATCCCTACGCGAGCGAATCGCCGGCCGAATTCTATGCAGTCCTGTCCGAAGCCTTCTTCCTGATGCCGCTGCGCTTGCGCGCCGAGTATCCGCGGGTCTATGCCTTGCTCGCCGAGCTCTACGGCGTCGACACCGCCGAGGGCGAAGCCACCGCGGTCGCCCGGCGCTGGCGCATGGACCACGGCGCAGCCGACCAGTAGGGCCGGGCCCGCGCTGCACTCGCGGGCGCCGCAGCCGGACCACCGCGCGCCCGTCACTTTCCCGGTCGCATGCCCCCGCCGGACGGCGCACCAAAGCGCTCGAGCCAAGCCGACCGCCGGCATTTGCCGGCGGCGTGATCGTCTTCTACGCTGAAATCGCGTTTGCCCGTTTCATGGCAGGAGAGCTTGCGGCCGTCGGCAGGCGCGCACGAAATCCATCTGGAGGACGACTTTATGACCATTACCTGGATCCTGGTTGCCAACGCCAGCCTCGCGAAACTCTACGCAAACCTCGGCCCCAACAAGGGTCTGAAGCTGGTCAAGGAACTGGACCACCCGGAGAGTCGGCAGAAGAACGCCGACCTGGTCACCGATCGCAGCGGCACCGGCCACGGCGACGGCTCCTACGAGCCGCCGACCGCACCGAAGGAACACGCCGCGCGAAGTTTCGCGCAGGAGATCGCGCGCGAGTTCTATGCCGGACGCAATCGCCAGGCCTTCGCCCGGGCGATCCTGGTCGCGCCGCCCGGTTTCATGGGGCTGCTCAACGCCAGCATCGACGGCCCCACCGCGCAACTGGTCTCCGATCGCTTCGAGAAGGACTACACCAAGGCCTCCGAATCGCAGCTCAAGGAAAGGTTGTCCGCCTGCATCTTTCTTTAGTCACTCACCCGGCCCACCATCGAAAAGGGGTGCCGAGCGGCACCCCTTTTTGCGGTCGCCCGATCGCCTTCGCTGCGTCAGTCGATTGTCAGCTTGACGAACCAGCGCGACGACGGATCGATCTCGGTGATGTCGGCATCGGCGAACGGCGGCACGCCCGGATCGTCGGGCGGCGCGCCGATCAGGTTCAGATCCACCGCGTGGGGCGTGCCGACCAGGCCCTCGCCGTCGGCCTCGAGACGATAGTAGAGGCCGTTCCACAGCTTCGCGCCGAAGTCCTTCGGCGCCTTGAACAGAAACAGCAGCGAGTGCTCGAGCCAGCGCAGGTC
>JAGRFY010000038.1 GCA_020445765.1 Rhodocyclaceae bacterium | reverse complement strand
CCGGTCGGCACGAAACCGACCTGCTTGTAGCTCTCGGCGTCGAGCACGGTGACGCCGCTCTTCTCGCCGATGCCGTTGTTGCCGATCCAGACGTAGCGCCCGTCGGGCTGCACCACCACCCGGGTCGGATTGTTGCCGGCCGGCACGTTGTGGGTCACCTTGAAGTGATCGGCATCGATCACCGCGACTTCGTCGGCGACCGGCATCGACACGAACAGGGTCTTCTCGTCGTTGCTGCGGGCCCAGTCCATCGGCGGGCGCTTCAGCACGATGATCGCGTAGGTGCTGGTGCGGCCGGCCATGTTGACCATCGGGTCCACCACCGAGATGCTCGGATCCTTGTTGAGCACCAGCACGTAGTAGCCATTCAAGTCGAGCATCGGCCGGATGCCGACGATGCCCTTGAGGTAGAGGCCGACCTTCTCACGGCACTCCTTGATCTCGCCCTCCTTGCCGCCGATGTTGGCGCCGACGTCGAGCCAGGCGGCCGGAAACACGCCCTTGACCGGTTCGCCGCTGGCTTCCTGGGTGATGCGAAAGCGCACGTCGGTGAGCAGACCCTCGGTGATCTCGTCGCTCTCGACCGGTGTCGCCTCGAAGTCGATCACCAGCCCGTCGCGCACCAGCCGATCGCTGATCCGCCCCGGCGCATCGACCGTGGTCGGCGGTGCAACCACCTGGTTCGCAGCCAGCACCGGCGCGTGGCCGACCGCGCCCATGGTCCAGATCGCCGTCGCGATCGCCAGTGCCTTGAATGTTCTGACTGTCACAGCCTTACCTCCTGTACTCGGTTGCCTCCATCATCACGTCGCTGCCGCGCGCGACATCGACGTCAGGAAGGAGAGCGGGATGCGGCCGGGTCCTGCCTGACCGCATCCCGCCGGCCCCTCGCGGGGCCGGGGGTTGAACGACGCTTACTGCACGCGCATCACGCCCCACAGGCCGTTGTTGCGGCCGAAGGCGGCACGATCCACGTACAGGTAGTCGCCGGCAATTGCACCCTGACCGCCTGCCTTGGGCAGGAACAGGTCGAAGTGGGCCATCGGCATGATGCTTTCCTGTGCTCCGAGGAACAGGAAGGATTGCGGATTCACACCGATCGCACGCGACGCCACGGTGTTCATCTCGCAAGCGCCGACCAGGCCGTTGCGGGCTTCACCCGGGCAGAAGTACGGATCACGCGCCCACAGGTGACCATGCACGCCGAAGGTCGTACCGCGACCGGCGCCGGTGGGCTCCAGGACACGCATGCGGACCTCCTGACCAGCCGCGGCGACGAAAACCGGGGTAGCCGGTTCGCCGACGTTGTTGGTCGCCGTGGTGGCAGTACCACCGTTGGTGCAGCACTGGTTGCTGAACAGCTCGTGGGCGTTCTCGACGCCACCGAAGCCCTGCTTGCCGAACGGCGACTGCGCGGGCAGGCCGAAGCGGAACCAGGCCGGCTCGGTGCCGTAGTTGACCGCCATCTGGCCGGCGTCGTGGCTGTCCTCGGGGATCGCTTGACCCTCGGCGGACAGGTTCGGCACCGGTGCGCCATCGGCGAAGCGCAGGTTGAGCGCCTTCTGGTGCATCGTCACGAAGTCACGGAAGGCAGCCGCGCCATTCGTGATCGTCGCCTGGGCGCGGGTCGCGCGCGTCGGCGGGGTCGCCAGACCGGTGGTGTCCACCTGGTGATCGATGGTCTGATCCAGGTTGGCCAGCACGTTCTGGTCGGCCCAGTCTGCACCGATCGGCTCGATCACCAGACCACCGACCATGCCCTTCTGACCCTGCTTGATGCGGTCCGCCGGGCTCAGGTTGGCGCCACCGAACTCGACCGGCGTGGCGATCACGTCCGCCATGTCGGTGGTTTCGGCGGTGGCCACGACATCGGGATCGTCGTCCCGGGTGTCGCCATCGTCCGGACCTTCCGCCACGTACTCGGCTTCGGCGTCGGCGATGATCTGCTCCCGCGTGGCCGTGTCGTAGTTACCGAACTTGTAGTCGCCGGCGTAGGACTCGGTGGTCGTCGTGTTCGCGATCTCGCCCTCGGCCACGACGTCGTCGTCGATACGATCGTCGTTGAGGATTTTGTCCTCCTGAGCCTCGAGTTCCTGCGACACGGCGGCCGACAGCGGCTGGCGGTTGTTACCGAGTTCGAGATGTCCGGCATACCACTGGTAGGTCGCCGAATCACCACGCCCGACCGTCTGCACCCGGTTCTGGCCGACATTGACGCCATCGGAACGGGTCACGTCGTACTCCA
>JAGRFY010000037.1:45092-78137 GCA_020445765.1 Rhodocyclaceae bacterium | reverse complement strand
GCGGTCACGTTCAGTGGAATGCGCAGACATGGCACTGATCAAGGCCGAATACCTGGCCCAGCGCGCGACGCGACAAGGGCTCGGCCTGCGCAGCCGGCTGTTTGCCGGACTGCCGCGCTGGCTGCATCGCCACCGCGGGCTGCGCTGGCTGATCCGCTGGCGCAACCGCTCCGCGCGCGTTGCCCGGCTGGTCGAGAGGACGCTGGGACTGGCGGCTGCGCGTCCGCTGCCGGAGCCTGCACGAAAGCCCTTCGTGCGGCCGACGGCGGTGTCGGAATCGAGCCGCGAGGGCCTGCCCGAAGTGGTGTTGCTGGTCGATACCTTCACCCGGCAGTTCGAGCCGCAGATCGCCGCCCACGCCTGCGCAGTGCTGGCTGCCGGCGGCTACGGCGTGCACGTGGCCGAGCCGGCAGTGGATGCGGTGGAGCCGGACCGGCCGCTGTGCTGCGGTCGCACCTATCTGGCCCAGGGTCTCGTAGCGCAGGCCCGTGCCGAAGCGGCCAGAATGGCGGCCGCGCTGAAGCCGCATGCCGATGCCGGTCGCGTGATCGTCGGACTCGAAGCCTCCTGTGTGCTCGGGTTGCGCGACGACGCCCAGGTCCTGGGCCTCGCTGCCGACATGGCCGCGGTCGGTCGTAGCGTCCTGATGTTAGAGGAGTTTCTCGCGCGAGAGTTGATGGCCAAGCGCCTGGTGCTTCCGCTGAAGAGCGCGGCCGGGCAGCGCTTGCTGGTGCACGGCCACTGCCACCAGAAGGCGGTGGGTGCGATGAAAGCGGTGCGCCGGGTACTGCGACAGGTGCCCGACCTCGAGTTCGAGATGATCGACGCCGGCTGCTGCGGCATGGCCGGCACCTTCGGCCTCGAAGCGGAACATGCGGCGTTCTCGGTAGCGATCGCCGAGCAGGCCTTGATGCCGGCGCTGCGGGCGGCACCGGATGCGGCGGTGATGTCCAACGGCTTCTCCTGTCGCCAGCAGATGAAGGGGCTGGGCGATCGCAGCGGGCACCACCTGGCGTCGCTCCTGTTCCGGCAACTGGACGCGGGGGGCGGCCAATGACCGGCGCGACGACCGTGGACGCGCGAATCGACGCCGTTCTCGCCTACCACGAGGCCACCAGGCACCGGTTGCGCGGCTATGCACCGGGCCCGGGCTACCTGGACTGGGACGCCCAGCCGGACCCGTTCCGGCGCTGGCATCCGGCGCCGGCGATCGACTTGCCGCTGATCGACGGCGATGGTCCCGGCAGCTTCGATGCGCTGCATCGACAAGCGGCGCGGCCGCAGGCCCTCGACTCGCGCAGCCTAGGCCTGTTTCTCGAGCTGGCCCTCGGCCTTTCGGCCTGGAAGCGGCTGGGCGCCGAGCGCTGGCCGCTGCGCAACAACCCGTCGAGCGGCAACCTGCATCCCACCGAGGGCTATCTGCTGCTGTGGCGAACGGCGTCGGCGTCGATCCCGCCGGGGCTCTACCATTATGCCCCGCATGAACATGCGCTGGAGTGCCGGGCGACCTTGCCCGATGCCGCGGCGCGAACGCTGGCCCGGGCGCATCCGGCCAGCTTCGGCGCCATCGCCTGGAGCAGCGTCGTCTGGCGCGAAGCCTGGAAGTACGGCGCCCGTGCCTATCGCTACTGCCAACTGGATGTGGGGCACGCCCTGGGTGCCGCACGCTACGCGGCGGCCGCGCTGGGCTGGGCGTTGCGCGCCGATCCCGCGCCCGGCGACCGGCAACTGGCGAGCCTGCTGGGTCTCGACCGAGACACCGATTTTGCCGATGCCGAGCGTGAGCATCCGGAGATGATCGCGCTCGTTGGCGATCGCGTTGAGGATGCGCCGGACTGGGCGGCGCTGGCCGTCGCGTGGACCGACTGGCAAGGGCAGGCGTGTCGCCTCAGTGCGGAATCCGTGGTCTGGCCCGAGATCGCCCGGGTGTTGCCGGCCGTGGTCAAGCCGATGACCGGCGCAGCACCGCCGGCGCCGGCACGACCGATCGCGACTGGGCCGGCGCCGGCACTGGACGGCGTCGATGCCGCAGGTCTGATCCGCTCGCGACGCAGCGCCCAGCGCTTGGACGGCGTCTCCGGCATTCCGGCCGCCGCATTCCTGCGGCTGCTGGCGCAGACGCTGGCGACCAGCGGCACGGTGCCGCTCGATGCCTTCCCCTACCCGCCGGCGGTCCACCTCGCGGTCTTCGCCCATCGTGTCGAAGGACTCGACCCTGGGCTCTATCTGTTGCTGCGCGACGCCGAGCACGGTCGTTCACTGGTGCAGGCAATCGGTGGTGGCGACGGCGGCGCCCGGGCCATGGCAGGCACCGCACTGCCGCTCCATTGCTTGCGCGCGCCTGCCGACCTGAGGCGCATCGCCTCGGGTCTGGCCTGTCATCAGGGCATTGCCGGCCACGGCGCCTTCGCGCTGGCCATGATCGCCGACTTCGGTCCGGTGCTGCGGGCCGAAGGCGCCTGGGCCTGGCGGCGACTGCACTGGGAGGCCGGCCTGATCGGCCAGGTGCTCTACCTGGAGGCGGAGGCCGCAGGATTGCGGGGAACCGGCATCGGCTGCTTCTTCGACGACGAGGTGCTGCACACGCTTCGTCTGCCATTGGGTCCGCAGGCCCGCTGGCAGGTTGTCTACCAGTTCACGGTCGGCCGGCCGGTCGACGACGCGCGCCTGGCGAGCGAACCCGCCTATGGCCACCTGCCCGCGCACCGCCGGGTCGCGAGCGGCTGGGCATGAGCGCGCGCGCCCGGCCGCCCGAAGCGGGCATTTCGTCCAGGGCCGGCTTTGCACAGCCAGCCCGCGCGAGCGGCCCGAAGCAGTGCTTCGCGAAACCCCGCTCTCGCCCCCCGGGGAGGGTGTCACGAAGTGACGGGAGGGCAGTGCAGTGAGCGCGCAATTGCCCGATGTCGGCGACTACGATCGACTGTTCGCCAGCTACGGCGAGGATCTCGGATCGATCTACCGGGCGCCCGACGACGACCGCTACGCCTTGCTGTTCGGGCAGGTGATCCGTTTGCTGATCCGTCCGTCACCGTTCAACCGGTCGCTGCCGGAGCCTTTTCGGGCGGTCGCCCGCCGCTACCGCGACGGCGATCCTGCAACCGTGGCGCAGCTCGGCAATCCGGCGAACCGCCACTTCATGCTGTGTGACCTGCACGATCTGGTCATGCTGAAGGGCGGATTGCGCCGGCGACGCGGCGAGAGGATGTCGTGAGCGGCGGTCCGCACGAGGTCTACGAACGCATCCTCGGCTGCGTCGGTTCGGACGATCGGGTGGCTCAGCTCATGCTCGGCCTGACCTGGACCTGGTGTCGCACGGCGCGGTCGATCGGATTCGCGCAGAGTCCGGGGCTGGCGTCGCGGACCCTCGGCTTTCCGGGGTCGGTGGCGGGCAGGCCGGTTGCCGAGGTTGCAGCCTGGCTTCGCTCCTGGGATCCGTTCGAAGCCGCCGTCGGGCTGGCTGCCGCCAATGCGGCGATCAATGCACCAGGCAATGCGCTGATGGCACGGGCGACCCCGGTAAGAACAGCAGCGCCGGCCAATCTCGCGGTGTTCGACTTCTTCCGCCCGCGGCTCGAACGCCGCAAGGTCGTCGTCGTCGGTCGCTATCCGGGTCTGGACGCGCTGACCCGCGGGATGGACGTCACCGTGCTGGAGCGCCAGCCGGCCGCGAATGATCTGCCGGATCCAGCCGCCGAGTTCGTGATTCCCCAGGCCGACTGGGTATTCATCACCGCCACCTCGCTGATCAACAAGACCTTCCCGAGACTGGCCGAACTCGCCCGCAACGCCGTGACCGTGCTGATGGGACCGTCCACCCCGTGGCTGCCGACCTTCGCCGAGTTCGGCGTCGATTTCGTCGCGGGCGTGCTGCCGGTGGACATCGATCGGGCCGCTGCGATTGCCGGCGAGGGCGGCGGCATACGGCTGTTCGGCGAAGGGGTCTGCTACGCGGTCGCCGACATCGGCGCCGAATCCGTCGCGACGCTGAAGCGACGGATCGCGGAAACCTTCGCGCGGCGCGACGCCCTGATGCAGGCGATGGCGAGCTGGATCGACACCGGACATCGCGAGCGCTTTCCAGGGTTCGCCGAACTCGAGGCGGTGACCGCCGAACTGACCGACCTGGATATCCGCTACAAGCGCCAGTGGGACGCGCGCCAGGGACTGGCCGCGATGCCCGCCAAGGACTGAAAGCGCCGGTACCGTGGCCAGCGCGCGGTCCTCGACAAGACGCATATTGCAGTCTTCGGTCGCGCCATGCATTCGGATCGCGGCGAACAGTGCGATGCAGGAACTCGTCGCTGGCGCGATCGATGCGTGTCTCCGACCGGCCAGGCCTGATCATCGGGCGCGTGATCCGGCTCGTCCGGGACTTGTGGGCCGAAATCCTCGCGCGGCATGCCGGCTGGGCCGTCGTGCGTTTACCGATGTTCCGGTGACTCCGCACGGCTGCTTGGCGCCGTCAGGCCAGGGTGCTAGGGTCCCGGCTCATGGAGCTTTCAGCGCGTGCCACGCAGTTGACGTCATGGCAACCAGTCTGTTGCTGAGGTTGCTCGTCTTTCCGTCGTGCTCGTTCGTCCTCTTCTACGGGCTGTTTTCGCTGCGTGCGCCCTATCCGAGCTTCGAGTTCGGCAGGACGGAGGCCTTGTGGGCGGCGGTGATCGCAGCTTCGTTCGCGTGGCTCGCGCTCAACAAATGGATCGTCGTACGCCGCATCAGATCCGAACTCGACATCGCCGGCCGGTTCAAGCTGATCGATGGCAGGCGGGCCGTGGTATCCGGCCGGGTAAGAGCCGTCGGGGCGCCCCTCGAATCCCCCTGCGCGGGTGCGCGCTGCATCGCCTACCGCTACAAGGTCGACCATCGGGCAAGTTCGGGCACGCTCGGCGATTCGGCCGGCTCGCGAATGATGACCGATTACCGAGGCTACGCGATGACGCCGTCGGTGGTCGCGGGGGCGACGAGGTCGGTCGCGATCCTGGCCGAAACCGACGATATCGAATTCCTGATCCTGAAGCCGGGTCTCGACGCGCTCGACGGCGCGGAAATCGAAGGCGAGGCGGCCAGGGAACGTATCCGCCGATATCTGGGCGAGATCGATTTCGGTGATGAGTGCAATGACCGACTGAACGCCGGCAGGGAGGCACGCACGAAAGCGACGCATGTCGCACCGGGAAATTTTCGCAAGGATACGTGCGCCAAGGATGCCGGGCCGGTCGGCGAAGACAGGCACTTGTTCGAAACGGTCATCGCGGAGGGTGAGACTTTCCTGGTGTCTGGCATCTACTACGCAGACAGCAACGGAATCGGGCCCGGTGCCAACAGCACCCTCGAGCCGCTCCGCCTGGTTCGGGGCGGAGATGCCGCCCTCCAGGCCGACGTGGCCGCCAAGCGGAAGACCATCATCACCGCCTGGGGCCTGGCGTTGCTGACATCCGCCGTCTATTTCGTGGTTTTCGTGTGAACGGCCGGTCTGTCATGCGCCGCCATGGGTGGCCGCCGTCTTCGCGCCCTCGTTCGCAACGGACTCGTCGCCTGCAGAGCTGATCGCCGCCTGCGTCGCGTACTGCGCCTCGTCGCCGCGGCGGGCGGCGGCATCGATGATCCCGTCTGCCGGACCCGCCTTCGTGCTGCCGGTGCCCGCCTGGGCGTCCATCGGTCTGGCATTGGGAATCGGGATCGGTCCGCCCGGGGGACGGGGTCTTGCAGACGTCAGCGCCGTTGCGAGTATCACCACGCCCCCTCGAACCGTGGCCTCGCGTGCGATCCGCCTGCAGGCGATCCGCGCATGGGCGTGGGCCGAGCGCTCGGACCGCGGTCACGGGGCGTCGTCGATCGACAGCACCGAGGACTGCAGCCGATCCGGCAGGCGGGCGAGCAGTGATCGCGCCGCTTTCCGCAGCTCCTTCTCGAGGCGCGGCAGGCTCAACGACGGGGCGGCGGTGCTTGCCCGCATCAGGTGCAGATGGACCGGCAGCGACGGGCGCAGGCGGAACAGCGCAACCTTGACCGGGTCGAGGCCGATTGCGGTGAAACCGTCGATGAAGGCGTAGCCGGCGCCGTGCTCGACCAGCGAACCCGCCATCCGATAGGTCTGCACGCGCAGCGCGGCTTCTGCCCGCCAGCCGGCGCGCTCCAGCAGACCGGCCAGTGCATCGCCCAGCGGTGTGCTTTCGGCCAGCGCGATGCATGGGCGAGCGGTCAGTTGCCGACTGCCCGCGGTCTGGGACGTCACCCATGGCCACGGCACGGCCAGCAGGATTTCGGTTTCGGCAAGCTGCGAAACCGCCACCGTGACCCGCTCGGGAGGCTCCAGCGCGATGCCGGCATCGATTTCCTGGGTGGCGAGCCGCTGCTCGATTTCGGGCGTGTGGATGGCCCACAGATCGCATTGCATCGCTGGATATTGTCGCTGCATCGCTGCCACCGCCTGTGGCAGCAGGCTGGCCGCCAGCGTCGGGGTCGCGGCGATGCGCAGCCCACTGGCGCCCCCCCTGGCGCAGGCTCCCGGCCAGTGCATCGATGCGCTCGATCTCGCTCCAGCTGCGCCGTACCTGGCGGTAGAGGGCCTCGGCTTCCGGTGTGGGCACCAGCCGTCCCCGGCTGCGCTCGAACAGCGCGAAACCCAGTGACTGTTCGGCATGCCGAACGATCCGCGACACCACCGGTTGCGACACGTGGAGCATGCGGGCCGCGGCGCTGACCGAACCGCTGAGCATGACGGCACGGAAGATTTCGATCTGGCGCAGGCGCATGGCTATGTCGTCATGACATGATATGGACAATCATCCGAAACCCGATCCTTTCCTGCAAGTCTTATGATGAAAAGATCCTGGCCAATTCGGCGGCCAGAATTGATTGAGCTTGAAGGCATGGAAATCTGCGTTGTAGGCGGCGGCATCATCGGCCTCGCCACCGCCTGGTATCTCCAGCGTGACGGGCATTCGGTGAGCCTCGTCGAGTCGCGCGAAGCCGTCGGCCTCGGTGCCAGCCAGGCCAACGGCGGTCAGCTCTCGTACCGCTACATCGCGCCGCTGGCCGATCCGGCCCTGTTTGCCGGCTACCCCCGCTGGTTGATCGGTCGTGACGCCCCGGTCCGCCTCCGTCCGCGTCTCGACCCGGCCCAATGGCGTTGGCTGCTGGCGTTTCTGCGTGCGTGCAATCACCGCGACCGCGCCGCGTCGATCGCGGCGCTGGCCCCGCTGTCGCTGTACAGTCGCCAGTTGATCGGCGCCCTGGCGGCGGACCCGGCATTCGATTTCGACTGGCGGCGAAATGGCAAGCTGATCGTCTACCGCGAGCGCCGCGCGTTCGCGGCGGCCCGTCGCGCATTGGTGCCGCCGGCGAGCGACTGTGAAGCGCAACAGGTGCTCGACGTGCGCGCCTGCTGCGAGCTCGAGCCGGCGCTGGCGCGGGTCGCGCCCGAGCTGGTCGGCGGCATCTTCACGCCGGACGAGGAGGTGGGCGATTGTCTGGCCTTGTGCCGGGCCTTCGAGCGCGGCCTGCGCACGGCTGCGTTGCCCGCTCGCATCCTGCTCTCGGAGCGCGCGCAGGCGATCGAGCTGTCCCGTGGCCGATTCCGGTCGTTGCGTACCGATCGGCGCACGATCGAAGCCGATGCCTGCGTGATTGCCAACGGCGTGCTGGCGGGCGGCCTGCTGCGCACCCTCGGCGTCGCGCTGCCCCTCTACCCGCTCAAGGGGTACAGCATCAGCCCGAGGGTCGTCCGCGACGACGGCGCGCCGGCGGTCAGCGTGACCGACCAGGGGCGCCGGATCGTCTATGCCCGTATCGGCGATCGGTTGCGGGTGGCGGGCATGGCCGACATCGTCGGCTACGATGAAACGGTGCGGATGGACCGGATCGCGACCCTCGCACGCGAGACCGGCCGCTGGTTCGGCGGCGCCGTCGATCTGTCCGACCTGCAAGCCTGGGCCGGTCTGCGGCCGGCAACGCCCGGCGGCACGCCGATCATCGGCGCCAGCGGCATCGACGGCCTGTGGCTGAACGTTGGCCACGGCGCGCTCGGATTCACCCTGGCGGCCGGCAGCGCCGGACTGATCGCCGCGCAACTGGTCGACCGCGGCACCCCGGTGCCGGATCGGCCGTTCGCGCTCGCCGGTCCGTTTGCGCCGCCACCCAGGGCATTCGCTTCGATTCTCGGCCGGGGCGGCGCTGTCGGCGAGGGGGCCCGGTGACCGTTTTTTTCCTGCAGATCGGCCATCCGCGGGGCGGGCGGCGAATTCGGGGTATATCCTTAAACCATGGATGGGCTCCCCCGCCGCCGGTCGAGCAGGCCGCAGAGGGGGGCCGGTCGTCCGTCGCGGGCGCCCTCGATCGTGCGTACCGGTGGCCGGTCATCGGCATCGGCATACGCCGTGTGCCCTCTGACATCCGCACAAGTTCACCAACGAGGAGGAGTTTCATGCAGACCAGAAAGTTTGTCTTCGCGTCCGTCATTGCTGCGGCGCTGACCGCAACCTCGACCCTGGCGCTGGCCGCCGATACCTTCATCACGATAGGCACCGGCGGTGTCACGGGCGTCTATTACCCGACCGGGGGCGCCATCTGCAGGTTGGTGAACAAGGGCCGCAAGGAGCACGGCATCCGCTGCTCGGTCGAGTCCACCGGTGGCTCGGTCTACAACCTCAATACCATCCGTGCCGGTGAGCTCGACATGGGCGTCGCCCAGTCCGATTGGCAGTACCACGCCTACCATGGCACCAGCCAGTTCGCCGAGCAGGGACCGAACAAGGAGCTGCGGGCTGTGTTCTCGGTGCATGCCGAGCCCTTCACCGTCGTCGCGAGGGCCGATTCCGGCATCAAGAACTTCGCTGATCTGAAGGGCAAGCGCGTGAACGTCGGCAATCCGGGCTCGGGTCAGCGCGGCACCATGGAGGTGGTCATGCAGTCGCTGGGCTGGACCATGGACGACTTCGCGCTGGCCTCCGAGCTCAAGGCTGCCGAGCAGTCGAAGGCGCTGTGCGACAACAAGATCGACGCGATGGTCTACACGGTGGGTCACCCGGCCGGCTCGATCAAGGAGGCGACCACGACCTGCGACACGGTACTGGTCAATGTCGAGGGCCCGGCCATCGACAAGCTGGTCGCCGACAACGCCTACTACCGCAAGGCGGTGATTCCGGGTGGCATGTACCAGGGCAATCCCGACGACACCAAGACCTTCGGCGTCGGTGCGACCTTCGTGTCATCGACCAACACCTCGGCCGACACGGTCTATGCCGTCGTCAAGTCGGTGTTCGAGAACTTCGACGACTTCCGCCGGCTGCATCCGGCTTTCGAGACCCTGCAGAAGGAACAGATGGTCAAGGACGGCCTGTCGGCCCCGCTGCACGACGGCGCTGCGAAGTACTACAAGGAAGCAGGCCTGATGTAAGCGGGCGGCTCGGCGGCGCCGATCCGGCGCCGCCGCCGGCCGGTCAGACGAGGGTGTGGTCCGCGGCGCTCAAGTGCTGCGGGCGGCCCGAAGATCCACCGGACCGGCGGGGCGGCAATTTGCGCCGGCCTGCCACGGGCGAGGGAAATCATGCGGGATACTTCGGACAGCCAGGATCGCGATACCGATCGCGAACTGCAAGAGATGGTCGCCCAGAGCGACAGCGGCGCACGCCATCCGGCCGGGTTGCCGGGTCGGCTGTTGTTCGGCACCGCGGTCGTCTGGTCGCTGTTCCAGTTGTGGGTCGCCTCGCCGCTGCCGTTCCTGGTCGGGATCGGCGTATTCAACGACACCGAGGTCCGCTCGATCCACCTCGCCTTCGCATTGTCCCTGGCATACACCGCGTATCCGGCGTTCGCGTCATCGCCGCGTGAGCGCATTCCGATCGCGGACTGGGTGATGGCGATCGTCGCGGCGGCCAGCGCTGCGTATATCTACCTGTTCTACACGGAACTGTCGGGGCGCTCGGGTGCGCCCACCACCGTCGATCTGGTGGTCGGCATCTGCGGCATGGTGCTGTTGCTCGAAGCGACGCGACGCGCACTCGGGCCGCCGCTGATGATCGTCGCTTCGGTGTTCCTGATCTACACCTTCTTCGGCCCCTACATGCCGGAGGTCATCGCCCACAAGGGCCAGAGTCTGGCCAAGGTGATGTCGCACCAATGGCTCACCACCGAAGGCGTGTTCGGCGTCGCGCTCGGTGTCTCGAGCAGCTTCGTCTTTCTGTTCGTGCTGTTCGGTGCAATGCTCGAGAAGGCCGGCGCCGGCAACTACTTCATCAAGATGGCCTTCGCCCTGCTCGGCCACATGCGCGGCGGGCCGGCCAAGGCGGCGGTGGTGGCATCGGCCGCGACCGGCCTGATATCCGGTTCGTCAATCGCCAACGTCGCGACCACCGGGACCTTCACCATTCCGCTGATGAAGCGCGTCGGCTTCTCCGGCGTCAAGGCCGGCGCGGTCGAGGTCGCCGGTTCGACCAATGGCCAGTTGACGCCGCCGGTGATGGGGGCCGCCGCATTCCTGATGATCGAATACGTCGGCATCAGCTACATCGAGGTGATCAAGCACGCGATCCTGCCGGCGGTGATCTCCTACATCGCGCTGGTCTACATCGTGCACCTCGAAGCGCTGAAAGCCGACATGCAGGGATTGCCGCGACGGACACGGTCGACCCTGGCGCAGAAGCTTGCGACCTTCGCCGCCGTCGTTGCCGGCACCTGCGCCATCGGTCTGGTGGTGTACTACGGCATCGGCTGGATCAAGACGCTGGCCGGCGGTGGCGCGATCTACATCGTCGCGCTGCTGGTCGCCGCAGCCTATGTCGGCCTGCTCAAGTTCGCGGCGCGCTTTCCCGAACTGGAGATGGACGATCCCGACGATCCGGTGCTCGAACTGCCGGAAGTCGGGCCGACGGTCAAGGTCGGGCTCTATTTCCTGCTTCCGATCGTGGTGCTGATGTGGTGCCTGATCGTCGAACGCTTCTCGCCGGGGCTGGCGGCATTCTGGGCGACCGTGCTGATGATCGGCATCGTGCTGACCCAGCGGCCGCTGCTGGCCCGCTTCCGTGGCCAGCCGACCGCAGGCAGCCTGCGTCAGGGGCTCGACGATTGCATCGACGGGCTGGCGATCGGCGCGCGCAACATGATCGGCATCGGCGTGGCGACCGCCGCGGCCGGCATCGTCGTCGGCACGATCACGCTGACCGGCATCGGTCAGGTCATGATCGAATTCGTCGAGTTGATCTCCGGCGGCCAGTTGATGCTCGCGTTGATCTTCACTGCGGTGATCTGCATCGTGCTCGGCATGGGCCTGCCCACCACCGCCAACTACATCGTCGTGTCGAGCCTGATGGCGCCGGTGGTGGTGGCGCTGGCATCGAACGAGGGCATGATCCTGCCGCTGGTCGCGGTGCATATGTTCGTGTTCTATTTCGGCATCCTCGCCGACGACACACCGCCGGTGGGCCTGGCCGCCTTCGCCGCCGCGGCGATCGCCAAGGCGGACCCGATCAAGACCGGCATCCAGGGCTTCATGTACGACATCCGTACGGCGATCCTGCCCTTCATGTTCATCTTCAACACCCAGTTGCTGCTGATCGGCATCGACGGCTGGTTCGAACTGGTCGTCGTGATCTTCGGTGCGCTGGTCGGCATGCTGCTGTTCGCGGCCGCGACCCAGGGCTACTGGCTGACCCGCAGCCGGTTGTGGGAGTCCGCTGCGCTGCTGCTGGTCACCTTCACCTTCTTCCGCCCGGGCTACTGGTGGGACATGGTGTACGAGCCGACCCGGGTGGTGCCGGCCACCGAGATCACGCAGTTCGCCGAACGATTGCCGCCGGACGGCAAGCTGGTGATGATGGTCAAGGGCGAGACGATCGACGGCGATCTGGTCGAAAAGGCTGTCCAGTTGCCGATGGGCCCGGCGGCTTCGGGCGAAGAGCGGCTGATGAACGCCGGCCTGGAGACCCGCGTCGAAGACGACGGCAAGGTGATCGCGGACAACGTCATGTTCGGCAGTCCGGCCCAGCAGGCTGGTCTCGATTTCGACTGGCAGATCCTCGATATCCGGGTCGAGGCGGAGCGCCCGCCGAAACAGTTGATGTTCATCCCGGCGACGCTGCTGCTGGCCCTGGTGGCGATGCTGCAGCTACGCCGACGCAAGGCCGGCGCCGGCTAGGCCGTTCTCCGCCGACCCTGCCGGCCGCAAGCGTGACCCATTCGAACGGGGAATGACGATGATCGAGAAGATCCTGTTGCCGATCGACCTGCAAGAGACGCGCCTCGCCAGGAAGGCGGTGGACTTCGCCAGCGAGGAGGCTCTCCGCCATGGCGCTGAGCTGTTCGTGCTGACCGTGCTGCCCGGCTTCGGCATGCCGCTGGTCGCGTCCTTCTTTCCCGATTCGGCAATGGAAAAAGCCACCAAGGAGGTCGCCAAGGCCTTGCGCGCCTACGTCGCCGAGACATTCGCGGCCGGAATCCGCACCGTGCCGCTGGTTGCCCAGGGCAATCCGGCCGAACAGATCGCCGGCCAGGCCGGACGCCTCGGCGTGGATCTGATCGTCATCCCGTCCCATGCCAAGGGTCTGGAAAAGACGCTCCTCGGTTCCTGCGCGTCGAGGGTCGTGCAACTGGCCGACTGCTCGGTGATGGTGGTCAAGGGCTGAGTCGCCTCGCGACCGCGTCAGCGGCCGTGATTCAGCCAGGGCGTCAGACGATGGACGGGCCGAGCACGATGTCCTCGGCCTCGATGTCGGTCACCGGCACTGCGGCGACGTCGAGCACATGGCCGGCGAGCCAGTCGGTGAGGCGTTCGCTCGCGTCTTCGTGCAGTGACAGGAAACGGCAGCCGGCGACGCCGCCATTGACGTCGCTGCTGTAGTTCACGACTTGCGCGAGGCCACTGACGCCGCCGAGCGTGCCGTCACGTTCGAGCAGGAACTCGAACGGGCGATCGCTCGCCGGCGGTGTGGACAGGCTGATCGAGAAGCCGTCCACCGACAGGTTCTCGAGCAGCACGCGACCGGCATACCAGGACAGCCAGAATCGGTTCCGGCCGAGTTGTCGGGTGACGATGCGCTGCGAACTGCGGCGCTCCACGGGGCCCGGTTTCATCACGGCTCCTCAGTTGCGTGTCCTGCAGTCAACGGAGGGGCGATCGATCTCTTTAGGGGTCCGGCGCGGGCAGCGCGAACGGTCGCCGAGCCACGGCCACGCAAGCAGCAGCACCAAGGGCAGCAGCCATCCGGCATCGCCGCCGCCCCCGCCACCGCCACCGCTCGCCTCGGGCTGGGTGGTGACCGGCGGCGCCACCGCCGCCGCCACGGTGACTGCATGCACCGCTTCGTCGCTGGCACCCGCCGAATCGGTGATCGTCACGCGGATCAGGTAGCTTCCCTCGGCGGGCAGTTGCAGCCCAGTGCTCTGGGCGTTGGCGGAGGTCAGGCTCGCACCCGCCGGCGCACTGACGATGGTCCACAGCCAATCGACGATGGTGCGCCCGGCCATTGCCGCACTGGCCGCCGCATCGAGCGTGATCGTGGTGCCGGCGGTCGCGGTGGCCGGGGCGGTGATCGCGGCCACCGGTGCGGCTGCCGCGGCGACGGCGGCACCGGCGTCGAGCATGCCGGCGCCACAGGTCGTCGTCGTGCAGTTGCACTGACCGATGTTGTCGAAGCCGGTGGCCGTCTGCGGGCAGGTCGGGATCGTCGGATCCTGGGGAAACGGGCGCGCCGTACTCTTGATGCGATCGATCAGGTCGTTCGGACCGAGCGATGGATTGGCGCTCAACATCAGCGCCGCGACCCCCGCCGCCTGGGGCGCGCTGAAGCTGGTGCCGATGTTCGGCGAGTTGCCATCGGTATAGATCGAGGCGCCGGGCGTGGTCGTACCGGCATTGCTGGTGGTGTCGATCGGGAACAGGCAGGGCAGCGTGGTGGTCACGCAATTGCCGGCCGGCGCACTGATATCGACCTCCGCACCGAGACTGCTGTAACCGACCTTGGTGCCGATGTGTCGCAGGCCGCCGACGGTGAGCGTCGAGGCGCAGTTGGCGGGCGACTCCACCGGCCCGGTCTCGTTGCCGGCGGAACTCACGACGAGCACGTCGCGCGCCAGCAGTTCCTGGATGGCCTGGTTGTAGGCGGCAGTGCAGGCACCTTCGCCACCGAGGCTGAGATTGACGATGCGGGCCGGGGTCGGGTTGAGGTCGACACCCGGTACCACCAGGCCGCCCGCCCAGCGCATCGCCGCGATGATGTCCGAATCGAAGCCGCCGCACTTGCCGAGCACGCGCACCGGCTGGATCCGGGTGTTCCAGGCGACGCCGGTGATGCCGGTCGAGTTGTTGCCGGCGGCGGCGACCACGCCGGCGACCCGGGTGCCGTGCCAGCTGCTGTCCTGGGGCAGCAGCGAGGCGCCGCAGATCGCCTGCAGGTCGGGGTCGTTCTGGGCGGCGGCGTCGATGAAGTCGCCGACGTCGATCGGATCGGCGTCGCGACCATCGCCGTCGCCCGACAGCGCGGCATCGGTGATGAAGTCGTAGCCCGGCACCAGCCGTGGAGCGAGATCCGGATGCTCGGGACGAATGCCGGTGTCGAGCACCGCGACGACGACCGAGCCGTCGCCGGTGATGATGTCCCACGCACGATCCGCGGCGATCGCCGAGACTTCGTTCGACTGCAGATGCCACTGCGAATCGAACAGCGTGTCATTGGGGCGGGCTCGGGCCGTGCGCAGGTGATCCTCGACGGCGAACTCGATTGCCGGATCGTTCGCGAGGCGCGTCAGCAGGTCGTCGATCGAGATGTCGGGCGCCCGCAGGGCCAGCAGGCCGGGTGCGGGCTGGCTGCCATGGGCGAGCGCAACGCCGAGACGCCGGGCCAGCGACCGGGTGCGTTCGACGGCCTGGGCCTGGCGCAGGCCGACGGCCTGATCACGAAGCTTCACGATGACCCGCGCATCGGCGTGGGCCGCGGCACAGGTCGAACACATCAGCGCCGCGGCTGCAAACCTGGAAAACAGTTTCATCGTGTGGGTTCCGAAGGATAGCGATATCGATCCGGGATGACTTCATCGACCGGAGGCACCGCCAGCAGGCGAAGCATCATGTCTTCACAGAACGGATCGCCTTCGGTGCAGCTCAGCCAGTATGCCGATTCCGTATCCGTGATCCTGGCCGAAACCCGGACCTCGCTCCGAGCGGCAGCCGACAGGCGGCGCAGCAGTACCGGATCGACGGGGTCGGTGCTCTTGCCGAAGCGCACGATCACCCGCAAGTCGCCGGGCGGCTGTGCGACCGGGCTCGCGCAGGCGGTCGCCAGCAGGGCGCTCAGCAGCAGGGCATGTCCGGATCGCGGGGCCATCGAACGCATTTCTTTCGGCAATCGGTCGGTGGGCGCAGCGTATCGCAAGGCCGTCGCGTCGCCAAATTTTCGGGTGCGGGCATAATCGAGGGATCGAACTGGCGGGACGGGCGATGAGCAACGGCGAGAAGGGCCTATTGATGCGCTTGCTGGGTGGCGCGTGGGCGGCGATCAACGGACTGAGGCGCCTGGTCGCCAATCTGGTCTTTCTGTTGTTGCTGGCGCTGGCATTGGCGCTGTTGCTGGCGCGCGCGCCGGATCCGGTGATCGACGGCTCGGCGCTGTTGCTGAGGCCGACCGGACAACTCGTCGAGCAGGTGACGGTGGCCGATCCGCTGAGTCTGCTGCAGCGTGGCGCCAATCCGAGCCAGACACCGCTCCACGAGGTGCTCGAGGCACTGGACGCCGCGGCCGGCGACGCACGCATCCGCGGGGTCGTGATAGAGACCGATCCGCTGGCTGCCGCCGGTCTTGCCAAGCTGCAGGAGCTGGCGGCGGCGATCACCCGTTTTCGCGAGGTTGCGCCCGACAAGCCGATCCTGGCGTGGGGCAGTCGGTTCACCCAGGCCCAGTACTTCCTGGCGAGCCAGGCCGACGAAGTCTATATGGCGCCGGACGGATTTGTCCTCGCCCACGGCTTTGCCAGCTATCCGACCTATTACAAGGGGCTGTTCGACAAGCTCGACGTCCGCATCAACGTGTTCCGGGTCGGCATACACAAGTCCGCGGTCGAGCCCTTCACGCGCGAATCGATGTCCGAGCCCCACCGCGAAGCGACCACTCGCCTGCTCGACGGACTGTGGGCACAATGGCTCGAAGGGGTCACTGCCCACCGCAGCATCGGTGCCGACGAATTCGACGCACTGGTAGATGATTACCCGGCGCGGCTGGCGGCGGCCAGCGGCGACGCCGCGCAGCTGGCGCTGCAGTCGGGCCTGGTGGACGGCCTGTTGACGCCGGACCAGTGGCGGGAACTCCAGATCTCGCGCTTCGGCCGCCTCGATGACGGCAAGGCGCCGCGCCGTACCGCCCTCGGCGCCTACCTGGCCGGCGTGCGCGCGCAGCAGGTGCCGGCGCCCGCCCGCGTCGCCGTCGTCACGGTGCAGGGCGCGATCGTCGACGGCGACAGCCCGATCGGCGTCGCCGGGGGCGAGACCGTCGCCGGCATGCTCGCGCGGGTGCGCGACGACGACGCCTACCGGGCACTGGTGCTGCGCATCGACAGCCCGGGTGGCAGTGTATTCGCGTCCGAACGGATCCGCCGCGAGGTGGACCTGATCCGTCAGGCCGGCAAGCCGGTGGTGGCGTCGATGAGCTCGGTGGCCGCATCCGGGGGGTACTGGGTGGCGCTGGCGGCGGACGAGATCTGGGCCGGCAGTTCGACCCTGACCGGCTCGATCGGCATCTTCGGCATGTTTCCCGACCTGTCCGGACTGCTTGCCCGTGGCGGGCTCGCTGTCGACGGTGTCGGCACTTCGCCGATCGCTGGCGGCCTCGATCCGCGCAGGCCGCTTTCCGATCCGATGGCGTCGGCCTTGAAGAGCAGCATCGAACATGGCTACCGCCGCTTCGTCGGACTGGTCGCGAGCGCGCGCGGGATGGATGCGGCCGCGGTCGAAAGGGTCGCGCAGGGCCAGGTCTGGAGCGGACGTCAGGCGCTCGACCACGGACTTGTCGATCAACTCGGTGGCCTTGGCGCTGCGATCGAGGCTGCCGCGGGTCGCGCCGGTCTCGACCGTTACCGGGTGGACTGGATCGAACCCGAACTCGATGCCCGCGAGCGGATTCTCGAGCGGCTGCTCCACGCCTTCGGCTCCGACCGTCCGGATCGGGGGGTGACCACCGGGGCCGCCGCCGTGTTCGTGCAGATGGTCGGCGAACTTGGTGATCTGGCCAACTGGAACGATCCCGGCCACGCCTATGCCCACTGCGAGTGCCGGTCGCCCTGAACTGCACAAGGGTTGATCTCGGTCAACATTGCGCCCTGAGCGATCGATGCCGGGCGTGTAAGATTTCCGGTGGCCCCGAACCCCAGAAAATTCAGGATGGCCCCATGATCAGGAAATCATTGGCGCTGGTGATGGCGCTGGCGTTTGCCGGTGCAGCGTGCGCCCAGACAGGTTCGGATGACGAACAGCGCAGGCGTCTGATCGAGCAGAAGTTTCGGCTGGTGGAGATGCTGGTTAACTCGCCGGCGGCGAAGAGCTCCGCCTACGGGCGTGACGCCGAGACCCCGATCCTGGTCGAGAAGGGCAAGGGCCTGCTCGACGATGCCCGCAAGGCGATCGACGAGGGGCGCCTGGAAGACGCCGCGAGCGCCCTCGATGCCGCGCTGAAATCGGCCTCGTCGGCGTCGCGCCGCCTGTCGTCAGAAGGCGGGCTTTCCGACAGCGCGCAGCGCAAGCAGCTTTCCGACATGACCGAGCAGGTGCGCACCTATCGCGCGGCCGTCGACGACCTCACCCGCGATCCCCGGCTCGAGAAGGAAGCATCCCGCGTACTCGGCGAGATCGATCGGCTGGCCGCCGAGGCCGACAAGCTGGCCGCCGCCGATCGTCTCGGCGAGGCCAACAAGCACATGGCCGATGCCTACAAGATCGCGGTGCAGGAGCTGTCGCGCCTGCGCGCTGGCCAGGAAGTGGTGCTCTCGCTCAATTTCGAGACGCCCGCCGAGGAATATGCCTACGAGCAGAAGCGCTTCGGCAGCAACCAGATCATGGTGGACATGATGATCGGCGAAGGGCGTGCCGAGGGTGGCAAGCGCCAGCTGGTGGATCGCTTCGTCGGCGAAGGCCGGCGGCTCAAGCTCGAGGCCGAAGGCCAGGCCGACGTCGGCAAGTATTCGGAGGCGGTGGCGCTGATGGAAGAGGCCACCAAGCAGTTGAACCGTGCCCTGCAGTCGATGGGTGTCCCGGTCTTCTGACGGACAGGGGCAGCGATCGCGCCGAACGGGCGTGTCGGATCGGAACGAGAGGAGTGGCATGACGGTGAAGATGCAAAAGCCGCGTTGGGCATGGATCCTGGGGCTTGCCGCTGCGTTGCTCGCCGCACCGGTCGCGGCTGACGAGGACGGACCCGTCAGCCTCGCCAGTCAGCAACGCATGCTCGCCCAGCGGGTGGTCAAGGCCTACAGTCAGATCGGACTGAACGTGCTGCCGACCGCGGCGATGAACCAGCTGACCAATGCCCTGGCCGGATTCGACGCCAACCTCGGCGCGCTCGACCGCAAGGCCGACGACGCCAACACGCAGAAGGCCTTGTCGGAACTGGCCCTGGCCTGGCAGCCGCTGAAGACCGGTGCGATGGAGCCGGTGTCCCGCGACAAGGCACTGCAGCTTTCGCGACAGACCGACGAGGTCGATCTGGCCGCGAAGCGCCTGCTGCAGCATCTGCAGGACCGCGCCGACACGCCCGGCAGCCGCCTGGTGACGATGGCTGGTCGGCAGAGCGCGCTCTGCCAGCGCATCGCCAAGGCCTACATGCTGGTGAGCTGGGGGGTCGAGTCGGCCACCGTGCGCGAGGAACTGGACGCTGCGGTCAACGAATTCTCGGGCGGGCTCGAGCGCTTGCGCACACAGCGCGAAAACACCGAGGAGATTCGCTGGGAGCTCGACGAGATGGCCCTGCAGTGGGAATGGCTGCAGACCGCGATTGCCGCCGAAGGGGCGAGTTCCTACCGGCTGATCGTTGCCGAGGCCACCGAGTCGATCCTCGTCGCCAGCGAGCGGGTGACGCGGATGTACGAACAATCCAGCCAATGACGCGAGCGGGGCAGCCGCCCGCGCAGGGGAACACCGACATGACGATGAGCAGAAGGGATTTCCTGAAGGCCGGCGCCGCTACCGCGGGGCTCGCCGCATTGCCGCCGGGACTGGCCCGGGCGGCCGACGGCACCCGGGATTTCGTGCTCAATGCCGGCCACTTCGAGCAGGCATTGACGCCCGGCGGTCCGATGACCGACTTCTGGGGATTCAACCGCTCGGTGCCGGGGCCGGAACTGCGTTTTCGCAAGGGCGATCGCGTGCGCGTCGTCGCCAACAACGATCTGGTGGGCGTCGACACCACCGTGCATTGGCACGGCCTGCGGGTACCGAACGCGATGGATGGCGTGCCCTACGTCACCCAATATCCGATCAAGCCGGGCGAGATGTACAGCTACGAGTACCAGGTACAGGATTCCGGTACCTTCTGGTATCACCCGCACCAGACCAGCTTCGAACAGGTGCCGCGGGGACTCTACGGCCCGCTGATCGTCGAGGAGGACGCGCCGATCGAAGTGGACCGGGAGGTGGTTTGGGTGCTGTCGGATGTGCGCGTGGACGCCAAAGGCCGCCAGGTCGGTGATTTCGGTCGCGTTCTCGATATCGCCAACGACGGCCGGCTGGGCAATATCGTGCTGGTCAATGGCCAGCAAGCCGGCGACAACGTCACACTGGCCGTGCGCAGCGGCGAACGGGTCAGGCTGAGGCTGATCAATGCGGCATCCGCTCGCATCTTCCGCCTCCGTCTGGCAGCGCACCGCTTGCATGCGATCGCGCTCGACGGTCAGGCGATCAGGCCGCGCGAACTCGAGACGGTCGATCTCGGCCCAGGCATGCGGGTCGATCTCGTCGTCGACTTCATGGCGGCGCCAGGCAGCGAGCACAAGGTGGTGGACGTCGACCGGCGCAGCCGCGGCCAACTGGCCCGGATCAGCTATCTCGACGCCGCGCCGGTGCGCGAGAAGCCGCTCGGTGCCCCGATCCAGCTTGCTGCCAACGACTTGCCGGAGCCCGATGTCGCCAAGGCGATCGATCACTACATCGTGTTCCAGGGCGGCATGCGCGGCTCACCGGTGATCGGCATGATCGACGGCAAGCCGACCAACATCCAGGAAATCCTCGAGAAGGAAAAGCTGGCCTGGACCATGAACTTCAGCGCCCAGCATGAGCACGCCCTGCTGCATGAGCCGCTGCTCTACGTCAAGAAGGGCGATCACGTGGTGCTGCGGCTGATCAACGAGACCGACTTCGCACACCCGATGCATCTGCACGGGCACTTCTTCCGGGTCGTCGGCGTCGATGGCCAGCCGCTGGTCGATCAGGATTGGCGCGACACCGTGCTGATGGCGCCGCGGCAGTCGGTGGACGTCGCCTTCGTCGCCGACAACCTCGGGGAGTGGATGTTCCACTGCCACATTCTGTCCCACGCCGCCGGTGGCATGATGGGGACCATCGCGGTCGAGTGACGGCCGCCAAGGCGGGCGCTCAGCCCTTCGACAGCTTCTTCAGCGCGACCCGGATGCCGTCCGAAACGTCGCCGTCGGCCGGCAGCCCGTCGCTCGCGCGCAAGGCCTCCTTCTCGCTGTAGCCGAGTGCCAGCAGCGCGTGCACGACGTCGCTGCGGGCGTCTGCAGCAGGGGCGCCCTCGGCGGACGTCGGCGCGACACCCGGCGCGGCCGGCGGCAGGCCCGACCCAAGGCGGTCGCGCAACTCCAGCAGCAGGCGTTCGGCGGTCTTCTTGCCGATGCCCGGAATTTTCACCAGCCGCCCGGCCTCCTGCAGCGCAACCGCGCTGCGCAGCTCGCCGACCGACAGCCCCGACAGCACGGCGAGGGCAGTACGCGCGCCAATGCCGGAGACCTTCAGCAGCTGACGGAAGGTCGCCTGCTCCTCACGACTCGCGAATCCGTACAGGAACTGCCCGTCCTCGCGCACCGCGAAATGGGTGAACAGGGTCACCGGCTGCCCGCACTCCGGCAAGCCGTAGTACGTGCTCATCGGCACGTCGACTTCATAGCCGATGCCGTGCACATCCACCAGGATGGCCGGCGGGTTCTTTTCCGCCAGAGTTCCGCGAATCCGTCCGATCATTCCTTCGTCCGTTCCTTCATTGCCGCATGCTCACGACCCGAAGCGCAAGAAGCCATCGTGATGCCCGCCCCTGATGCGGTCACCGGCCCCTCGGGGGGCGTAGCGGGGGTTTCGCGAAGCATCGCTTCGCGCCCGCGCAGCGGATCGGCTGTGCAAAGCCGATCCTCCGCGAACGCAGTGAGCGTGGGGGTCGTCCGAGACCTTTCGCCGGGCCGTCCCTGATGCGGTCTCCAGCCCCCCTGGGGGGGCGTAGCGGGGGTTTCGCGAAGCATTGCTTCGCGCCTGCGCAGCGGATCGGCTGTGCAAAGCCGATCCTCCGCGAACGCAGTGAGCGTGGGGGTCGTCCACTCTCATTCGAAATCCGCCGCAACGAACTCGGGCAGGGCTTCCGCCCGCTCGCCGAGTGCGCCGAGCAAAGGGTATTCGTCCGGGTCGAGGATGTGTGGCAACACGTGGTGCGTGAAGCGCCATGCGACCGCGATGGTGATGTCCGAAAGGCAGGGGCGGTCGCCATGCAGCCAACCTGCAGGACAGGCGGCGTGCTGTTCGAGCAGCGCCGCGTTGTCGCGGAGCTGGCCGGTGCACCGGGTGATCCATTCCGGCCAGCGCAGGGTCTGGGGTCGAACGCCCAGCTCGTAGTAGAGCTGCACCGCCTTGTCGCACAGGGACAGTCCGAAGCCGGTCAGCCGACGGCACTGGAGCGGGGCGTCGTCACCCGGCGGAAGCAGCGGTTGGTCGGCATTCAGGCTCATCAGATGCTCGATGATCAGGCTGCTGTCCACCAGACAGGTGCCGTCGTCGAGGATCAGGGTCGGGGCGCGCACCAGTGGATTGATCGCGTGAAATTCGGCGAAGTTGCGGAATACCGAGAGCGGCCGGTGCTCCAGCGCGATGCCCAGCCGCTGCGCGACGACGTAGCAGCGTCGCACGAAGGGGGAGTCCAGCATGCCAATCAACTGCACAGCATCTCCTTGCCCGGGTGTGGTCCCGGCACCAGTTTAATCGCCGCGTCATGACGCCGGCCAGCGCCTGTGCGCCGCGCCCGACGCGACCAGGGGTCGGGGCGGTCCGGCTTCAAGGGTTGTCGGCCGCTTGCCGGGTCCGCTTGAGCGACGGTTCGGCAGTTTCGCGGATGACGATGTCGTTCACAGCCCGTCGAGCAGGCGTTTCACGGCATCGAGCGAAGGCAGCACCGAAATCCGCGCGGCGGCGACGTCGGCGGCAGGCATCAACATGTCCGGCACCATCACGACCTGGGCGCCGGCGGCCAGGGCGCCGCGTACGCCGGCATTGGAGTCTTCGATCACGGTGCATTGGTCGGGCGGCCGTCCGAGCAGCGTGGCCGCGGCCAGAAAGATGTCCGGCGCGGGCTTGCCGTTTTGCACCTCGTCGCCGGCGACGACGCCGTCGAGCCGGGCGAGCAGGCCGGTGGCCTCGAGCTTCGGCAGCGCGCGACTGCGCCGGGTCGACGTGGCGACGACGCGGGCCAGGCCGAGTTCGTCGAGACGCGCGAAGAGCGCGTCGACCCCGGGCTTCAGCGGGATGCCGCCTTCGGCGATCACCGCTTCGTAGCGGCAGCCGAATTCCTGCTGGTGTTCCGCCACCGGGAAGTCCTCGCCGTAGGCATCCTTCAGCAAGCGCTCGAATTCGCGCGAATTGCGACCGATCATCTGCATGGCCACGTCGTGCCGCCACGGCAGGCCCATGTCCTCGCAGATCCGGCGCCCGATGTCGTAGGCGATGCGTTCCGAATCGAGCAGCACGCCGTCCATGTCGAAGATCACCGCCCGACAGCGCCCGGGCTCGAACCGGATCATCGGGTGAACAGCTCGCCAGCGCGCCCGAAAGCGATTGCCGCGGCGAGCACCAGGCCATGGATATGGGCAGCCAGCACAGTCTGGCGGATCGCCGGACGCAGCGCGGAAGGATCGTCGGCATGGGCCAGCAGGGCGCGCCCGGCCGGCAGCGACAGCACGATCGTGAACGCCGCAGCGGCGGCGGCCTGGGGCAGGGCGCCGCGCCCGACCTGGAGGACCAGCCAGCCGTAGGCCGCCAGCACCAGCAGCAGATAGCCCCAACGCGCGTTCTCGGTACCGAGCCGGACCACCAGGGTCCGCTTGCCGGCCGCCGCATCGGCGCTGTGGTCCGGAAACTGGTTGATGTAGAGCAAGGCACCGACCAGCATTGCGAACGACAGGCCCGCGATCACCGGCATCAGCGCGAAGTGGCCACGCTGGACGTAGTCGGCGCCGACCACCACCAGCAGCCAGCCGGCGACGATTGCCGATTCGCCAAGCCCCCGGCTCATCAGACGAAGCGGCGGCGCCGAATAGGCCCAGGCGACGAGCAGCCCGGCCGCGCCGATCGCCAGCAGGCCGATGCCGCTGTGCCACGCCAGCCAGAGCCCCGCCGGGACCACCGCGAGCAGCAGGGCGTAGCCCAGCCACCCAGCTTCGCGCCGGTCGAGCACCCCGTTCTGTATCATCCGGCTGCCGCCGGTGAACGGATAGAGCCGACCATGGTTGGCCTCGTCGCTGCCGTTGTCGGCGTCGCAGACGTCGTTGACGACGTTGGCGCCGGCGTGCACCAGCACCGCCAGCAATACCGTCAGCGTCGCGGTCAGCGGGTCGAGCGCAGTGCCGGCGCGGTGGGCCGTCGCCAGCCCGATCAGGCAGCCGACCAGGGTGATCGTCAGGAAGGCCGGCCGAGTCGCGGCGAAGTACCGCGCCGGCGTCGATGCGAAATCCTGCGGACGAGGTTCCGCCGGCTGCGGCAGACTGCGGGCGTCGCTCATAGCAGCACGATGTCGTACTGTTCCTGGGTGTAGCTCGCCTCCGGATGCAGCGATACCGTCCGATCGATGAACTCGGAGAGCAGGGCCAGCGCCTGCGACTCCTCGTCCAGGAACAGGTCGATCACGTCGGGCGCGGCCAGCACCCGGAATTCGCGGGCGTTGAACTGGCGCGCCTCGCGCAACAGTTCACGCAGGATCTCATAGCACACCGTGCGCCCGGTCTTGACCTCCCCGCGGCCCTCGCAGGTTGGACAGGGCTCGCACAGCAGGTGGGCGAGCGACTCCCGGGTGCGCTTTCGCGTCATCTCGACCAGCCCGAGCTGGGTGAAGCCGGAGACGCTCATCTTGGTATGGTCGCGGGCCAGTGCACGCTTCAGTTCCTCGAGCACCGAATCCCGGTGATCCTGGCTCTCCATGTCGATGAAGTCGATGATGATGATGCCGCCGAGATTGCGCAGCCTGAGCTGGCGGGCGATCGCCTGGGCGGCCTCGAGGTTGGTCTTGAAGATCGTGTCGTCGAAGTTGCGGGCGCCGACGAAGCCGCCGGTATTGACGTCGATCGTCGTCATCGCCTCGGTCTGATCCATGATCAGGTAGCCACCACTTTTCAGGTCCACTCGCCGCGCCAGCGCTTTCTCGATCTCGTCCTCGACCCCGTAGAGGTCGAACAGCGGACGCTCGCCGGTGTAGTGGCTGATCAGCGGCAGCACGCGCGGCATGTACTCGGCGGCGAAGGCGGTCAGCTTCTGGTGGTTCTCGCGCGAGTCGAGGACGATCCGCGAAGTCTCCGCGCTGACCAGGTCGCGCAGCAGCCGCTGGCCGAGATTGAGGTCCTCGTAGAGGATCTTCGGCGGGCTGGCGTCGGCCGCCTGGCCGCGGATCTCGCCCCACAGCTTGCGCAGGTAGGCGATGTCGGTGGCGAGTTCGTCGTCCGACGCGCTCTCGGCCATCGTGCGCACGATGAAGCCGCCGGCTTCGTCTTCGGGAATCAGCGCGCTCAGCCGCTTGCGCAGGGCTTCGCGTTCGCTCTCGTTCTCGATGCGCTGCGATATGCCGATGTGGCGGTCCTGCGGCAGATAGACCAGCAGTCGCCCGGCAATGCTGATCTGGGTGGACAGGCGGGCGCCCTTGGTGCCGAGCGGGTCCTTCAACACCTGGACGGTGATCTTCTGGCCTTCGGACAGGATGCGTTCGATCGGTCGCGGCGACTCGCCGTTGTTACGCTCGCTCCAGATGTCGGCGACGTGCAGGAAGGCCGTGCGTTCGAGACCGATCTCGACGAAGGCCGACTGCATGCCGGGCAGCACTCGGACCACCTGGCCGAGATAGATGTTGCCGACGATGCCCCGGCTGGCCGAGCGCTCGACGTGCAATTCCTGCACGACCCCCTTCTGCATCAGGGCGACACGGGTCTCCTGGGGGGTGAAGTTGACGAGAAATTCCTCGGGCATGACTGGACCGGTAATGAGGGATGGGCAAGCCGTGGCGTACGGCTTGCCGATCGCCCATCGTGACGGGCACAGCTCGGCGCGATTCCGACGACGATCATAACGGGTAGTCGAACTCCCGGAGCAGTTCCGCGGTCTCGAACAGCGGCAGCCCCATGATGCCGCTGTAGCTGCCGCGGATCTCTTCGATGAACATTGCCGCGCGCCCCTGAATTCCGTAGGCACCGGCCTTGTCGAGCGGTTCCCCGGTGGCGACGTAGCGACGGATCTCGTCTTCGGCCAGTGCGCGGAACTTGACTTCGCTGATGTTCAGCCGGTACCGGGTGTGCTCGCCGTCACAGACCGCCACCGCAGTCAGCACACGATGCCGGCGACCGCCGAGGCCGGCCAGGATGCGCGCCGCCTCGGGCGCACCCGCGGGCTTGCCGATGATGCGTCCGTCGACCTCGAGGGCGGTGTCGGCCGACAGCACCGGTCGGCGCGTCAGTTGCCGCCAGCCGAGCCTGCGCACGCCGCATTCCGCCTTGGTCAGCGCCAGCCGTGTGACGTAGCGTTCAGGATCCTCGTGGCCGAGCGGCGTCTCGTCCACGTCGGCATCCTCGCCGCGTTCGCCGCTGCGAAAGGTGAGCAGGTCGAAATGGACGCCGATCTGGTGCAGCAGTTCGCGGCGGCGGGGGCTGCGCGAGGCGAGGTAGATGCGCGGCGGGATCATGCTGGGAACCGTGGTCTGGGTCGTTCGAGTTCGAATCCGGGCGACAGTCGACCGGGGCGCGCCGGCGCGGCCGGCGGCCTGGCAAATCGGACGTGCGGCGGGCCGACCCGATCGACGGGCGTCGACGAGGCCGCCGGCTTGCCGGGACTCACGGCGCGACGGATCGCGTCGAGCGATCGGCTGAGGTCTTGTGGATTGTCATTTGGCAGGCATGGGCACGAAAACCTTCTGCAACAATTTCGCACTATAGCGCCAACTCGCGCGGCCGCGCTTGCGACCGTCACTCCCGATGGTAGGGGTGGTTCCTGAGCACGCTCCATGCCCGGTAGAGCGCTTCGGCCAGTAGCGGCCGCACCAGCGCATGGGGCAGGGTCAGGCTCGACAGCCGCAGGGATTCATCGGCTTCGGCCTTCAACTCCGGCGCCAGTCCGTCCGGGCCGCCGACTACCAGCGCGACGTCGCAGCCCCGGCCCTGCCAGTCCTGCAGCCGGGCAGCCAGCGCGCGGGTGCTGGTGTCGCGGCCGTGCTCGTCGAGGATCACCCGTCGGCAACGGGGCGGCAGGGCAGCCCGGATGCGCTGTGCCTCGGCCTTCAGCATCGCGTCCACGGTCTTGCCGGTATTGCGGGATTCGGCCTTGACCTCGATCAGTTCCAGCGGCAGTTCGCGCGGCATGCGGCGGGCGTATTCGCCGAATCCCGCATCCACCCAGGATGGCATGCGGGTTCCGACCGCGACCAGCAGCAGGCGCATGCGCCGGCGCTAGCGATCGTCGGCCGACGCGCCGACCAGCCGACGGCGCGCAGAAGGCGTCGTCGACCACAGCTCCTCGAGGTTGTAGTAGCTGCGGACCGCCGGTTGCATCACGTGCACGACCATGTCGCCCAGGTCCACCAGCACCCACTCGCCGGATTCCTCGCCTTCCACGCTGACCACCTGGCCGCCGGCCTCGCGAACCTTCTCCTGGACGTTGCGCGCCAGCGAGCGCGTCTGTCGATTCGAATCGCCGGTACAGATCACGATGCGATCGAACATGGCCGTGAGGCGGGTGGTATTGATGACTTCGATGTCCTTGCCCTTGATTTCCTCGAGGGCGCCGACGACGACTTTCTGAAGTTTCCGTATGTCCATTGTTTCAGCGGTAAAGCGAATGGTTCCCAATATAGTCGAGAACGCCATCCGGCAACAGGTAGCGGGCGCTCTGCCCGCGCGCGAGCAGTTCGCGGATGCGGGTGGCGGAGATCGCCAGTGGCGTCATTTCGAAGGGCATCACGCGGCCGGCCGGTGCCTTCTTCAGGGTCTCGGCGTCAGCAGTCATTCTGGACGTGCACGCATCGTCCAGTTCCGGGCTCAGCAGGGCCGGCCAGCGACGGGCATGGGGTGCGTGGCCGGGACGATTGGCGACCGCCACGTGCGCCAGCTCAAACACTTCGCGCCAGCGATGCCAGGTCGCGAGCCCGGCGAACGCGTCGGCGCCGAGGATCAGCACCAGCGGTCGCACGGCACCGAGTTCTCCGCGCAGGCGTTCGAGGGTGTCGACGGTATAGCTGGCGTGTGGGCTGGCGACTTCGGCAGCATCGACCTCGAGCAGCGGATTGCCGGCCGCAGCGAGTTGGACCATCGCCAGCCGATCTTCGGGCGAGGATGCCGGTTGCTCGCGGTGAGGCGGCTGTCCCGCCGGAATCAGTCGAACGCCGGCCAGGTCGAGCGCTTCGGCGGCCTCTTCGGCGAGCCGCAGGTGGCCGTGGTGAATCGGATCGAAGGTGCCGCCGAGCAGGCCGAGCGGACGGCGCTCACGCATCGGCCGTCGGTGTGGCGTCGTCGCCGAAGATGTCGCGCACGTTGGGATAGAAGGTGGCAAACACGATCGGCACCATGATCAGCGGCAGCGGTACCGAGACCAGCGCCGCCAGGGTCGGCGAGAACACGCCGATGACGCCGATCACCAGCGCCGGGACTACCGCGGCGATCATCATCAGCCCGATGCCGTAGGTCAGGAACGGTTTCCAGTTGCGGGCGCAGGCGATCAGGCTGAAGACCATCGCCTTGGGCGCCGACAGCCCGTGCCAGCCGGCCAGCATCGGTGCGAACCAGTAGGCCATCATCACCGGCGTCGAAGCGACCGTGCCGATCATCACCGCCGCCAGGAAGCCTGGCTGTTCGGCCAGTGACGCGTCGACCTCGCGCTTGCCGGTCATCAGTTCGAGCAACAGGCCGCCGTCGCCCAGCGCGGTCGCGAACAGGGCCAGCAGACTGCCCACCAGATAGATGCCGCCGATCGTCACCAGCGTCGGCAGGTTGCTGCGGAAACCGGACAGGATCAGCTCGGGGCCGCCGCGTTGGCCATGGGCGATCGCGCGGCCGCCATTGAGCACGCCGAGGGAGAGCGCCGGCATCATCAGCGTCGCGGCCGGCTGGCCGATCAGCGGCACGACGCTGATCAAGGCCACCAGCAGCAGATAGCCGAAGCTCAGGAAGGTCATCAGCGCCGGGTTCTTCTTCCACAGGCCGAAACCCTGCCGGATCCATGACATGCCGTGGCTGGCGGGGAGTGTGTTCGCTTGCATCTTCGGTCGGTCGGTCAGTGTCTGCGGGCCGGCGCTCATGCCGGCAGGGGCGGGTTGGCGCCGCAGCGCACGCGCAGCAGATCGCGGTACTCGTCGGGGTCCTTGACCAATACCATTTCGCCGTCCCGGGGTAGATGGTAATCCGCCGCACGCGAAAGCCAGAAGCGCAATGCCGCGGTTCGCAGCATCGACGGCCACAGCGCGCGCTCGGCATCGGTGAACGGACGGTCGGCGGCATAGGCGGCGAGGAAGGCTTCGATGCGCGCCGCGTCGAAGCGGCCGTCGGCCGCCGTACACCAATCGTTGGCGGTGACCGCCACGTCGAACAGCAGGGCGTCGTGGCCGGCGAAGTAGAAGTCGATGACGCCGCCGATGAAGTCGCCGTCCCACAGCACGTTGTCGCGGAACAGGTCGGCATGGATTGCGCCCTGGGGCAGCAGTTCGTCCTCGCGGGTGGCTTCGGCGGCGATCTGCTGGTCGAGCAGCGCGCGCTCGTCGGCCGGCAGGAAGTCGCGCACCGCCGCGGCAGTGGCGGCACGCCAGGACGCGCTGCGTGGGTTGTCCTGGCGCCGGCCGTAGCCCTGTCCGGCGAGATGCAGCCCGGCCAGCATGGCGCCGACGCGGGCGCAGTGGGCCGCGGTCGGCGCCATCACCGAATGCCCGCTGAGCCGTGCCACCAGTACCGCAGGGCGGTCGGCAAGGGTGCCGAGATACTCGTTGTCGCGGTCGGCGATCGGCGCCGGCACCGGCAGACCGTGACGGGCCAGGTGGGCCATCAGGTGCAGGTAGTACGGCAATTCGGAGCGGTCCATCGTCTCGAACAGCGTCAGCACGTAGCGACCGAGGGTCGTGGTGACGAAGAAGTTGCTGTTCTGGACGCCGGCCGCGATGCCCTGCAACTCGACCACCCGGCCGACCGCGTAGTTTTCGAGCCAGCCGGCGAGCGCCTCGACCGTGACCGGGGTGAACACCGACATGGCTGTTTCCGTGGACCGGTTGACGCGCTACCAGCGCTTGAGCACCCACATCGGAACCGATGTACCGGGCTCGAGCGTGTCCATGCGTTCGAGCTGGCCCTCGCCCTTGCGGTCGACGAGGTAGTACGGGACCCCGTGGGGTGGCGTCACCTTGATCATGTAGAGGCGTCCGTTGACCCGGTATTCCTCGACCTTGTCCTCGCCACGCTTGATGATCGTGACTTCCGGCTCGACCTCGTCGCCTTCGATGATCGGCGGTGGCGGCGGCACCTCGGCGGCAGCCGGCGGGCCGGATTCCTGCGCCCAGGCCGGCGCGGCGAAAACGGCGGCGAGCACGATCGATGCAATGCGCATGGCGAACTCCACAAGACGAGGGCGCGATTCTAGCAAACGCAGGTAGACGGCATGCCGGCTCACAGGTTCAGCATCAGTTCGTGCTCCTCGGGCAGCGGCAGGAAGCCTCGGGTCTCGTAGTGCTTGAAGATCGCCTCGACCACCTGGTCGGGCTCGTCGATGAGCTGGATCAGGTCGAGGTCCTCGGGGTTGATCATCGCTTCACTGACCAGACGCTCGCGGAACCAGTCGAGCAGGCCCTGCCAGAACGGCCGGTGCACCAGGATGATCGGTATCCGCCGGCTCTTGCCGGTCTGGATGAGGGTCATCGCCTCGAGCAGTTCGTCGAGCGTGCCGAAGCCGCCGGGCATGACGACGTAGGCCGAGGCGAACTTGACGAACATGAACTTGCGCGCAAAGAAGTGCTGGAAGGTCTGGGAGATGTCCTGGTAGGGATTGGCGCCCTGTTCCATCGGCAGCTGGATGTTGAGCCCGATCGACGGACTCTTGCCAAAATAGGCGCCCTTGTTGGCCGCCTCCATGATGCCCGGGCCGCCACCGGAGATCACCGAGAAGCCGGCGTCGGAGAGCAGCCGCGAGATCTTTTCGGTGAGGATGTAGTACATGTGATCTACCGGCGTGCGGGCGCTGCCGAAGATCGACACCGCCGGACGGATCGCGTTGAGCCGTTCGGTGGCCTCGACGAACTCTGACATAATCCCGAAGATCCGCCACGACTCGCGGGCGTTGTATCTCGGCTGGGTGCCGTTGGGGGCCATCCGGGGGAGTTTTTCCTTGGCGCTCATGTCTCGCTCGTATTGTTCGTGGGGGGCTCCCGGCGCCATCGTCCGGGAGATCGGACCTCTGCCGACGCGGTCGGTGCCTGCCACGGACATTGCCCATGCCCACGCTGTTGCTGGTCGACGGTTCCAGCTATCTCTACCGCGCCTTTCATGCCCTGCCCGACCTGCGCAACTCGGCCGGCGAGCCCACCGGGGCGGTGCGCGGCGTGTTGTCCATGCTACGGCGGCTCATCGCCGACTACAAGGCGGAATATCGCGCCTGCGTGTTCGACGCCAAGGGCAAGACCTTCCGTGACGACTGGTATCCGGAATACAAGGCCAACCGGCCGCCGATGCCCGACGACCTGCGTGCGCAGATCGAGCCGCTGCACGACGCCATCGAGGCCGAGGGCTGGCCGCTGTTGTGCGTCGACGGGGTCGAGGCCGACGACGTCATCGGCACCCTGACCCGCGAGGCCGCCGCCGCCGGGTGGGAGGTCGTGATCTCGACCGGCGACAAGGATCTGACCCAACTGGTCGGTCCCGGCGTGCGCTGGGTCAACACGATGAGCGAGGAAGTGCTCGACGCGGCCGGCGTCGAGGCCAAGTTCGGGGTGCCGCCGTCTCGCATCGTGGACTACCTGGCACTGGTCGGCGACACCGTCGACAACGTGCCCGGCGTCGACAAGTGCGGACCGAAGACCGCGGTCAAGTGGCTCAACCAGTACGGCGATCTCGATGCACTGATGGCGCGGGCCGACGAGGTCGGCGGCAAGGTCGGCGAGAATCTGCGCAAGCACCTCGATTTTCTGCCCCTCGGCCGCCGCCTGGTGACCGTCGACACCGCGGTCGACCTGCCGGTGGAACTGGCGGCGCTGTCGCCTGCCGAACGCGACCGCGAGCGGCTCAGCGACCTTTACCGCCGGCTCGAATTCCGCAGCTGGCTGGCCGAACTCGAGCGCGGGGAGGGCGCGGCGGCCGCCGACGATGGGGCCGAAGCCGGGGCCGGCGCCGACTGCGCCGACGCCGGCGATGCGCGCGACTACGTCGCAATCCTGGACGAAGCGGCGTTCGACGGCTGGCTGGCGACGATCGAAGGCGCCGAGCTCACCGCCTTCGATACCGAGACCACCAGTCTCGATCCGATGGCGGCGCGCCTGGTCGGCATGTCGTTTGCCGTGGCGCCGGGCGAGGCGGCCTACCTGCCGCTGGCCCATGTGCTCGCCGACGGGCCGGCGCAACTCGCCCTCGACCGGGTGCTGGCGCGTCTCAAGCCGTGGCTGGAGTCGGACCGGCACGCCAAGGTCGGCCAGAATCTCAAGTACGACGCCCACGTGCTCGCCAACCACGGCATTCGGCTCGGCGGTATCGCCCACGACACGCTGCTCCAGTCCTACGTGCTGGAGAGCGACCGCACGCGCGACATGGATTCGCTCGCGCGCCGCCATCTCGACATCACGACGATCCCCTACACCGAAGTTTGCGGCAAGGGCGCCAAGCAGATCGGCTTCGCCGAAGTGGCGATCGATCGCGCCACCGAGTATGCCGCCGAGGATGCCGACGTCACCTTGCGGCTGCACCGCCACCTCTACCCCAGGCTGGCGGCCGAGCCGAAGCTCGAATCCCTGTACCGGAACATCGAAATGCCGGTGCTGGCGGTGCTGCTGGAGATGGAGCGCAATGGCGTGCTGGTCGATGGCGAGCTGCTGCAGCGCCAGTCCGGCGAGATCGGCAAGCGGCTGCACGAGCTCGAGCAGGAGGCCCACCAGCTCGCCGGCCAGCCCTTCAACCTGGGTTCGCCGAAACAGCTCGGCGAAATCCTGTTCGGCAAGCTCGAACTGCCGGTGGTCAAGAAGACGGCCAAGGGTCAGCCCTCGACCGACGAGGAGGTGCTGCAGAAGCTGGCCGAGGACTATCCGCTGCCGAAGCTGCTGCTGGAGTACCGGATGCTGTCGAAGCTGAAGAGCACCTATACCGACAAGCTGCCGCTGTCGGTCAATCCGGATACCGGGCGCGTTCATACCAGCTATTCGCAGGCGGTGGCGGTCACCGGGCGGCTGGCCAGCTCGGAACCGAACCTGCAGAACATCCCGATCCGCACCGACGAGGGCCGCCGCATCCGCGCCGCCTTCGTCGCTCCGGTCGGCAGTCGCATCGTCAGTGCCGACTATTCGCAGATCGAACTGCGCATCATGGCCCACCTGTCCGGCGACCCGGGCCTGCTGGCCGCATTCGGTCGCGGCGACGACGTCCATCGGGCGACCG
>JAGRFY010000037.1:0-44870 GCA_020445765.1 Rhodocyclaceae bacterium | reverse complement strand
CCCGCGATCGGGGCTACGTCGAGACAGTGTTCGGCCGCCGCCTGCACCTGCCCGACATCCGTGCCAGCAACGTCGGTCGCCGCCAGGCTGCCGAGCGTGCGGCGATCAACGCGCCGATGCAGGGTACGGCGGCCGATCTGATCAAGCTGGCGATGATCGCCGTCTCGCGCTGGCTGCGCGACGACGGCCTGCGCTCACGTCTGATCCTGCAGGTGCACGACGAACTGGTGCTGGAAGTGCCGGACGACGAACTCGACGTCGTGCGCGTCCGACTGCCCGAATTGATGGCTGGCGTCGCCGAGCTCGAGGTGCCGCTGCTGGCCGAGGTCGGTGTCGGCGCCAACTGGGACGAGGCCCACTGAGCGCCGGTCTGCCCACCGAGCCTTGCCCTGCCGGCGCTTCACCCCCCCCCCCCGCGGAATCGTCGATTTCCTTGACAGGTGAAGATTCGGCGGCTATCACGAGTACAGTGGCATTGTGTGGGAATATTGCCCACATATGAGTCCGCAGGCGGAATCGACGGGAGGGGCGAATGTTTGCGAACCGATGGATCGTGGCGGGTCTGGCCGGCGGCATGCTGGCACCTGTCGCCTGGGCCAGCACCTTCGGCAGCTTGGCCAACTTCGACGCGGTGAACGATACCGGAAAGCCGGCGTACGGATTCGAGATCGAGATCGAGGATTCCACCTTCGACAGCTCGATGATCTCCAGCGTCTTCGGCTACGACCGGAATTTCGGTCTGGCCGGCGGGCCAGGGGCGGTGGTGCGCTATGGTGTGCCGTCGATCGAGGATGTGCCCGGCTTTGGCGTGCGGATCACATATGGTGGCGTGATCGGCAGCATCTTCACGCCGACCGGAAGCTACAACACGCCGGGCGAGAGCTGCTGGCCGCTCGCCGGTGGCTGGTCCACCTCGCAGCCCTGTGATCACTACGGGGTCAGCACGATCGGACAGCCGGCCGCGACCACCTACAGCTGGTTGGTGGAGTCCGCGCCGGGCTCCGGTGTGCTGGTCAAGGAGAGCGCTGCCATCCCGCCGATCGCCTTCACCTATTCCCCGCCGGCGGCCGGCGCACCGGCCGCCGTCCGTGCGGTCGCCGCCCCGGTCGCGCCGAATCCCGAGGATCCCGAGGACCAGGCCCTGTGGGGCGAGGCCTTCTGGCTCAAGACATTTACCACCGAAGTCGAACACGAAATCGACCTGGGCGACCTGCTGCGCGGCGATGAGGACCAGGAGGCGGCGGAGGTCGAGGTGGAGTGGCGAGTCTTTCAGAAGGCGCCGGCCGGCGAAGGAGGGGACGAGCAGGAGATGGAAGTGGTCCTGGGCGACGCCGCGAAAGCGCTGATTCGCCGCTACGAATTCTTCGAATATCTCGGACCGCTCAATCCGGAGGATGGCGAGGCGATCTGCAAGTCCGATTGCGAGAACGACCCACTGGGCCTGGGCGGCACCCACCCCAATTATGTTGGCGCCTATGTCGGCGCCCAGATGGCCGGCTTCAACGTCGAGGCAATCCACGCAGCAGTGCCGGAGCCCCAGGGCTGGGCGATGATGTTGGCCGGACTGGGCGTCATCGGCATGTGCGCGTACCGCCGCAGTGCTTCCTGGTGATCCGGTCGCGCCGACGCCGGCGTGAGCGGCACCAGCGGTCGCCCGATGCCGCCGAAGGCCTCGGCCCGGCGATGGTGAGCAGGACGCCGTCCACGGCGCTGTGCCGCTTTGCTGCGTGATCACCGCTAGGCTGCGCGTGCGTCAATGGTTGTTGTGGGCCGTGTGTGGCCAATCCTGTCACGACAATCGGCACGCGTGGTTTGCGGTTGCGTCGATTGCGGTGTTACACCTGCCTGATTGATTCGCAGGAATGCATCGATGCCCGAACTGTCCGTCCCGGCCCGTGGGGCCCGATCGCTGGCCGGCTGGCTTGCCGGCCTTGCCCTGCTGCTGCTTGCCGGCTGTGCGCCGGCGCCCTACAAGCCCGGTGCGCTGCCGCCGGGCAACCTGCCGCGGCAGGCCGACGTCGCGCCGGGCCAGGCTTCGGCGATCGATGGCGTGTGGACCATCTCGACGATCAACAAGCGCATTCGCATCGAACGCGGCCGCGCCTGGGCGCTGGAGCCCTGGGCGCACCTCGGGCTCTACGAGATCCAGCCGGGGATGGTGGTCTATCGCAATCTAGAACGGACTTCGCCGGGCCACTACGGCGCCGACGATCTGCCGCTGGCGGGGCGATTCGAAGGTCGTCTGAGCGGCGATCGCATCGACGTCGCGGTGGGCATGGCGCTGGGCGCCGCACGCTATCAACTGATCCCGGTCGAGCTCGACGACCCGGCGCGCTACCGACATGAACTGGCGCTCGCGACGAAGCAGCCGCCGGTGGCGGTGCTGCCGCCGCCGCGGCCGACGCCACGCAAGCCGAGCGCCCGTGGCTGTGGCGGCGAAGGCGAGAAGCCGTGCGCGACGGTCGACGCCAGGCGCATGGGGGATGCCCGCAAGCTCGGCTGCCCGGGCAAGCAATCCTATTTCTCGTCGCTGAAGGGCGGTTCGTGCTGGTCCTGCCCGCAGGGCTACGTCCGAGCGTCGCCGACCCGCCGCATGGACCATCCGAAGGCCTGCCGCAAGCGCAAGTCGCTGACCGGACCGTGGGTTCGCGCGAGCTACCAGAACCGGGCCTGGGGCTGCCCGCCGGGGCAGTTTCACATGGCCAGGGGCGGAGGCAGCTGCATGGCCTGCCCGGAGGGTTTCGAGCGCATCCACGCGGCTGGCGTCGACACCGGCAAGTGCCGCGCGGTCGACCCCTGCGATCGCGGACTCAGGCTCGCCAAGCAGCCCCCCGAGAAGAACCTGTTCGCCAGCCTGCTGGGTCTTCGCTCGGCCAAGCTGTGCGCGCCGCCGTTCGACATCCGTGAGGCCGCCCGGCGTGACGCGCCCGGCTACCAGTTCATGGGCGGCGCAATGAAGACCCTCGCGACCGCGCTGCTCGACGACGTGCGTCGCGGCCGAACCCGCAACGTCAAAGTCCTGTTCAAGACCGGGCGCTGGCGCGAAGCGTACGAATACCTGCGCGGCCTGCCTTCGTTCCGGGCATTCCAGTCGGCTGCCCGCGAGGCCGGCAATCGCTCGATCTCGATCGGCTTCGGCGGTGACGTGCAGCTGGGCGTCGGCGGCAGCGGCGAGCTTGGCATCGCCATCGATTTCGCCGAAGGGCGGATCAAGCCCTACGAATCCGGGGGCATCTCCAAGGGGCTGTCGGCCGGCATCGATGCCGCTGTCACCGTCGGTGCCTGGAAGGGCGCTTTCGAGAGTGGCTATGCCCAGGGTTTCACGACCTCGGTCAGCGCGGCGGTCAGCATTGGCGTCGGCATGTGGTACAGCTACTACCACCCCGAGCAGGGCCAGGAACGGTTGCTCGGCGCTACTGCCTCGGCCGGCGCCGGCCTCGGCGCCGAGATCGGCGAATACAACGAGGTCGGGACCTGGTTGCTGAAGGACGTGTTCGAGCAGATCTGAGCGCCGCCCGGCCACCGGGCCGGGGCGGTGCTCAAGCGCCGAACCAGCCGGTGACCGCGGCTTCGTTCGGCACGCCGCCGGCGTGCACGACAGTGCCGTCGATCACCACCGCCGGCGTCGACATCACGCCGAAACTCGCGATGGTCGGCATGTCCTCGACCTTTTCGAGCGCGATTTCGGCGCCCCGTGCCGCCGCCACGCGCTCGATCAACGCGACCGTGCTGCGGCACTTCGCGCAGCCACTTCCCAGCACCTGAATCCGTTTCATTTTCGATCTCCGTTGCGCGCGCCCGATTGCGTCGGCCGAAAGGGGCGCGCATCCTCGAACCGGCCGTGCCGGCTCGTTCCGCTTCAAAGCACCAGGTTGAAGACGTAGCCGACCAACAGAATGCCCACCGCGACCACAGCGGCGAAGCTGGCGATCAACACCGGCTTCAGCGCCTTGCGCAGGATGATCATCTCCGGCGCCGACAGCGCGATCACGCTCATCATGAACGCCAGCACCGTGCCCAGCGCCGCGCCCTTGCCGATCAGAGCTTCGACCACCGGAATGATGCCCGCCGCGTTGGTGTACATCGGCACCCCCAGCACCACCGCCACCGGCACCGCCCACCAAGCCTCGCGGCCCATCAGCGAGGCCATGAAATCTTCGGGCACGTAGCCGTGAATGCCCGCGCCAAGCGCGATGCCGACCAGCACGTAGGGCCATACCCGGCCGACGATGTCGCGCACGTGCGCCCAGCCGGCTTCGAATCGTGCGACCCAGTCCAGCCCCTCGGCGGCGGCGCTCGTGTGCTTGCCGGCGAGGATCTGCTGCACCCAGTCTTCCAGGTGGCGCTCCATGCGCAGATGGCCGATCACCAGCCCGGCGACGATCGCCACGGCCAGCCCGAGGGCCAGATAGAGGGCGGCCACCTGCCAGCCGAACATGCCGAACAGCAGTACCAGCGCGACCTCATTGACCATCGGCGCGGACACCAGGAAGGAGAAGGTTACGCCCAAGGGCACGCCGGCAGAGAGGAAGCCGATGAACAGCGGCACCGCCGAGCACGAGCAGAACGGCGTAACGATGCCGAGCACTGCCGCCAGCACGTTGCCGGCGCCGACCCGTCGCCCGGACAGCAGCGCCCGCGTGCGCTCCGGTGCAAAGAAGGTCTGCACGATGCCCATCACGAAGACGATGCCGGTGAGCAACAGCAACACCTTGGGCGTGTCGTACAGGAAAAAATGCACGGCCTCCCCGAGATGGGTGCCGCGCGTCAGCCCTGTCGCCGCCAGCAGCGCGTCGGCGATATCGGTCAGGTGGGCGTAGGTCACCAGCCACAGGGCGGCGCCGAGCGCCACCGCCAGACACCACGGCAGCAGTTTCGAGGGTCGACCGGCCAGCACGCTCATTTCGTTCTCCCGATGCCTGATTCAGTCTGGCACCGTCCGTACGATGGCGTATTGATCCGGCGCAAACAGGGGCTCTCGTCGGTTTCGCCGAGGTGCCGGTTCCGGTACCGCGCGCAGTCTTGGAATATGACGATCGACAGCGCCGCGCCGCGTCACGTACGCTGAAGGGCCTTACATTTCACGGTCTGTCCAGCACATCATGACGAATCATTTGCCTGCCATGTTCCGCCCGACTCGTGCCTCGGTCGTCGCTGCGCTCCTCTTCGCGATCGCGACGCCCTCGGCGATCGCCGCCGAGTATCGCTACCAGTTCTCGGCCAACCCCGGCGCCGACAGCGGCCGAATGGTCGATCCGGCGCTCGATGTGGCCTACGACATCGTCATCGACGCAGGCGCATTCGCCAGCTTCGACCTCGTCGCCCTGATGTCGACCAGCCACTGGGTGGATCGCGATATCACGGTCACGATCCATGGGGGTGGCGCGAGCGCCCTGCTCAACGATGCATTCGACCCGGCATCGACGACGCTGAGGATGATCTCGTCGCCGATCTCGCCAGGAAGTGGCAACAGTTTTTCGGGAGGCGTACTCGAGCTCATGCCGCAGATCAGTGAGTTCTTCGACCTCGACTTGCACCCCTGGTCGACTTTCGTCGAGGACAACGCACTACCGTTCGATCCCTTCGTCTACGGTCAATTGGACGTCTACGATTCGCAGCAGTCCTTTCGGGATTTCCACGCCCTGTGGGTTGCCGGCAATACCTCGACGCTGCCCGACTATCTGGTCTCGAGCGTGCCGGAGCCGGAACAATACCTGCTCTATGGCGTGGCCGGCCTGCTGCTGCTGGTGCGGCAGATGGGGCGCCGGATTCGCGGCCGGTGGGTGGCTGATTGTGCCGTTGTGCGGGCCGGGCCCGGCCCTGACTCGCCGGCCCCTCAGCGTTGCACCCAGCCCCCGCACACCGGAAACACCTGTCCGACGAAACAGTCGGCGGCGTCGCTGCACAGGTAGGCGGCGAAGCGCGCGTCCTCCCGCGCGGAGACCAGCCGCCCGAGCGGTACCTCGCGGGCCAGCCGCTGCTGGAAGCGCGGATCGGCCTGCACCTCGGGTGGGAAGTAGGTCGGGTTGTCGACGAAGTTCTGGGCGATCGCATTGATCCGGATGTTGCGGCTCGCCAGTTCGACGCCGGCCGCCTGGACGTAGGCGATCTGCGCGCCACGGGCGGCGCTGTAGGTCGAAGCACGCCGGATGCCGCGCAGCGCCGATGCGCTGCCGATCACCAGAATCCGCCCGCCGCCGCGTTCGATCATGCCCGGCACCGCCGCGCGGACCAAGCGGGGAAGCGGATCGACCAGGGTCGCGAACACCTGCCGCCACTCGGCCTCGCCGACCTCGAGGGCCGGCGTGCTCGGCGCGGGAAGCGCCAGATTGGCGACCAGCACGTCAATTTCACCGGCGGCGGCGACGATCCGCGCCGGCGCCTCCGCCGACGACGGATCTTCACTGCTGGCGACCACTTCGGCACCCTGTTCCGCGAACACCGTGCACAGGGTCGGGCCCATGAACGCGTCCGCCTGGGTGATCAGCACGCGCCTGCCTTGCAGATCCATGACCGCCTCCGTGTCGTGACTGTCGGCAGTCTGCCTGCTTGGCACGGTGCTGGCCAGCCCGGACACGTTGCCGCAGCTTCCGCGCTAGCGGTAGCGGCGCAGGTAGGCGTGCTCGAAACCGCGCTTCATCCAGTGGAAGATCCGCGACGATGGCAGCACGATGTTGTGCCGTTCGCTGCGCGCCACCAGCATGCCCGAATCGAGGCTGTCGACGATGCACATCAGCTCGGTGCGGAAGGTGGCCGTGGCAGGTTCACTGTTCAGTTCGGCCAGGATGTTGCGAGCGGCGGCCTCGGCCTGGAGGTCGGCCATGTGGGCCTGCTTGGGCATCCAGTCGGGGCCCGGGAAGCTGCCGGAGTCGCCGGCCACGTAGACCCGCTCGAAGCCGGCCACGCGGCAGTGCCCGTCGGCGCTGACGAGACCGCCGGGCGAGCGCGGCAGGTCGGTGGCGTCGAACCAGGTGTTACCGGTCATGCCGGGCTGGAATAGGATCAGGTCGGCGTGGAAGCTGCCGCCCTCGGTCGTCACCCGGTCGGCCTCGAGGCCCTTCATCTTATGGCCGAGATGGGTCGCGATGTCGCGCTTCGCCATTTCGTCGAGCAGACCGGTCACGGCACGCGGGCCGAGACGGTTGCCGGGCTTGTCGGCCGGGCTGAAGAACACCATTTCGAAATGCCCGCGCCGGCCTTCGCGCCGAAGCTGGCGGTCGATGCCGAACAGGAACTCGAACATCGGTCCGCCGCGCATCGCCGACGGTTCCTGCGGATTGCCGGCGAAGCCGACCGCGATCGTGCCACCGGTCAACGCCCGCAGGCGATCACGGATCTGCTCGCCGGCGGCAATGCCCTCGCACGGCGTGATCGCGTGTTCGATGCCCGGCAGTTTCCTGATGAAGCGCCCGCCACTGGCGATCAGGACCGCGTCGCTGGCGAGTTCGCCGTCGTCGGTCAGCACCTGGCGTCCGCCGTCGGCGAGACCGGTGACATGGGCCTGGTGGAAGCGGACGTTCATGCGCTGCAGGAAGGCGTCGAGCGGCACCACCAGATCCTCCCGCCGACGCAGCCCCGACGGAATCCAGATGATGCCGGGCAGATAGTGCAACTCCTTGCGCGGCGCGACCAGCGTGATGCCGACGTCGCGATCATGCTTGCGGATCTCGCGAATCGCGGTGAGGCCGGCGAAGCCGGCACCGATAATGACGATATGGGGCATGGCGTGCCTCGTGTCGAAGGGCTCGGTTGAGCGCGGCGCACCCGGCGAGGTGGGCGGCCCGGGGTTTATATTAGCGCTTACTGTTGGAATGGTCCCGCCCGACGCTGGATGCCGGCGTCGGTGGCCTGCCGTCGCGATGACGGAAATTCCGCCGCGAGGCGTGCCATGTCGTTGATGAACGCGTCGCGGGTGACGCCGCTGAAGGCCGGATTCCGTCGTCGCTCCTCGGCAATCGTACTGACCGTGCGACCATCGTGCCGGCATCCCGGAAACACCAGTGTCTCGTCCGGCAGCAGGAAGAGTCGGCGGGTCACGCTGTCGTACCAGGCCCCGGGGTTGCGGCAGCTCGCGTCGCTGCCGCCGTCGGGCAGGTGCAGTGCTTCGCCGCAGAACAGTCGGTCCCGCCACAGAAAGCTGACCGCATCGGGGTGTCGTGCCGGCGTCGACAACACGCGCACGACTTCGTCGCCATAGGCCAGCAACGCACCGTGGGCAGCCGGTTGCAGGGCATCGTCGGCACCGGCGCGGCCGGCGATCGCCTGCGCCCCGGTGTATGCACACAGCGCGCCGCAGCACCGCCCGCGAGCGGACGGATCGGTGAACAGCGCGTACACCAGGCGCAGGTCGTATTCCTGCAGCAGCGCCATCAGCAGGTCGAGCTGATCGGGCTGTGGGTCGATCACCACGGCTTCGCGCCCGGTCAGATCGGCGAGCAGGTAACACATCGAATCGTCGCGGTCGTGCACCAACTGGCGAAAGTAGACCGACATTGCGAACCCTCAGAGCAGGCGACAGGCCGCCAGCAGTACGCCGGCGAGACAGGCCGGGCCGGACAGCAGCAGGCGGGTCGGGCGTTGGCGCGGCACGAAGCCGACGCCGCGGACGAAGCCCGCGCTCATCGCCCAGAACAGGAAGCCAGCGGCGACATGGTCGGCGCCGCCGCTGCCGTCCGCGAGAATCCGCGGATAGGCGGTGACCGTCAGCACGATGGCCAAGGCCGTGAGCAGGGGCAGCCAGGCGATGCGGGTTTCGACCCCGGGTTCAGTGGCGGAACTCATCGTAATCTCCGTGACGGGTGTCGGCAGCGCGCAGGCGGTCGCCCTCGAGTTCGCCCCACATTGCATTCAGGATGGCCAGCAACACGGCGAATCCGATACCGAGAATCCAGGCGAAATACCACATGATCGAATCTCCCTTCAGTAGGCCGAATGACTGTTTTCGCGGATGTAGGCCGCCGTGACCTTGCCGGACATCACCCGGTACGCCCAACTGGTGTAGGCGACGATCAGCGGCATGAAGATCAGCGTCGCGAAGAACATGATGGTGAGTGTCAGGTGGCTCGAGACGCTGTCCCACACCGTCAGGCTGGAACGCGGGTCGCTGGAAGACGGCATCACGAACGGGAACATGCTGGCGCCGGCGGTGCCGATCACGCCGACGATGGCAAGCGACGAGCCGACGAAGGCCAGCAGCGTGCGACCCCGGGTCGCCAACCACATGGCCGACAGCGTCGCAAGGTAGGCGAGCACCGGCAGGGCGACGGTGACCGGCACGCGGCGGTAGTTGCCCATCCAGGCGCCGGCTTCGCGCACCACCGTCTTGGCCAGCGGATCGGGCAGGGCCCCCGGGACGACCGGGCTGCTGATGACATAGCCGGGGATGAACTGCAGCCAGATCCCGGCCGCGCTGAAGCCGGCCAGCAGCAGGAAGCCGAAGGCCAGCATCGCCGTACGGCTGCGGGCATGGACCGAAGCGTCGGTGCGGTGCATCAGGTAGATGGCACCATGAAACGTGATCATCGCCGTGCTGACCACGCCGCACAGCAGGGCGAACGGATTGAGCAGTGCCCAGAAGCTGCCCTCGTAGTACGAGACGAGCTGGTTGTCGAAGTAAAACGGCACGCCCTGCAGCAGGTTGCCGAAGGCGACGCCGAAGATCAGCGGTGGTACGGCACCGCCGACGAACAGGCCCCAGTCCCACGCCGAGCGCCAGCGCGGGCTTGCCAGCTTGCTACGGTAGTCGAAGCCGACCGGACGGAAGAACAGCGCCCACAGCACGGCCAGCATGGCCCAGTAGAAGCCGGAGAAGGCGGTGGCATAGACCAGCGGCCAGGCGGCGAAGATGGCGCCGCCACCGGTGATGAACCAGACCTGGTTGCCGTCCCAGTGGGGACCGACGGTGTTGATCACGACCCGGCGCTCGACGTCGTCGCGGCCGACGAAGGGCAGCAGGGTACCGACGCCCATGTCGTGGCCGTCCATGATGGCGAAGCCGACCAGCAGCACGCCGACCAGCAGCCACCAGATCACCTTCAGGGTTTCATAGTCGATTGGCATGACGATCTCCCGATTCAGGCGTGGGCCGGTTCGTTGGTGTAGCGGCCGGTGCCGAGGCTGCCCGGGCCGAGGCGGGCGAACTTGATCATCAGGAACATCTCGACGATCAGCAGCAGGGTGTAGAAGCCGACGAAGCCGGCGAGCGAGCCGTAGAGCGATGACACGCTGAGGGTCGACACCGACAGGTGGGTTGGCAACACGCCGTAGATGGTCCAGGGCTGGCGACCATACTCGGCGACGAACCAGCCGACCTCGCAGGCGATCCACGGCAGTGGCAGTGACCACAGCGCGGCGCGCTGCAGCCAGCGCCGGTCGGCGAAATCGCCTTTGACCGAGAACCACAGCGCGCTGCCGAACAGGGCCAGGAACCAGAAACCGAGTGCGACCATCACGCGGAAGGCCCAGAACATCGGTGTCACGCGCGGAATGGTGTCGCGCGCTGCCCGGTCGATGATCTCGGGCGTGACCTGATCCATGTCGGCGACGTACTTGCGCAGCAGCAGACCGAATCCGAGGTCGGACATGTGGCGCTCGAGGGTGGCCTTGGCCTCTTCGTCGCCGGCGTCGGCGCGCACCGCTTCGAGGGCCTTGACCGCCGCGATGCCCGAGACGATCCGGGCCCGATTCTCGACCAGGATGTCCTTGATGCCCGGCAGCTGCTTGTCGATCGAGCGGGTCCCGATCAGGCCGAGAACCCACGGGATCTCGATCTCCCAGTCGTTCTTCATCTCGGATTCGTTGATGCCGGCAATGAGCTTGAGGCCGGCCGGCGCCGGCTCCGTTTCCCACATCGCTTCCATCGCCGCGATCTTGGTCTGTTGGGCTTCGCCCACCGTGTAGCCGGACTCGTCGCCGAGCACGATCACCGACAGCGCCGACGCCAGGCCGAAGGCGGCGGCAATGCGGAAACTGCGCTTGGCGAACTCGATGTCGCGGCCGCGCAGCAGGTAGAAGGCGGAGATCGACAGCACGAACATCGCGCCGGTGACGTAGCCGGCCGAGACGGTGTGCACGAACTTGGCCTGGGCGTCCGGGTTGAAGACGATGGCCCAGAAGTCGGTCATTTCCATGCGCATCGTCTGGTAGCTGAACTCGGCACCCACCGGACTCTGCATCCAGCCATTGGCGATCAGGATCCACAGCGCCGACAGGTTGGTGCCGACCGCCATCAGGATGGTGACCAGCAGGTGCTGCTTGCGCGACAGGCGGTCCCAGCCGAAGAAGAATAATCCGATGAAGGTGGACTCGAGGAAGAAGGCCATCAGGCCCTCGATCGCCAGCGGGGCGCCGAAGATGTCGCCGACATAGTGGGAGTAGTACGCCCAGTTGGTGCCGAACTGGAACTCCAGCGTGATACCGGTGGTGACGCCGAGGGCGAAGTTGATGCCGAAGAGCTTGCCCCAGAAGCGGGTCATGTCCTTGTACACCTGCTTGCCGGTCATGACATAGACCGACTCCATGATGACCAGCATCCACACCATGCCGATGGTCAGCGGCACGAACAGGAAGTGGTACATCGCGGTGGCGGCGAACTGCAGCCGCGAGAGATCGACCAGTTGCTCACTGACCATGGGAGGTTCCTTCCGTTGTCGGTTGGGGGCGCGCACCGATATGCACGGCGACCGAGTCGGCCTCGAGGACGCGGTCGTGATCGCGGACGAAGTGCCACCACAGCGCAGTCAGCAGGGCGAGCTTGACGACGATGACGAGGGCGAGCTTGCGGATCAGTTTCTGGTCGTTCATGGCGGGCGCATGGATGTGCGGTACGGATAGCCCATATCAAGAGCCGTGCCACCCTGACGCATGCCTCGGCAAGCCGCACAATCAAGGCCTTATCGCGCTCGCGTGGACTGGGGTAGGGCGGATGTGACAAACTGGCAGTCACGAATGGCGGCAAGACTGCCATAAGTGGCAGATATCATGAACGACGTCCAGCGCCCGCTCGCCGAACTGGTCTCCTTCCTCGAGTCCTTCGAAGAACCCCACATCCTGTTCGATCGGGATTACCGGATCCTGGCTGCCAATGCCGCCTATCGACGCGCGCACGGCGCCCGCCAGGAAGTCATCGGGCGCACCTGCTACGAGGTTTCACACCACTATGCGGTCCCCTGTGACCAGGCCGGAGAAGCCTGCCCGCTGGCCCGCTCCCTCGAGTCCGGTCAACGGGAACGGGTGGTGCATTTGCACCATACCCCCCACGGCGAGGCCTATGAGAGCATCGAGCTCTCTCCGGTGCGCGATGCCGCCGGCGGCGCCCGCTACTTCATCGAGAAGCTGGCGCCGCTCGATGTCGCGCGAGGCCTGTCGGCCCAGGCCGGACTGGTCGGGCGGGCTGCGTCGTTCCAGGCGATGCTAGGACTGGTGGCCCGGGTCGCGCCGTCGGAGGCCACGGTGCTGCTGCAGGGCGAATCGGGTACCGGCAAGGAACTCGTTGCCGCTGCGATTCACGACGCCAGCCGGCGGTCGAGCCAGGCCTTCGTCGTCGTCGACTGCTCCGGAGTGCCCGAGACCCTGTTCGAGAGCGAGTTGTTCGGCCACGAGCGCGGGGCGTTTACCGGCGCCACCCAGCGCAGGACCGGCCTGGTCGAAGCGGCCAGCGGTGGCACGCTGTTCCTCGATGAGGTCGGCGACATACCGCTCGGCATGCAGGTCAAGCTGTTGCGTTTGCTCGAAACCGGCACCTACCGCCGAGTCGGCTCGAGCGAACTGCGCAAGGCGGATATCCGCGTGATCTCGGCAACCCACCGCGACCTGCGGGCAATGGTCGCGCGTGGCGGTTTCCGTCAGGATCTCTATTACCGCCTCAATACCTTCCCGATCGACGTGCCGCCGCTGCGCGAGCGGGTCGATGACGTTCCGCTGCTGGCCGGCGCGCTGCTCGCGCGGGTGGCACCCGAGCGCAGCCTGCGCCTCGGCCCGGGCGCCGAAGCGGCGCTGCTGTCGTACCGATTCCCCGGCAACGTCCGCGAACTGCGCAATCTGCTCGAGCGCGCCAGTCTGATGTGCGATGGCGACGAGATCCGGCGCCACCACCTGAAACTCGACGGCGACGACGGAGACGCCAGGGTGGCGTCGTCCGGCCGCGACCCGCTGGAGGGCGGAGCCCTGGCGGCGGTCGAGCGGCGCGCCCTGGTCGCGGCACTGGCCGCACACACCGGCAGCCGCCGGGCGCTGGCGGATCGGCTGGGGATCTCGGAGCGGACCTTGTATCGCAAGCTGCGGCGCTTCGGTCTGCTTCGGCACGATTGAAGCGGCGCCGGCCCGCGACTGCCACGGTGCTGCCGGCATTTGTCAAATATTTTCGAACACCACAGAAATATTATTCTGTTTTTATTGATTCAAGCGCTGCCCTAAGATGGGTCCTGTCGATAACTCCCCTGTGGTGACAGGAGCACGCATGCAACTCGATATCCAGGCCCGTGACTTTGCACTGTCCGAAGCGCTTCAACGCCACGTCGAGCGGCGCGTCCGCTTCGCGCTGACCCGCTACCGCGATCGCATCAGCCGTGTCACGGTGCGGCTGCGCGACGACAATGGTCCTCGTGGCGGTGTCGACAAGTGTTGCACCATGCACCTGCGGGTCGGCGGCCTGCCGGACATCGTCATCGAGGATCGCGAGGAGGATCTGTACCTGGCGGTCAGCCGCTCGGCGAGCCGCGCCGGGCGTGCGCTCGGGCGCCAGCTTGATCGGCTGCGAGGCATCTTCACGTCGCGACGCGTTCCGTTGCCCGCCCTGCCGCAGGAGTGAGCGCAGATGGCGCACACCGGTATGCAAGCCGACGCCGATGCCGTCGATGACGCGCTGGTCGCCGGCCGGAGCCTGAAGGCCCGGCTGCGCGACCTGCTCGCGCGCACCGATTTCCAGCGTACCATCGTCGCGCTGATCGTCGTCAATGCGGTACTGCTCGGCCTCGAGACCTCGCCGGCGGCGATGGCCGCCGCAGGCCCGCTGATCATCGGCCTCGACCGCTTGATTCTCGCCGTATTCGTCATCGAGATCGCCGCGCGCCTGGCCGTCCATGGGCGCGCCTTCTGGCGCGACGCCTGGAGCGCGTTCGACTTCGCCGTCGTCGCCATCGCGCTGTTCCCGGCGAGCGGGCCGTTTGCCGTGCTGCGCGCACTGCGCGTGCTGCGCGTCCTTCGCCTGCTGAGCATGGTGCCGTCGATGCGGCGCGTCGTCGGCGCGTTGCTCGCCGCCATCCCCGGGCTGGCGTCGATCGCACTGGTGCTGTCGATCCTCTACTACGTGTTCGCGGTGATCGCCACCAGCCTGTTCGCCGGGGCGTTCCCGGAGTGGTTCGGTTCGATCGGCCGTTCTCTGTACACGCTGTTCCAGATCATGACGCTCGAGAGCTGGTCGATGGGCATCGCACGCCCGGTGATGGAGACCTTCCCCTACGCCTGGGCCTTCTTCATTCCGTTCATCCTGGTGGCCACCTTTACGATGCTGAACCTGTTCATCGCGATCATCGTCAATGCAATGGATCGGGTCAGTGAGCAGGAGCACGCGGCGATCGCCCACCTGCCGGAAGCGGAGGAAGGGATGCGGCGCGAACTGGTCCGGCTGCGCGAGGAGGTGCAGGCCCTGCACCGGGCGGTGTCGGGCCCTCGCGGCAGGTCGCCGCGCGGCTGGGCGGCTGGACGCCGCCGGCGGCAAGGCTGAAGGCATGGCTGTAAGGGGTGACGCGGGCAGGCGTCTATTCGGCAAGGGCGAGCAAAGACGCCCTCAACCGGAAAACCCAAGGAGAACAGCCATGAACAGCAACAAGATCGCCATCGCCATCGCCCTCTCGGTCGGACTGGTCGGATCCGCCGCAGCCTTCGACAGCGAAGGCGACATCGAGGACCGTCTGCTCGCATCGCTCGGCACCGCCACGGCCAGCGTGCAGTCGGTGGGCGACTCGCGCCACGCCTTCCAGAGCGAAGGCGACGTCCATGACCAGTTGTTTGCAGCGCGGACGGCGACCGCCGCCGACATGGTCGTGGCCGAGCCGATGCACTATGCCTTCGAGGACGAAGGTGACCTGGTCTGCGGGCCGCTGAGCTTCAACTGAACGCCGGTCGCCGACCTTAGCGCACGGGCGACGGCCACGGCCGCCGCCCGTGCTTCATGTTACGGCCCTGGCCGCCCGCCACTGCCGAGCGGCACCGCAGCTGCGGTGGGCAACGGGAACAGCTGGTCGAGCGGCACCGAGCGGCCGTTCTCCTGCACCTCGCGGGCGTGGTGCCGGGCCAGCAGCCGCGGCGACGCCACGCCGCAGGAGTGGGCAATGATCTCGATCTCGTGGCTCAGGTTGCGATGGTAGCTGGCCACTCTCAGCGCCTTGTCGGCCGGTACCAGGCCCCGCTGCAGACGCGGATCATGGGTGGTGACGCCGGTCGGGCAGGTGTTGCGGTTGCATTGCAGGGCCTGGATGCAACCCAGCGCGAACATGAAGCCGCGCGCCGTGACCACCACGTCGGCCCCGAGGCACAGGGCCCAGGCCGCCTGCCCCGGGACCATCAGCTTGCCCGAGGCGATCACCCGGATGCGGTCGCGCAGGCCGCTGCCGTGCAGGGCATCGACCAGCAGCGGCAGGGCCTCACGCAGCGGCAGTCCGACCATGTCGATCAGCGGTTGAGGTGCGGCACCGGTGCCGCCTTCGGCGCCGTCGACCGTGATGAAATCGGGCGCCGACTCGATGCCGCGGCGGTGGATCTCGGCGGTGAAGCGGGTCAGCCAGTCGCTGCTGCCGATCACCAGCTTGAGGCCGACCGGTATGCCGGTCACGTCCCGAACCCGGGCGACGAGGTCGAGCAGGTCCGCCTCGCCGTGCAGTTCGGGGTGTCGGTTCGGGCTGATCGAGTCGTGACCGGCGCGGATGCCGCGGATCCGAGCGATTTCCTCGCTGACCTTGACGGCCGGCAGGATGCCGCCCTTGCCTGGCTTTGCCCCCTGGCTGAGCTTGATCTCGAACATCTTCACCTGCGGATGGGCCGCGATCTCCCTCAGGCGCTCGTCGGACAGTCGCCCGTCCATGTCGCGCACGCCGTACTTGGCGGTGCCGATCTGAAACACCAGATCGCAGCCGCCTTCGAGATGGTAGGGCGAGAGGCCTCCCTCGCCGGTATTCATCCAGCAGCCCGCGTGCCTGGCGCCGCGCGACAAGGCGCGCACGGCCGGGGCAGACAGGGCGCCGAAACTCATGCCCGAAATGTTGATGAAGCTCGCGGTGACGTAGGGCTCGCGGCAATACGGCCCGAATTGCAGTGGTGCCGCCGCGCGGGCGTCCTCGTCGAGGGTCGGGTAAGGGCAGTTCAGGAACAGCACCGAACCGGTGGCGTGGATGTTGCGCGTCGAGCCGAAGGCGACGGTGTTGTCCACGTTCTTGGCGGCACGGTATGCCCAGTTGCGCTGTGCCCGGTTGAACGGCAGTTCCTCCCGGTCCATCGCGAAGAAGTACTGCCGGAAGAACTCGCCGAGGTGCTCGAACAGGAAACGGAAGCGACCGATCACCGGAAAGTTGCGGCGGATCGTGCTGCGTGTCTGCAAGCGGTCGACGAAGTACATCCAGACGATTGCCAGCACGCCGACGCCGATCGCGAAGACGAACAGGGTGGTCAGCCAGTCGAGTGCGTGGTGACTCAACTCGGCCAGGTCGGGCCAGGACATCGACATTGCTCCGGTCGGGTTCACGGCTCCCAGTGGGTATGGGAGCGCACCGCCAGGTAGATCTCGCGCAGGAACAGACCCAGGCCGCAGATCATCGAGATCATCGCCGCGACGAAGGTGACGGCCACGGTGATCGCGAGATCGAAGCGGACCAAGGTGCCGAAGAACGCCCCGGCCACCACCAGGCACACCAGCAGGGCACTCAGCACCTCGAAGAAGATCGCGGTGTAGATGAGCTGGCCACGGCGCTTGAGCAACGCGAGCTCGAACTCGGCCGCCTGGCGTCCGGCCTCGGCGAGTCCTTCCTGCACGCGCTTGTTGACCGCCCGGCGTCGATCGACGATGCGGCCGAGTCGGGTATTCATCGCATTGATCAGCGTTGCGATGCCGGTCAGCAGGAAGACCGGTGCGACCGCGAGCTGGATCGCGTGGGAGAGGTCGGCGAGATGGTTGGGCATCACCGCGATCCTAGCCCGGTTTCGCCGCGTGGTCATCCAGGCACAGCGGCCCGACCCGGGACGGCCTTCGTGCGGCTCGGGCATACTGCTGCCCACACGTCGCAGTTGCGCACCTCGTGAACAATGGCCGGTCGGTCGATGTGCGCGCCGCAAGCGCCGCAGCGCCCCGCCGGGGCCCTTCGAATTCGGATCACGGTCGATGACCCAAGACGATCAAGGTTGCCACAAGCACAACGACGGCATCGGCCGCATCCTGCGGGCGTTCGGCTATTCGCGGGAAGGTCTGGCTGCCGCCTTCGCCCACGAAGCTGCGTTTCGGCAGGAGGTCCTCGCCTGCATCGTACTGGCGCCGCTGGCGCTGTGGCTCGGTGACTCCGGCATCGAGCGGGCGCTGATGCTCGGTAGCCTGTTGCTGGTGCTGATCGTCGAATTGCTGAACTCGGCGATCGAGGCCATCGTCGATCGGGTGTCGATGGCGCCGCATCCCCTGTCAAAGCGGGCCAAGGACATTGGCAGCGCGGCGGTCCTGGTGGCGATCGCCAACGCCTGCGTCGTCTGGTTACTGTTGTTGACGGGCGGATCGTAGCGGCAGCAGGTAGGTTCGCTGGCCGGGCGCTCGCAGCCGTCGCGCACGCGGCGGTCGCCTGTCGGCGTCTTGGGTCGAAGCCCCGCGTGCCGGGCGCACGGGCGGTCGGACGAACATTTCGTCCGGCGTCGTGACATATTTTGCCGTCATGACGCCGCTGGTCTTGGCGCCGGCGAAAATCGTCTGCATAGTTCGCGCAATCGATACTCATCCTGAATAGCATGCGACGACCGGAATATGCGGTGGCCTGCGACCGCACCCACCTCGCGTCCTCCCGCATTCCGATGACGGCTGGCGCCGTCTGTTCGATCGCCGGCCTCGCGATGTCACCGGCGGCGAGCGCCCATCACCTGATGGACGGCGCCACCCCCGGGAGCCTGCTGGAGGGCTTCGTCTCCGGTCTCGCGCATCCGTTCATCGGCCCGGATCACTTCCTCTATCTGCTGACCACCGCGATGCTGCTGGCGTTTCGACCGCTGCGCCACCAATCGCCGTCGGTGATGGCGCTGGCGATCGGAATCCTCGCAGGCGTGCTGGCCGCGGTTTCCGGATTGACGATGCCGCTGGCCGAGCCCCTGTGCGTCCTGACCCTGGTCGGCGTCGGCGCCGCCGCGTTGTCCCGACGCGACGTCGGACCGTGGTGGACGGCCGCGATGATCGGCTCTGCCGCGCTGTTCCACGGCATGGCGCTGGCCGGGGCGATCGTCGGTTCGGAACCGGCGCCGCTGACCGCCTATCTGCTCGGGCTGTCGGTTTCGGCCGGTGCTGTGGTCCTCGGGGGCGGACTGCTGGCGCGCACACTCGCCACCGGATTCGATGCCGACTTCCCCCGCCGCTCGCGGCGTTGGACCGGAATCGCCGCGATCGCGATCGGCAATCTGATGTTGCTGCTGAGGCTCGGCGGCAGTTGAACGTCGTCGGCAGGCTTGTGCGGCACTTTCGCGCCGGCGCCTGCCCTTGCCGAAATCTCCCGTCGGGCTGCGCCTAGCTGCGCAGCGGTCCGGCGCCTGCCGCCGCGACCGCGACGCCGCGCGCGGCGAAGCTCATGCCTTCGCGCCGGATCACCGGCACCTTCGACGTGTTCTTGACGTGCAGGCGCCAGAAATAGCCGATCAGATTGTCGCCGAAGGATATCGCCTTGCGCGGCAGGGTCAGCGGATCGTCGGCGTGCGTTGCCGGCGATCGAACGCAGGTGGTGGCCGACTCGAAGCCGGCGTCGGCCACCGCGTCGACGACGCGGCGATCGTGGCTGCCGTAGGGGTAGCAGAAATGCGGCACCGCCTCGCCCAGCACGTCTTCCAGCATCGCCTTCGAGTCGAACACCTCGCGCCGGATCTGCGCGGTGTCCTGCTGCTTGGCGAGCCGGACATGGCTGACCGAATGGGCGCCGAAATCGACTCCTTCGGCGCGCAACTGGCGCACCCGGGCTGCACTCATCAGCGGCGGCGTGTCCCGGCCGTCGGCCGCGAACCAGCGTGACGGCTGTCCGAGCATGCTCGAGATCAGATACACCATCGCCGGGTAGCCGTGCTGCCGGAGCACCGGCCAGGCGTATTCGTAGAAGTTCTCGTAGCCGTCATCGAAGGTCAGCACGACCGCCCGCGGCGGAATCGGCCGCTCGCCGCGCAGGCAGGCGAGGGCCGACGGCAACGACAGCACGGTGTAGTCGAAACGCTTGAGGTAGCGCATCTGCGATGCGAAACGGCGATGGTCGCAGTAGGTCGAGCGATGGGCCTTCATCGGCTCGAATCGCCCGACCTGGTGATACATCAGGATGTTGATGCCGGCGCCGTCCATTCAGCGATTGTCCAGCAAATCGGCGTACAACGCACGATATTGACCGATGACTGCGGCCTCGCCGAAATCCCTGGCAATGCGCTGCAGGCCGGCTGCGACCATGCGCTGCTGCAGCGCCCGGTCGTCGATCACGGTGCGAATGCCGCCGGCAAGCGCAGGCGCATCGTCGCACGGCACCACCCACGCGTCCTCGCCCTGGCGGGTGATTTCCCGTGCGCCGCGGAAGGCCGTGCACACCAGCGGTCGGCCGTAGGCCCAGGCCTCGAGGATGACGTTGCCGAGGGTCTCCGGATCGCGGCTCGGAAAGACCACCAGATCGGCGAGCCGAAACCAGGGCGCCGGCTCGCGCTGCCAGCCGGCCAGCAGCACCCGGTCGGCGACACCGGCCTGGCGGGCCTGCTCGGCGAGGGCGTCCATCAGGTCGCCGTCGCCGAGGATTGCCAGGCGCAGGCGGCGGCCGTCGAGTTCGGCCGGCAGGCGGGCGAGGGCGTCGATCAGGTAGCGGTGGCCCTTGACGTCGAGCAGGCGGCCGGCGGTGACCATCAGCAGTTCGTCGTCCGCCAGCGCGATGTCGGTGCGCAGGGCATCGAGTTCTTCCGGTGCGACATCGCGCGCCGGATCGGCGAAGTTGGTGATGTGATACACCTTCGCCGCCGGCAGGCCGCCACGGATCATCCAGTCGCACAGGCCGCGGGTATTGCCGATCCAGGCGTGGGCATGGACGAATGGGTCGAGCTTGTAGTAGCCGCCGAGGCGCGACACGTGCACCCGGCCGCCGCCCGGGGGCAGCCGCGTCAGTCGGGTGGCCCGGCCCATGTAGGTCTGCACGATCGGCGCGTCACTGGTCGCCAGCAGCCGCGACACCTCGAAACGCGACAGCGGATCCCACACCGTGCGGAATCCGAGATGCCGGGTCGGCAGCCCGGGCGGCAATTGCCGCGCGATGTCGGAACCACGTCTCACCACAGCCTCGACCGTCTCGCCATGGCGTTGCATCGCGGGCAGGAATCGGGCGAACCAGCGCTCGGCACCACCCATGTGCTTGCTGCCGATCAGGTGCAGCGATTTCATGGCGCCGCGTTTCCGAGCAGTCGGCGATAGACCGCGAGATTACCGTCGCACATGGTGTCGACCGAGAACTCGGCCAGTACCCGGCGGCGGCCGGCCGCGCCCATGCGCGCCCGCAGTGCCGGGTCGTCGAGCAGGCGGATCGCCGCGGCCGCCAGCGCGTCCACGTCACCGGGCGCGATCAACAGCCCGGTGACGCCGTCCTCGACCGCCTCGGGCATGCCGCCGGCGCGGCTCGCGACGATCGCCACGCCGGCAGCGGCGGCCTGTAGCAGCGAGACGCCGAGGCCTTCCATGTCGGCCGGGTGGAGCAACAGGTCGATGCAGCCAAGTCGGGCAGGCAGGTCATCGACGAAGCCCATCAGGTGCACCTGAGTGGCCAGCCCCGCGTCGACGATCGCCTGCCGCAGCGAATCCTCCAGCGGGCCGCGACCGAAGACCAGCAGGTGCAGCGACGGGTGGCGTTCGAGCACGCGGGGCAAGGCCGCCAGCACGTGACGATGACCCTTGCGTTCGATCAGCTGGGCCACCATCGCCGCCACCGGCGCGTCCTCGGCAATGCCCAGGCCCCGTCGCATCGCGGCGCGGTCGCAGGACGCAAGATACGGCGTCGGATCGAGCGCGCTGCGCACGCAGCTCACCTTGTCGGCCGCCAGGCCTTCGTCGAGCAGCACCTGTCGGATGCCCTCCGAGATCGTCACGACATGATCGAACAGACGATACTTCAGCCCCACCAGCCAGCGCGGCTCGGGATTGTCGACGCGACGCGAGAGCACGCACGGCAGGCCCGCCATGCGCGCGGCGATGCCGCCGAAGAGATCGGCGCCGCGGCGGCTGTGAAGGTGCACGAGATCGGGTGCCTGGTGCCGCATCAGCCGGTATAGGCGCAGCGCGAGCGGGACATCCGCATCGCCGCGCATGGGCAGTTCGAACACCTGCGCGGCATCGCCGGCCGCCGCCGCGATGTCACTGCCGGCCGGGCAGGCCAGCAGGTTGTCCACGCCGCGGGCCTTCAGCCCTTCGAGGATGTAGAGGACCTGGCGCGCGCCACCGTACAGGTAGCGGCCGGATTCGACGTGCAGCACCTTCATCAACCGAGCACCTGCGCGGCCTCACGCAGCACCGCATCGGCCGAGATGTCCCGCAGGCAGGTGAAGGCGCCGTTGCAGGTCGGCCGGCGCCGACAGGGCGAGCATTCGAGTCCGAGCCAGATGACGCGGGCGTTGTCGCGGCCGGTGTCGAGATAGGGGCGGGTGGAACCGAACAGTGCGACCGTCGGTCGGGCGAAGGCGATGCCCATGTGGGTCAGGCCGGTATCGACGCCGATCAGCAGGGCAGCGTCGCGCACCAGCGCCGCCGCTTCCGGCAGCCGGGTGTCACCGGCCAGCACCACCGTTCGCGGTTCGGCCGCGGCGATGCGTTCGGCGGCGGCCCGGTCGGCGGGGCCGCCGAGGATCACCGGGCGCAGGCCGAGCTCGGTCGCGAGCCGCGGCAGCAGCGCCTGCCAGGCGTCTTCGAACCAATGCTTCTGCGGCCGCGTCGTGAATGGCGCAAGCGCCGCGTAGCCGCCCGGCGCGAGCCCGCGCTCGGCAAGCAAGGCGTGGACGCGGTCGGAGACCGGCCCGGCGACGTGCAACCGCGGCAGGAAATCGTTGGTATCGAAGCCGAGCTGTTCGGCGAGGTAGCGATACTCCGAACTGATGCGACGGTCGTCGCCGCCCTTCGCGACGACCTCGGTCATCAACCACTGGCTGCCTTCGCGCGAGCCGAGGCCGATGCGTCGTGGCGCCCCCGACATCCAGGTCAGCAGCCCGCTCTTGAGCAGGCTCTGCAGGTCGATCGCGGTATCGAAGCGCCGTTCGCGCAGCGTGCGCGCAAAGCGCCGCACGGTGCGGGCGAGCTCGACCAGCCGGCGTTCGCGCATCAGCCGGCGCCATTCGCCCTTCGGCCAAAGGATCAGTTCGTCGATGGCCGGGTCCGCCTCGATCAGTTCGTGGATGCCGGGCTCGACCAGCCAGGCCAGATGGGCATCGGGATGGCGGCGTTTCAGCGCCGCCGCGAACGGTGACGCGAAGACCACGTCTCCGATCGCCGAGCTGCGTACCACCAGTACCCGCTTCATCGGTCACCCTGGAGCATGGCGCGATAGTGCTGCTCGGTTCGCTGGACCATCACCGCCAGCGAGAATTCGCTGGCGAAGCGGCCGTGCAGGCACTCGCCGAATCGTCGAGCCTCGCTGGGCCGCTCGATCAGCCGGGCGAGGGCGGCGGCCAGTTCGCTGGCCGAGCGCGGTGGGATCAGCAGCCCGCTGTGCTCGTCCTCGATGATCTCCGGCACGCCGCCGACCTTGCTTGCGACCACCGGCTTGGCGGCCGAAGCGGCTTCCATCAGGGCCAGCGGCATGCCTTCGCTGAGGGAGGGCTGGATGCAGATGTCGATCGCCGCGAGCAGACGCGGAATGTCCTGGCGCGCACCGAGCCAGCTTACCTCGGGTCGTGTGCAGCGCGCCTGGAGCTCACGACCCCAGCCGGTCAGCGGGCCGACGATGACGAGGCGGAAGGGCCGGGCAGTCAGTGCGGCCAGCTGTCCGATGGCTTCGAGCGCGACATCGTGGGCCTTGACCTCCGCGACCCGACCGATGATGCCGATGGCGGTGGTGTCGTCGTCGAGGCCGAGTTCGGCTCGGGCCTCGACCCGTGCCTCTGCGGTACCGTCGCCGAGGCTGCAGTCGCGCGCGCCCGGGTGGATCACGTGGATGCGGCCGGCGTCGAAGCCCTTGTCGACAAGATTCCGCCGCACCGCGTCGGAGACCGCGATGATCCGGCTGCGGCGTGGATAGTGGCGCCAGCTCAACAGGTCATGCACGGTGCAGGTCAACGGTGTGCGGCTGGCGGCGGCGGCCAGTCGGCCATAGCGGGCGGCGCGGACCAGATGGGTGTGGATCAGGTCGAAGCGGCCGCGGCGGGCCAGCGCCACCAGCCTGTACAGCGACGGCAGGTCGTAGTGGCCGCGGAAGTCGAGGTCGTGCACCGGGAACCCGGCGGCGCCCATCATCCCCGCGACCCGAGAACTCGCGGCGCCGACGAACTCGATCTCGTGGCCGCGGGCGCGCAGCCCTTCACTCAGCGCGGCGAGGTGGTTCTCGGCGCCGCCGGCCTTGTGGTTGTGAAGGATTTGCAGGATGCGCATCGCCGCTGCCTACCGGGAATTCCTGAAGCCCGGCGCCGGCAGGCTGCGATCGTGCAGGTTTTTCGCGGTGACCCGGGTCACCGGGCTGGCGCCGATGGCCGCCGTCGTCGGACGCTGCCTTGCCGGCGACATCGGATGGATTCCGGTGCAGGTCGCGAAGACGTGCCGTTGCATCAGCCGCGACCCTCGTGCTTCGCCTGCTCGCGCGCCCGGCCGGCCAGTCGGCGAGCAATGCCGTGGCGGATGAGACGGGCCTCGATGCGCAGCGCATGGCGGTAGAGCAGCAGGTCGCGATTGCGGTCGAGGCACTGCCGCGCTCGGCACGCGTCGTTGACGCGCAGCAGACGGGCGGCGGTGCCGGCAATCTTGCCCGATACGAATCGGCGCAGCGCCGGCGCGGAGGCGCTGTCATGCCAGTCGCCGCGGCAATGCGCGACGAGGTGATCCAGGAAATCGAGCTCGCGCTCGAGTCGCCGCGGGTGCTCGAGGGCGCGATTCTCGGCGTCGCGGTGATAGAAGGAGAGTTCGGCGCTGCTCCAGGCCACCATGCCCTGTTGTGCCAGCCGGATCCACATCAGCACGTCGTCGCCGACCGCAAGCCCCGTATCGAAGCCGCCGGCGCGCTCGAACGCCGTTCGCGCGACGCATACCGAACTGGCCGAAAACGGGAAGACATCGCGCCCCAGGCAATCGAGGTAGTCGATCAGCCGCCGTTCGGGGCCGTCTCGCATCGCCTTCCAGTTCGACATCGGGCGGCTGCGGCCGCCGGCGGACAGGCGGTAGGCGGTGGCGTGGATGATCGCATTCGGGTATTCGGCGATCAGTCGGTCGATTTCGCCGAGGAAGCCGGGCGCCCACTCATCGTCGGCGTCGAGCAGCGCGACGCGGGGGCCGGTGGTCTCGGCGATGCCCCGATTGCGGGCGGCAGAGACGCCCTGGTTGGGCTGTCGCAGCAGCCGCAGGCGCGGATCGTCGAAGCCGGCCACGACATCGCCGCCGCCGTCGGTCGAACCGTCATCCACCACGATCAGCTCGAGATCGCGGACGGCCTGGCCGAGCACCGAGGCCACCGCCCGACCGATGTGGGCGTGCTTGTTGTAGAGCGGGATCACGACGCTGTAGCGCGGGCTCACGTCAGGCCCTCGCCATGCGGCGTCGGCATGCTCGTCTCGGCGAACCCGGGCGCGCCCAGCAGGGCGAGCCTGGCGAGCACGTGGCCGGATTCGATCAGCTCCATCGATTCGCCCTCGATCGCGTGCAACTGCGGGTCGTGGGTCAGCGGCCGGGTCGCACCGAACAGGCCGAGGCAAGTGCATTCGACGGCCGCGCCGACGTTGAGCATGCCGGTGTCGTTGCCGACGCAAAAATCGCTGACCGCCAGCGTGGCTGCGCTGCTCAGCACCGAGCGTTCGGCCAGCGCCAGCACGGCGCTGCGCAGATCGGCTGGCACCGCCCGCAGGATGGCTTCGGCGTCGTCCGCTTCGGCAGTGCCACCAAGCAGCACGACGCCACAGCCCCGTTCGGTGAGTCCGCGCGCGAGCTCGGCAAAATGGGCGATCGGCCAGCGCTTGCGTGATTCGGAGGCGCCGATCGCGAGGGCGTAGAGTGGCCGCGGCAGCGCCTGCAAGCGCTCGCTTGCCGACTCGCGCAGGGCCTCGGGCACCTGCAGGCGGGGCAGCAGTGGTTCGGCGACGAAACCCTGCGCGATGGCGAAGGCCGTCGCCTCCGGGTAGACCCAGTTGCCGGTTCCGCGGTGGGGTCGGATGAACGGCGGCTTGTTGAGGAACAGGCGTTCGCCGGCGGTGAAGCCGAACCCGGAGCGCTGGCCGATGCCGGCGAGCCAGGCGATCAGGCCGTAGCGCATGCGCCCGGAAAAGATCACTGCCCGATCGAACCCCTGCCGTCGCAGCTCGCGGGCGAACTGCCACTGGGCGCGCCAGTCGTCGTGCCGGCCCCGGCGGTGCTCGGCAGGGCGCGGCCGGCGATCGAACTCGATGACCGCCTCGATGCTCGGTTCGGCGCTCAGGATGTCGGTCGCGCAGCACGACGGCCGCGCGATCACCGTCACCTTGCCGTCGCGGCTTGTTGCGGCGACTGCGCGGAAGTACGGGATGTGCCAGATCAGGTCGCCGATGCCGCTGCGGTGGTGAACCACCACCGTGCGCGGTGCCTTGGTGTCGCCGCTCACGAGCTTCTCTCCGGCCGGGTGTCGCGAGCCAGATGACACAGGGCGCCGGCGGGCAGCGCCAGCATCAGGGTCAGACCATAGGTGCCCGGACGAGTACCGAACAGGCCCTCGGTCATCGAGAACAGCGCGGTGCCGACCAGGGCCAGCAGTCCGGCGGTGGCAAAGAATCGAGGTGCCGCAGCTTCGCTCGCGCGCAATCGCTGCAGGAAGAAGCGCAGACCGAGCAGCCAGAAGGCGAGCACCGCGAGTGCGCTCGGCAGACCGCCGAAGGCGAGGCTCGACACGATTTCGTTGTGCAGATTGGCGAGATCGTCGAAATGGGCGGGCATCTCGCCACGGGCCACGGCATCAGCCCGGTAGGCCGGGAAGTTGGCGTAGCCGATGCCGCGCCATGGCCGCTCGGCGAAGTGACGGATGCCCCAGCGCCACATCGCCAGCCGGATGCCGCTGGCGTTGTCCATGTTGTCGAGCTCTCCCGGCGCGTGGACGAAGGCAGCGACATTGCCGACCGCGCTGGCCACCCGCTGGCGCACCGAATCCGACGCGGAGAACGCGGCCAGCGCCGCCAGCAGCAGGCCGCCGATGATCATCACACGATGGCGTCGGCGGATGCTGCGGCTGGCATAGCTCGCGATCACCACCAGAACCGGCAGGGCCAGCCAGCCGCCGCGCGAGCCGGACATCATCGATGCGTAGGTGCCGGCCGCGAAGGCCAGCATGCCGACCGCCAGCCAACGGGCGGGATGCCTCGATGCGTGGCGGCAGGCGAGGGCGCCAGCCAGCGCGACGCTGCCGACCAGCAGCGAGAAGTTGCCGAAGGGCACGGCGTTCCAGCGTCCGCCGAGGCCGAATACGCGTGGCTGGCCCATCAGCAGCCCTTCGTACAGTGCGATCGCGCCGGCGGCCAGTGCCGCGAACGCCGCCGCCAGTGCGAACGCGCGCATCGACAGGCCGGCACGCGACAGCAGCAGGGCGAGCAGCACGCCATAGGCCAGATGCATCGGCCGGTCGAGCAGGTGCATCGACCAGCCGGCGAGCGCCATGTTGAGGATGTAGGCGGCCGGGATCAGCAGGCTGAGCCATGCCCATTCACGTTCGTCCGCCGTTACCGGCGCGCCCTGCAGGATCGCGACGATGCCCCACAGAGCCAGCACGACCAGCAGCGCGCCGGCGCCGGCCGGTGAAAGCATCATCAGTGCCACTGCCAGGCAGGCGATCAGCCCCGGCAACGGCAGCGACAACGGCCCCCATGCCACCGGATGGTTGCGATCGCAGGCCGACATCCTCATTCGAACTCGACTCCGCAGGCGCTGAAGGTACGTTCCATGTCGCGCCGTTCCGCCTCTGACTTGAAGCGCACCCGTTGCCAGCCGAAGGCCAGCACCGGCGTGGCGCCGTCGTAGAGCTGGCGTGCGAACAACAGCGCCGAAGAGCGCACGCCGAGCACGGCGGCGTAGGGCGTGTGGCTCATCCAGACTTCGAGCGGCTCGTCCAGTTCGAGGATGTGGTCGCCGGGCATCGACAGTTCGCGCGCCGGGTCCTTGGGGTGGCCCTTGTAGTCGACTTCGGCGATGTCGTGGCGCGCCAGCCAGTCGCGCATCTCGGCGGCTACCGCATCGCGGTCGGCGCTGCTCAGCAGCCCGGTGCCGGCCAGCGGCTGGCCGATGATCAGGGCGCGCGGCGCGTCCTCGCCGCTGTCCTTCAGCGCGCTGCCGGAGACCAGCGCGGGCAGCCGAGTGGTCTTTGCGTCGGGGTATTCGTGGGGCAGGCCGGGGAGGACGTAGATGCGATCGCAGAACGGCGCGTCCGAGCCGATGCGGTCGCCGTCGAAGCACCAGTAGTCGAGTTCCGGCGCCGCCAGCCGGCGCAGCTTGCGCAGATATTGGGCGATGCGCTTGGCCGCGCCGAGCGGGTAGCGACGGATGCTGATGATGCCGTCGGGCAGGATGCGTGCCCGCATCGTTTTCGCGCCGCAGGCCTTCGGCAGGGCCCGCAGGAAATAGTTGATCGCTTCGGTGTCGAATACCGCGCTGTGGATCGTGAGCTCGTCGCAGCCGCCGACCAGGGCGGCCACCTGGCGGATGTTCGCGAGCAATCGGCGGTGGCGACCGAATGCGCCGGGCAGCGGCTCCCAGCGGGGCCACGCCATGTAGGCGGCGGCATCCCAGTCCTGCTCGCGGACCACCGGCGTCACGCCGCGCTTGTACCAGACCAGAACCTGTCGGGCGCCGGCCTCGAAATCCTCGGCGATGCGCCGCGCGGCCAGATACTGCAGCGGCGAGGCGACGAAATACAGCGCCACACGGCGTGCTTGCCCGGCCGGCGTCTGGCCCGCGCTGTCGTTCATGCGCCGCCGGTCTCCACGACGGTGGCGGGCGGCGCAGGCACGTCGGCGAGCACGTCGTCGCCGCTCTTGAGCAGCCGGGCGTAGGCGCCTTCGGCGACCAGCAGCGTCTCGTGGCTGCCGCGTTCGACGACGCGGCCGCGCTCGAGCACGACGATCTCGTCGGCATCGCGAATCGTCGACAGGCGGTGGGCCACCACCAGCACGGTGCGATTGCGGCGAAGCCGCGCGAGCGCGTCCTTGACCGCCCGTTCCGATTCGTTGTCCAGCGCGGAGGTGGCTTCGTCGAGCAGCAGGATCGGCGCATCCTTCAGAAACGCGCGGGCAATCGCGATTCGCTGGCGCTGGCCGCCGGAGAGTTGGCTGCCGTTGGTGCCGACGCGGGTGTCCAGGCCCTCGGGCAGCTTTTCGATGAACTCCCAGGCGTGGGCGTCCCGGGCCGCGCGGACAATCGCCTCGCGCGGCGTGTCGGGCAGGCCGTAGGCGATGTTGGCGGCGATCGAATCGTCGAACAGCACCACCTGCTGGCCGACCCAGCCGAGCTGGCCGCGCAGCCAGGCGAGCGGCAGCGAGCACAGCGTGGCGTCGTCCAGCAGGATGCGGCCGCGCTCGGGCTCGAAGAAGCGGGCGATCAGGTTGACCAGCGTGGTCTTGCCGCTGCCCGAGGCACCGACCAGCGCCACCGTGCGCCCCGGGGCGATCTCGAGGCTGAAGTCCTCGATCGCCCATTCATCCTGGCCGGGATAGCGGAAGCACACCCGGTCGAAGCGGATCGCGCCGCTTACCGGTGCGCGCTCGCCGCTCTCGGTGTCGGGCTCCGGCGCGGTATCGAGCAACTCGAAGATGCTCTGTGCACCGGCCAGTCCGCGCTGGATCACCGCATTGATGTTGGTCAGCCGGCGGATCGGCTCGAACAGCATCGACATCGCGGTGACGAACGCGACGAATTCGCCCGGCGTCAGCTTGTCCTGGGCGGACAGCGCGGTCGCGGTCCAGATCACGGCCGACACCGCCGCCGCGGCCAGCACCTGGACCATCGGCACGTTGGCTGCCGACACTCGTACCGCGCGCATGGTCTGCAGGCGCAGGCGTTCGGCGATGCCGGCGAAGTGGCGATCCTCGTGCTCATGAGTGCCGAACAGCTTGATCTCGCGGATGCCGGCGAGCGATTCCTCGACCGCGCCGGTGAGTTCGCCGGTGGTCTCCTGCATCTGCCGGTTCGAGCCGCGCAGCTTGCGGCTGGCGACGCGGATCAGCCAGGCCACCACCGGCGCGATGGCGACGATCATCAGCGTCAGCTCCCACGCCGTATAGATCAGGTAGCCGGTCAGGCCGATGATCACCATGGTGTCGCGGATGACGATGATCCAGGCATTGGACAATGCCGAGCCGACCTGCGGGATGTCGTACAGGATGCGCGACAGCATGCGCCCGCCCGATTCGCCGAGGTGCGTCGCCAGCGGCAGGTGCATCTGGTGGCGAAACACCTGTTGGCGCAGATCGGTGATCGCCTTGTGCGCGATCCACTGGCTCGACACGCTGGCACCGTACTCGGCCAGCCCCTTGACCAGGAAGGCCAGCAGCAGGAACAGGGGGATCTGCCAACGGGCGGTCTCGTTCTTGTTGATCAGGCTCTCGTCGACCAGGGGCTTGAGCAGGGCCGGCAGCACCGGTTCGAGCGCCGCGGCGACGACCATCGCCAGCACCGAAAGCACCACCACCCGTCGATACGGGCGAATCGAACCCAGCAGCCGCCTGTAGAGCGCCAGAGAGGTCTTCATTCCCGATGCAGCACCTTGTCCACCACCAGACTGGCCCAGCCTTCCTCGTGAAATTGAGACTTCAATGCCTCTTCGTCATAGACCGTGTCAACCCATTGCAGAAACGGGGTCGGCTGACGCGCATTGTCCACCAGATACTGCGCAAAGAAGAAGTCCAGGACGCCGGTCTTGGCCTGCTTGAAATGGCCGTAGCGCCAGTCGAGTTCGCTGACCGCCTGTCCGACCGGATGGCCGAGGCGCAGGATGCGGTACAGCGCGGCGCCCAGGCCGGCCCGGTCGGCACCCGACTTGCAGTGCATCAGCGCTGGATACTCGATCGTGCGGAACAACTCGTCCATCGTGTGCACTTCCTCGACCGAGGGTGGCGTGCGCGAGTAGAGCTTGACGTTGTGCAGAGCAATCGACAGCTCGGCGCAGACCTCGTCCTCGTACAGGAAGGAACCGTAGTCGTGCACCCCGCGCAGGTTGATGATGCTCTTCAGGCCGTAGCGGTCCTTGTAGCGCCGGATCTGTCGCGGGCTGGGCTGGCTCGACCGGTACATGCCGCCGCCGAGCACGTGGAAGTTGTTGTACACCGCCCGCACGCAACCGTGGTCCACCAGGTGCATGTCGAGCCAGGCGAGAAGGCGGCGGGTGTTGGTGTCGAGGGTCTTGGGGCTATTTGGCATGGGCTGCGGGTCGCGCTAACGACGGACGGATCTGCAGGCGGGGCCGCGACGCGAACCGTGGCAGGGTGTCGTGACGCCGGTGTCATGGACCGGCTGCCCGGCTGGTGTGCTTGGACCCGGATCGACAGCGCCCTTTCGCCCGAAATGCCGGAGTATACAGAAGCTTACCGGGCCCGGTCGGGATCCGGTCACGGCTGGGCGGATTGAGTGGGGGAATTGTTGCGGCGATGACACGTCTGGTGGCGAAGGTCGTGACCGGCGTCGGCGCATCAGCGATTGAAGCCACGCAGTGTACTGCCCCAGGGCTCGACCCGGAGCTCGGTCAGCGCGGCGAAGTCGAAGTCGAGTGCGAGCCATCGCGGCGCCGGCAGGCCCAGCAGATCACCCGCGATCGCCCGTAGTGGTCCACCGTGACCGACGATTGCCAGCGGCGCGACGCCGCGCACCAGCTCTGCAGCCGCCGCCCGCGCACGATCCGCCATCTCGGCCGCACTCTCGCCGCCGGGCGGGCGGAAGCCGAGCGGATCGGCGGCCCAGGCGTCGAGTTCGTCGCGCAAGGTGTCGAACGGGCGCAACTCCCACTCGCCGAAATCCATTTCGGCAAGACGTGGCTCGATACGGGTCGGGCCGAGTGCCTCGGCCAGCAGGCGGGCACGCCGCAACGGGCTGCTGACGATCTCGCAGCCGGTCGGCAGCAGTGCGGCCAGGCGAGTCGCGTCGGCCGTGACCGGTTGCGCCAGGCCGACGTCGCTGCGGCCATAGCAGATGCCGCCCGGCACCTCGGTTCGCGGGTGGCGGATCAGGAAGAGCTGCATGAGGCCAGGATGGCCAGGTAGGCGGCCAACTCGGCGATCTGCTGGGCGGCGCCGAGGCAGTCGCCGGTGTAGCCACCGAGGCGGCGAACGAGCATCCGGGCGAACCAGGCGCTCACCAGGGCGGCCGACAACGCGGCCGATAATGCTGCGACCGGCGGCAGCATCAGCAGCGGCAGCAGGCCCCCGGCCGACGCGATCAGCAACTCGCTGCGCTGCAGGCGGTGAGCGAGCGGCTTGGCCCGGGCGCTGTCGTCGTCGCGCACGTACTCGAGACGGTGGATCAGCGCCGTCGAGGCCAGTCGCGACAGTGCGTGCGCGACGATGAGGGCTGCGACTGCCGGCATTGGCCCGATCGTCGCCAGTTCGGTCAGTGCCGAGGCCTTGGTCAGCAGCATCAGCACCAGACCTGCTGCACCGTAGCTGCCGATCCGTGAATCCTTCATGATCCGTAGCACGTCCTCGCGCTGCCAGCCGCCGCCGAGCCCGTCGCAGGCGTCGGCCAGACCGTCTTCGTGGAAGGCGCCGGTCAGTCGCACCGTCGCGGCCATCGACAGCAGCACCGCCACGCCGGCCGGCAGCACCAGCAGCGACAGCGCGAGCACGACTGCGCCCGCGCCGCCGACCAGCCAGCCCACCCACGGGAAGTATCGTGCCGACTGGTTCAGCCGGTGCTGCGACCAGGGCGTTCCGGCAGGGATCGGGATGCGCGTGAAGAATGCGATTGCGGTCAGCAGGAGTTCGTATTGATAGCGCATCGACGCGGCTCAACGGCGCTCGCTGACGCCGGCCTGCCCGAAGCTCGCCATCTCGTTGAGGAAATCCACGGCGGCCTGGACCAGCGGAAAGGCAAGCGCGGCGCCGGTGCCTTCGCCGAGGCGCAGGCCGAGGTGCAGCAGCGGGCGGGCACCCAGATGCGCCAGCTGGCGGGCGTGCCCGGGCTCTTCCGAACAGTGAGCGAACACGCAATAGTCCAGCACCGCCGGCGCAAGCGCGTGCGCCACCAGCGCCGCGGCGGTGACGATGAATCCGTCGATCAGGATCAGCACGCGCCGTTCTGCCGCGCCGAGCATTGCGCCGGCCAGCATCGCGATCTCGAAGCCGCCGTATTCGGCAAGCGCGGCAAGCGGCTCGCGCGGGCGGCCGCCCCTGGCCAAAGCCCGTTCGAGCAGCGCCTGCTTGCGCGCCAGACCGGCGTCGTCGAGGCCGGTGCCGCGACCGGTCACCGCCGACAGGGGTGCGTCCGTCAGGCAATGGGTCAGCAGTGAAGCCGAGCTGGTATTGCCGATGCCCATCTCGCCGAGGCCGACGACACGACATCCGTCCTCGGCCAGCCGGTGGGCGATCGAACGCCCTTCGGCGATCGCCGCTTCGCACTGGGCGCGACTCATCGCCGGGCCCTCGATGAAGCTGGCGGTGCCGTGCGCAAGTTTGGCACCGGTCAATCCGGGGACGGCACCAAAATCGTGCGCGACGCCGGCATCGACCACCTGCAGTTCGATCCCGAGGCGACGCGTGAATACGTTGATTGCCGCGCCGCCGCGCAGGAAGTTGGCCACCATCTGCCAGGTCACTTCCTGCGGATAGGCCGAAATGCCATCCCGTGCCGCCCCATGATCCGCAGCGAATACAAGCATTTGGGGCGCGTCCAGGCGCGGTGAGTCGGTGCCTTGTACCAGCGCCACCTGCAGTGCCAGCGCTTCCAGCCTCCCCAGGGCGCCGGGTGGCATGGTCTTTTGGCGGATTTTTTGCTTGACTTGCCGGGCTAGCGCTTCGTCGAGCGCTGAGATCGAGAATCGCATATGCCTATGCCGGACTGGATCGGGCGGCGCATGGTAGCACCTTCGCCAGCGGCCCCGAGCGGGTTCTGTGAACCAGCCGGTCCGGTGCCGGAAGCCTGAACAGGAGACACGTCATGCCCGATCGTCCCGTAGAGAAAGTCATCGAAAAAAAGCCCTTCGTCATGGTGCCGTCCGATCTGTCGGTGTGCGACGCTGCATGCCGACTCAAGGAGCAACGTGACGAAGGCGCGGTGCTGGTGGTCGAAAAGGGTGTCCTGGTCGGCATCTGCACCGAGCGCGACATCGTCTTCAAGGTGGTCGCGGCAGGCTGCGATCCGGCAGCCACCAAGGTGGCGGAGATCATGACTGCGGAACCGGTGACGATCACCGCGGACAAGCCCTTTGCCCATGCCCTGCACATGATGTTCGAGGGTGGTTTCCGCCACGTGCCGGTGGTCAACGACGCCGGCGAGCCGATCGGCCTGGTATCGGCGCGCGATGCGCTGGGCCTCGACGTGCTGCACTTCGAGGAAGACCTGCTGCTGCGCGAGGGCCTGTCCGAAGTGATGTAGCGGGTAGCGACGCGTCGAGCCGGGCTCAGTCGAGCCCGCTCAGGTATTGACCGAGGGCGACGATCTCGTCCTCGGTGAGCGCGGTCACGACCGAGTGCATGACCATATCGGGCGCCTGGCGGGTGCGATCGATGAAGGCATGGATCTGGCGCTCGATATAGCTCGCGTGTTGCCCGGCGAGCCGAGGCAGAAACAGTGCGCCATGGGCGCGTGGACCGTGGCAGGTGGCACAGGCGGTGACGCCGGTGCCCGGGTTGCCGTTCAGGTAGATCTCGCGCCCTTTGTCGGCGAGGGCGGGATCGAAGGCGATGTCGGCGATCACCGCCTTGCTGCTGAAGTACTCGGCCAGGGCCTGGACCTCGGCCGCGCTGAGGTCGGCGACCTGCGCCTTCATCTCGGTGCTGCGCCGTTTGCCGAGCTTGAAATTGAACATCTGGCGTTGCAGGTACTCGGCATTCTGGCTCGCCAGTTTCGGGTAGTTCGGGCTGCTGCTCTGCCCTTCCATGCCATGACAGTTCTGGCAGCGCGCCTCGACCAGTTCGCGGACACTGCGCTCCCCGGCGCAGGCGGAACTCCCTGCCAATGCCAGCATCATCGCGCAGGCGAGGGCGAACGGTGCTGCAGGGTGTGCCGGACGCATCGAATCTCCTCCTGGCCGGTAAGGATTCGCGCGGATGCCTCGTCCGCACGTATATTGGTTGCAGTTTAGCGTGCAATTGCATGCGATTCCCGTATGACGTGTTCAGCAATCGATGACGGCACCGGTCTGCGTCGGCAGACGGCCGCCGCCACCACGGAGGATGACCGATGTCCCGATTCGACTACGACCTGTTCACGATCGGCGCCGGTTCGGGCGGCGTCGCCGCCAGTCGCCGCGCGGCCCTGCACGGCGCCCGCGTCGCAATCTGCGAGGCCAGCCGCGTCGGTGGCACCTGTGTGATCCGCGGTTGCGTGCCGAAGAAGATCCTGATGTATGCGTCCCAATTCGGCGAAGCGCTGCAGGACGCCGCCGCCTACGGCTGGCGCTTCGGCGAACCCGGGTTCGAACTGCCGGCCTTGATTGCCGCCAAGAACGCCGAAACCGGGCGTCTCGAGGGCATCTACCGGAAGATGCTGGCCGATGGCGGCGTGACGCTGGTTGAAGGCTTCGGCCGGATCGTCGGCGCTCATACGGTCGAGGTCGATGGCCGGCCAATCACCGCCGGGCGCATCCTGATCGCGACCGGGGGCGCGATCAGCCAGCCGCCGATCGACGGCATCGAACTCGCCCTCGATTCGGATCAGTTGCTCGATCTCGAACGCCAGCCGCAGCATCTGCTGGTGCTCGGCGCGGGATACATCGCGGTCGAATTCGCCGGCATCTTCCGCGGATTCGGCAGTGAGGTCAGCCTTGCCTATCGCGCCGACCTGCCCCTGCGCGGTTTTGACGAAGACATTCGGCGGCGGCTGGCGGAAGCGATGGATGGCCGTGGCATCGGCCTGCGGCCCGGCTTCGAGCCGGTCCGGATCGAGCGTCGCGGCAGCGGCTTCGCCGCGATCGACGGCGACGGTCGCGAGATCGTTGCCGACGCGGTCGTCGGCGCCCTCGGTCGCCATCCCAACACGTCGGGACTGGGCCTCGACGCGGTCGGCGTCAGGACGCGGGAGAAGGGCGGCGCGATCGAGGTGGATCGCTACTCGCGCACCTCGGTGGCAAGCATATTTGCGGTCGGCGACGTCACCGACCGGGCGAACCTGACGCCGGTCGCGATCGCCGAAGGTCGCGCCTTCGCCGACACCGAATTCGGTGACCGGGCACAGGCGGTCGATCATTCCCTGATCGCGACTGCGGTGTTCTCCCAGCCGCAGGTCGCGACGATCGGCCTGTCGGAGTCCGATGCACTCGCGCGTGGCCATGCCTGCCGGGTCTTCGAAGCCGGGTTCCGGCCGATGAAGAACACCATCTCGGGCCGGCAGGAACGGGCCTACATGAAGGTCGTCGTCGATCGCGCGGACGACCGGGTGCTCGGCGCCCACATGGTCGGCCCCGACGCCGCCGAGATCATGCAGACGCTGGCCATCGCGGTGACGATGGGTGCCCGCAAGTCCGATTTCGACCGCACGCTGGCGGTTCATCCGACCACGGCCGAGGAGTTCGTGCTGCTGCGCACCCCGCGCGAATAGTCGGCGCGTCGTGCAATGGTGGTTCAGTCGCCCGGCCGGGCGTGACCGCACTGCCAGCACGCGCCGAATTGCGGTTCGATGCGCTCGCCGCAGGCCGGGCACTGCCAGTCCGGGGCCGAGCGGTCGATCTCGTCGCTGAGTTCGCGCAGGCGGGCGAGCGCGGCGTCGCTGTCCTGGGCTTCCGGGATCCATACCTGGGGCCAGGCTTCGGTCGGCGGGATTTCGCCGATCGCACCGGCGAGGAAACGGTTACGCACCTGCGCACGGATGCCTGCCGCCTCCAGCAGGTTGGCGCAGTGGTGTGCTTCGATCAGGGTGCTGCGGCGCAGCAGCAGTTTCCAGCCCATGGCGCGCCGAATATAGCCTAGAACCAGAGCGGCGAGTGCCTCCGGTCGCGCCTGCTGTCCGGCGTTCAGCGCAGATTGTGGCTTTGGTAGAAGTCGTGGCCGGCCGGCTTGCTCGAGGCGATCTCGCATTCCGGAAATGCGCTGTCGTGCTCCATCAGCAGCGAGAAGATGGTCTTGGCATGTTCTGCCGGGAATCCGGTGCGATGCTCGCCGCGGTCGTCGGTCAGCAGGCTGGACAGGAACTGGCGGCACTCGACGCTGCCCCACATCAACTCGATGCGGACCAGGTGCGGAAAGCGCTGATAAAGCGCGCGCGTGTCGGTGGAGGTGATTTCGGCCGTCGTCATGGTGTTCTCTCTTGGTTGGCTCGTGACCTTCAAGGCGGTTGTCCGGCTCGAACTGTGCCCGAACATGGAAGATGTTGCCGTGCGAGATTTCGCGTGGCGGCGCGGAAGTCAGCGCCCGGCGTGGCGCACTTCTCGCCGCATCGATGATGCGTGTCTCGAAGCCCGTGCCTGTACCCAAACCTCGACGCACAACCCGCCGTCGAACACCGTATACGCACAGAGGCCAGCCCAATGGCTGGCCTCTGTGCCCGATACCTGGTGGGTCGTGCAGGGTTCGAACCTGCGACCAACGGATTAAAAGTCCGCTGCTCTACCAGCTGAGCTAACGACCCGGTAAAGAGGCGCGAATTATAGTTGGGGGGGTGCCACCGGTCAACGCGGTATCGGATCGCTTCACACCGGCGGGTGGGCGTAGGGCGTCGGGTCGCTGACGCCGGCCTCGGCAAAGCCGGCATGGCGCAGGCGACAGGCGTCGCAGGCGCCGCACGCGCGGCCGGATACGTCGGCCTGGTAGCACGAAACCGTGAGGCCGTAATCGACGCCCAGCCGGGTGCCCAGGGAAATGATCTCGGCCTTCGACAGGTCGATCAGCGGCGTGTGGACATGAATGCGCTTGCCCTCGACACCGGCGCGCGTGCCGAGGTTGGCCATCACCTCGAAGGCCTTGATGTACTCGGGCCGGCAATCCGGATAGCCGGAATAGTCGATCGCATTGACGCCGATGAAGATGTCGGCAGCGCCGAGGACCTCTGCCCAGCCCAGCGCGAGCGACAGCATGACGGTGTTGCGGGCCGGCACGTAGGTCACCGGGATGACACCGGGCTGCGGACCCTCCATCGGAATGGCGATGCCGTTGTCGGTCAGCGCCGAACCACCGAACTGGCCGAGATCGACGCGTGCGAGCCGGTGCTCCTGCACGTCGAATGCCTGTGCCACCCGGCGTGATGCGGTCAGCTCGGCGGCATGGCGCTGGCCGTACTCGACCGACAGCGCGTGGCAGCGATAGCCCTGGTCGCGCGCGATCGCGAGGCAGGTGGTCGAATCGAGGCCGCCCGAAAGAAGAATCACGGCGGGCCGGTTGTTGCGGGAATTCGCGGAAGGCAAGGGCAAGTCCTTTTCGGTCGGGGCGCGTCAGCGGCCTGGCTGCTCACCCCAGATCAGCTTGTGCAGCTGCAACTGCATGCGTACCGGCATGCGGTCGCGCAGAATCCACTCCGCCAGTTGTGCCGGATCGAGCCGGCCATGCACCGGCGACATCAGAATGGGGCAGCGTCGCTCCAGATGGTCGGCGTCGATACGCGTACGCGCCCAGATGTAGTCGTTCTCGTCGGCGAGCACGAACTTGAGTTCGTCGCTGGCGCGCAACACCTCCAGATTCTGCCAGCGGTTCCGCGCAACCTCGCCGGAGCCGGGCGGCTTGACGTCAACGATGCGGGACACCCGCGGGTCGACGTCACAGATGTCGAGGGCGCCGCTGGTCTCGAGCGACACCGAAAGGCCGGCATCACACAAAGCCGTCAGCAGGGTCAGGCAGCCGGGCTGGGCGAGCGGTTCGCCGCCGGTGACGCAGACCGTGTCGATGCCTGTCGCGAGAACCTCGTCGACGATTTCCCCGATCGACCGTGGCTCACCGCCCTCGAAGGCATAACTGGTGTCGCACCAGGCGCAGCGCAACGGGCAGCCGGTCAGTCGGACGAACACCGTCGGCAGACCGATACGGGTGGATTCGCCCTGCAGCGAGACGAACAGTTCGGTGAGCCGCAGCGGCAGTTCGCGATCGATGGTGCGCATGCCGGTCACGCGGCGTCCGCGGCGCGCGACAGCCGACGGGGGATCGGCATGCGCTGCCGGACGGTTCCGGAGGTCGGGATGGCGCTCTTCTCTCGGTCGATGCCGACGATCATGGTCCCGGCCGCTATCTGCGCCCGAGCCGCTGCTTCGCCATCTGTGCGGCCGAGCTGTCGGGGTAGGCTTCGAGAATTCGGCCCAGGGTCTCCTTTGCGCCCTTGTTGTCGCCCATCGCCTGTTGGCTTTGCGCCAGGCCGAGCAGCGCGTCGGGTGAGCGGGGGTCGTCGGGCCACAATTCCGCCACCTTGCGGTAGTGGTCGCTGGCGCGCGCTGCCTCGCGTTCCTGGAACCAGGCATTGCCGGCCCAGAAGTACGCGCTCGGCAGGAAGCTGCTGCCGGCATAGTTGGCGATGAAGGCCTCGAATGCGGCTCCGGCTTCGCGATTCTTGCCGGCCTTGAGCAGTCCGAGCGCACCCTCGTAGTCGCGCGCCTCGGCCACCGGATCGATCGGCCGAGCGGCGGCCGACGGCGTCAGGGCCGAGTTCTCGAGCTTGCGCAGCCGGTTGTCGAGGTCGACGTAGAAATCCTTCTGGCGCTTGTCGGAAGAATCCACCTGATAGCTCAGCACCTCGATCTGGCCGCGCAGCTTGGCAATTTCGGCCTTTAGTGCCGCCAGTTCGTTGGCCAGTTCGAATTGGGCTCGCGACGTCGTTTCGAGTTGGTCGAGCCGAGCGCCATAGTTGTCGCGCAGGCGGATGATTTCCTTGCGGGCTTCCTCGTCATCGAACATGCCGGCCCCGGCCGGTGCGGCCAGGGCGACGGACATGACGATGGTCAGGGCAGCCCGTGCCGACGTCGCCACCATCAGAACTCACCCGAGTACAGCATGTCGGCGCGGCGATTCTCGGCCCAGCATTCCTCGCTGGAATCGATGCACCGGGGCTTTTCCTCGCCCAGGCTGACCGACTCGATCTGGTCTTCGGGCACGCCAAGCAGGGTCAGGCCGCGGCGCAGTGCATCGGAGCGCTTCTGTCCGAGCGCGAGGTTGTATTCGCGACTGCCACGCTCGTCCGCGTTGCCCTGGATCAGCATCCGGACGTCCGGATTGGCGAGCAGGAAACGTGCGTGGACCTCGACCAATGGCTGGAATTCCGGCCGCAGCACGAAACTGTCGAAGTCGAAATACACCGAGCGCTTGGACAGCGGGCTGTCCGGATTCGTCAGCTCGGCCAGTCGCGACGCGCTACCGCCGTCGCCGGGGGTGACGGTCTGCACCGGCGGCGTCTGCACCGTGGTGGTGGCGCTGCGGTCCTCGACCGAGGCGCCGGCCTGATCGCTGCTCATCGGGGTGGATCCGCAGCCCGCGAGCAGGGCGGAAACCAGGACGGGTACGGCTAGCAGTTTGCGCATCAAAAACTCCTGTGGTTCTCTTTCAATGGGTCTACCGGGGCAACGGACCCCAGGCCGGTTCCCGGACATCGGCCGCCTGCACCGACAATTTCTGTTTGACGCGCCCGTCCGAGGAAACCGCTGCCAGCACGCCACGTCCGCCGATCTCGGTGGCGTAGAGGATCATGCGGCCATTGGGTGCGAAACTCGGCGACTCATCGCGTTCCGTGTCGGTCAGGATGGTGACCTGGCGCGAGGCCAGATCCATCACTGCGACCTGGAAGCGACCGGCATTGCGTGTGACGAAGGCCAGACTGCGGTTGTCCGGCGAGGGCCGCGGCGTGACGTTGTAGCTGCCGGAGAAGCTGATCCGTTGCAGGTTCGAGCCATCGGGTGCAACCCGGTAGAGCTGGGGGCTGCCGCCACGGTCCGACGTGAAATAGATCCAGTTGCCGTCGGTCGACCAGGCCGGCTCGGTGTCGATGCCGGCAGACGAAGCGATGCGTCGTACGCCCGACCCGTCGGCATTGACGGTATAGAGCTGGGATTGGCCGTCCTTGGTCAGCACCACGGCGAGGCGGTTGCCGTCCGGCGACCAGGCCGGCGCCGAGTTCGAGCCCTTGAAGTTGGCAACCACGCTGCGCAGGCCGGTGGCCAGCGAATGGATGTAGACCACGGGCTTCTTGGCCTCGAACGACACGTACGCGAGCTTGCTGCCGTCCGGCGACCAGGCCGGCGAAATGATCGGCTCGCGGGAGGCCAGCGCGGTCTGGGGATTTTCCCCGTCGGCGTCGGCGATCTGAAGCTGGTAGCGCTTGCCGGACTTGACGACGTAGGCGATGCGGGTCGAGAACACGCCGGGCAGTCCGGTCAGCTTCTCATAGACGAAATCGGCGACACGGTGTCCGGTCGCGCGGTGCTGGTTGGCACTCATGCGCAGCGCCAGCGCGCCCAGTTCGGCCTGACGCTGGGTGTCGAACAGGCGGAAGCGCACTTCGTAGCGCTTGGCGTCGAGCGCGGTGACCGAACCCACCAGCATCGCGTCGGCGCCGCGCACGCGGAAGTTGCCGAGGTCCGGGATGCTGTCGGCACCGAGTGTCTGAGGCCCGGTTTCGATCAGGCTGAACAGGCCGCTGCGCTGGAGATCGCCGCGGACCACGTCGCTGACGGCGGCGGGCAGCAGGTCTTCACCTTCGAAGCGGGCAATGGCCACCGGAATCCGGTTGGCCCCGGCTCCGGTGATTTCGATGGCCAGTTGGGCGTGGGCTGCAAGGCTCGCCAGCAGGTACCCGGCGAGCAATAAGGTTTTCGCGAAAAGTTTATGTTTCATAAAGGTTTTCCGGTTCGCGCGATTATAGCCGAGTGATTCGCGCTGCGTTGTTTCCCTTTGCTGCTCAATTGCGCAGCGGCCAGAAGGTCAGGTCGAGCGTGCGGCGGAACAGCGACGAGTCGGTGGGCTTCGGCAGCGGGCTCGAACGGTGGATTGCGCGTTCGATCGCGCCGTCGAGCGCCGGACTGCCCGACGAGCGCTTGAGCCGAACCGCGATCACGGTGCCGTCCGGCAACTGATCGACCTGGAACAGCGCCGACGGATCGCCCTGGGTGCCCGGCGGCAGCACGATGTTGCCCTTGACCTTCGCCTGGATGCGGGCTGCATAGTCGGCAGCGGCGCGGCTGCGCAATGCCGCCTGCTGGGCATCGGCGGCGCGCAGCGCCTCCTGGCGCAACAAGGCCTGCTGACGCGCCATTTCGGCTTCGCGCGCGAGCAGCTCCTGCATCCGCTTCTGCTCGGCCCGAGCGGCCAGCTCTTCCGGAGTCGGCCCCTTTGGCTTGGGCTTCGGCTTCGGTTCCGGTTTCGGCTCGGGTTTCGGCTCAGGCTTCGGCTCGGGCTTCGGCTCAGGCTTCGGTTCCGGTTTCGGCTCGGGCGCTTTTTGCGCGATCTCCGGTTTTGCCGGAGGCGGAGGCGGTGGCGGCGGCTTGACGCGCGGCGGCGGCGGCGGGGGGGGTGGTTCCGGCACCGGCTCCGGCTTGGGTTCCGGCTTCGGCTCGGGCTGGGGCGCAGGCTTGGGCTTGGCCGTCGCCGGTTCGGGCGGTTGCGGCGTCGGAATCGCCGGCACCAGCCCGACTTCGATCACCGCGGGCGGTCGCGCCTGCCAGTGGATGCCGTAGAACAGAAATGCCGCCAGCAGACCATGCACCAGCACGGTCAACAATACCGAGGGCCATTTGCCCGAATCCCGTGCGGCCGGATAACGCATCATCGATCACCCGCCGCGGGTCAGCTATCGCCCGGCTGCACCAGCAGGCCAATCTTGTGGATTCCGCCGCGCTGCAGCCGATCCATCACACCGAGCACGGCTTCGTAGCGGACCGACTTGTCGCCGGCGATCAGGACCGGCTGGTCCGCGTCGCCGCCCTGGATGCGCTGCAGTTCGGCGATCAGGTCGTCCGGCGACACCTTGCGCGGTTGCTGGCCATGTTCGCGCAAGGCCAGCGAGCCGTCGGCGGCCAGGATCACCTCGATCGGTTCGGCCGATACCAGCGACGCCTTGCCGACGCTCGGCAGGTCGACCGCGCCGACCTGGATCATCGGCGCGGTGACCATGAAGATCACCAGCAGCACCAGCATCACGTCGATGTAGGGCACGACGTTGATCTGATTCATCAGGCGGCGCTTGCGCATCAGCGGAGCTGCCTCTGCAGGATGTTGGAGAATTCTTCCATGAAGCTTTCGAGCCGTACCGAGAGGCGGTCGATGTCGTGGGCGAAGCGGTTGTAGGCGACCACCGCGGGAATTGCTGCGAACAGGCCGATGGCCGTGGCGACCAGTGCTTCGGCGATGCCCGGCGCGACGTGAGCCAGCGTCGCCGAGGTCACGTTGGCCAGACCACGAAAGGCATTCATGATGCCCCACACCGTGCCGAACAGGCCGACGTAGGGCGACACCGATCCCACCGAAGCGAGGAAGGCCAGGTGAGCCTCCAGATCGTCGATCTCGCGCTGATAGGTCGCCTTCATGGCCCGCTGGGCGCCGCCGATCGTGGTGTTGCTGTCGGCATTCTTGCTGCGCAGCTTGGCGAACTCGCGATAGCCGGACTCGAAGATGCGCTCCATCGGCCCGGAGTGGTGGCGATCATTGGCGGCGCTCTGGAACAGGGCGTTGAGATCACCGCCGCTCCAGAAATCCCGCTCGAACTTGAGCGTCTTGCCCCGCGCGTTGCGGATCGCGAACCACTTGCGAAAGATCCAGTACCACGACACCAGCGAGACGCCCAGCAGCAGCGCCATCACCAGCTTGACCAGCACACTTGCGTTGCTGATCAGCGAAATGATCGACAGATCGGTGGTGACTTCCATGCGCGTTGTTCTTCTTTCAGTTGGGGGAAGACAGCAGGCGTCTGATCGGGGCCGGAATCGCCGTGGCTGCATGCCTGGCGAGATCGACGCACGCCACCGTCACGCGGGCCTCGAACAATCGGGACTGTCCTCGCAGGATGTGCTGCACGAAGACGATGCTGGCACCGCCGACGCGGTCGACCGAGGTCCGTATCTCGAGTTCGTCGTCGAGCCGGGCAGAGCCCAGGTATTCTGCGGTCAGGCGGCGCACGACGAAAGCGATCCCGGACTCGTCGATCAGCGCCTGCTGGCCGAAGCCCCTGGCGCGAAGCCATTCGGTGCGTGCCCGCTCGCAGAACTTGAGGTAGTTGGCGTAATAGACCACGCCTCCGGCATCGGTGTCCTCGAAATAGACCCGGACGATCATCCGGAACGTGTCGTCGGCGCCAGCGGCGGCATCTGTCCGGGAGTCTGACATGGCGCGGATTCTAACCGATAAAGGTACTTCATCTTTCGCCGTGATTGCCGTATTTGTCACCGGAGGTAATGGCTGTTCGATACGTGCTGCTACGGTTTTTCCAGGGCGGCGGGAGTAAGATCGGCGATGCGCTAGGTGCAGCGGCACCGCGGATTAGTTCCGCGTCCGATCCTCCAGGAATGCTAAGCTTTTCCAACCGAAACCCGTTTGCCAAGGCGACGGACCTCGAGGCGTGGCAATGACCCTGTTCGGCGGAAAGAAGCCAGACACATCTGCTAAGGCCGACGGCAACCGCACTCCGGCGGGGCCGCCGTCCGAGTTGTCCGCGCTCGATTTCAGCGGTGCAGGCGATGCCTGGGCGCTCGCCCAGTGCGCCGAAAAGGTGCAGGTCCTGGAAGGCGGCGATGCCTTGCTGGCGGTGGCCGAGGAAGCTGCGATGCTGTTTGCTGCCGGCCAGGACGAAGAAGCGGCGCAAGTGCTCGAGGCCACGCTCGACGGTGCCGTCGGTGACGAGGCCGGCGAGGGCCTGTGGCTGATGCTGCTCGATTTGCATCGGCTGGCGGGCGATCGCCAGCGCTTCGATCAGCGCGGCGCCACCTTCTCTGCCCGTTTCGAGAAATCGCCGCCGCAATGGGAGGATCTCTCCAGCCCGCGCGACGAGGCGCCGGTCGATGCGACGCCGACGGTGGCCCTCAACGGCAGCCTGTCGGGTCAGGTCGAGGTGCAGTTCGGCAAGCTCGTCGAGTTCGCGCGCGAGAACGGCAGCATCAAGATCGACCTCGGCCGCCTGCGCAGCGTCGACGACAAGGGCTGCAAGCTGTTGCGGAACGTGCTTCGCCGCCTCGCCGAAGACCGCGTGCCGGTGACCCTGCTGAATTGTCCGACTCTGGCCGCGATGCTGCTCAAGCAGGTCGGCTGCGGCCGCCGCGAGCGACAGGATTCCTGGCTGCTGCTGTTCGAATTGTTGCAACGCAGCGGAGAATTCGATAGCTTTGAGCAGTACGCGATCGATTACGCGATCACGTTCGAGGAGTCGCCGCCTTCGTGGGATCCGGCGCGGGCGCCCG
>JAGRFY010000166.1 GCA_020445765.1 Rhodocyclaceae bacterium | reverse complement strand
TCAGCGATGTGAAGGCGTAGTCCCCGGCCGATTCGCGGGCCTCGGACTCGGCCAGCGCAAGCAGCGCCTCGACCGCCGCGCGATCCAGGCCGAAACGCTCCTCGAGTGCCGTCCGCATGGCCTGCTCCTCGGCCTCGGCGACCTCGCCGTCGACCCGGCTCATCTCGAGCATCAATGCCGCTGTGGCCAGCTGCAGGCGATGCTCGTCCTCGCGCGCGTCGTCTGCGTGCGCGGCCAGCGAATTGCGGAAAAAGTCGCGGATCGCGTCAAGCATCGGCATCTCCCTCGGAGGTCGCCCCCGCCGGCGCGAACCAGTTGAGTCGGCTCTGCATCGACACGACGTGGCCGACGATCAGCAGCGCCGGCGGCTTGATGCCATCGGCGCGGGCGGCGTCGGCCAGGCGCGACAAGGTGCTGGTCAGCACCCGCTGGTCGGCGCGGGTGCCGTGGCGGACCACCGCTGCCGGCGTGTCGGCCGACAGGCCATGGGCGATGAGCTGGTCGCAGATCTCGCCCAGCCGCGTGATGCCCATGTAGATCACCACGGTCTGTCGCGGGCGTGCCAGCATCGGCCAGTCCAGCGCCACCGAGCCGTCCTTGAGGTAGCCGGTGGCGAACACCACCGCCTGGGCATGATCGCGGTGGGTCAGCGGAATGCCGGCATAGGCGGCAATGCCCGAGGCGGCGGTGACGCCCGGCACCACCTCGAACGGAACCGCCGCGCGAACCAGATCCTCGACCTCCTCGCCGCCGCGGCCGAAGACATACGGGTCGCCGCCCTTGAGTCGCACCACCCGTTGCCCGGCCCGGGCGAGCCGCACCAGCAGGGCGTTGATCGCGGGTTGCGGCAGGGCATGGTCCGCAGCCTTCTTGCCGACGTAGAAGCATTCTGCGTCCGGTGCGACCAGTTCCATCACTTCGTCGCCGACGAGATTGTCATGGACGACCGCGTCGGCCTCGCCGAGCAGCCGCGCGGCACGCAGCGTCAGCAGTTCGACTGCGCCCGGACCGGCGCCGACCAGATAAACCGTACCGCGCAGGGCGGGCGATCGAAAATAGCTGGACGGGATCCGGATCATCGCGTCGTCCGCCATCTGTGTCCTCCCGGCGACGTCAGCCGCGCGCGGGCTTGCGCCACCCCATCAGACGCACGCTGCTGGCCGCCGTCAGTTCGAAGCGGCCTGCGCCGTCGCCCAGGCTGACGGTCAGATCCTGCCAATGCACCGGGCGATGGCGATGGGCGAACTGCATCAGCTCGAGCCGCGACTGTTCGTGCTCGGCGGCCACCACCATGCGTCCGGCGGGACGCAGTCGATCCCAGGCGGTGCGAACCTGCTGGGTGAATTCCGGACCCGCCCGCAGGAAGACGACGTTCGGGTCCGGCAGCGTCGCCAGCCCGCGAAAGCTGCCGTCGACTTCCGCCAACAGGCCCTCGCCCGCATGATGGCGCAAGGCGAAGCGTGCCAGGCAATCGTCCGCCGTGCCGACGCAATGGATTCGGGCTTCCGGGCGCTCGCGGGACCAGTCGAGCGCCAGCGCCGGCTCGTCACCTTCGATCGACCAGCCACATTCGTCGGCGCCGGGCTGCAGCCAGGCCAGCGCCAGCAGTCGCGCGGCCTCCGGCAGAACGGCATCGAATTCCGTCGATGGAATGCCTGGCCAGTCCCGGCTGCTGCCGTCTGCGCCGACCGTATAGGCGACGACGTAGCCGTCGTCACAGGCCGGCGTCGGTCGATCGCTCAGTTCGAAGGCCAGCAGGGCTTCGATCGGCACCGCCGGGTCGGCGGACACGCGCCAAACCCGCGCCTGGTGGAAGCCTGCCTGTTCCAGCAATCGGCCGATGGCGGCGGTGCCTTCACCGTCGGGGCAGACGGCGTACAGGCGTCCGCGGCGCAGGCGTGCCAGCACCCCGGGTGGTCCGAGTCGTTGGAGGTCGAGTACTTCGAGGTCGGTCAGGCTGAATCCGATGCGCGCGAGGGCGGCCTGCAGCGGGCCGATCGCCGCGTGAACGCGCACCCGATCGGGGCCCAGGGCGGCCAGCAGGCTGCGGCCGGGGCCGGCCACCAGCGGATCTCCGGCGACGGCGATCGCTACCCGGATGCGACCGGCGCCGCCGAGCCTGTCGTCCAGTTCGGACAACGTCGCCGGCAGCGCCTCGACCGGGCAATCGACGTCCGCAGGTGGCGACAGGGCGTCGGCACAGAGCAGCAGATCGGCGTCCAACCTCGGCCAGGCCTGGTCGTCCGACGCGCCGAAGACTTCGATCGTGGCATCGATCGGCGCGCTCGCGAACGGCGGATCGACGTCGTCGTCGTCGGTGGCTTCGGCCTCGCTCGGTGCTTCGGCCGGCGTCGCGAGCAAGGACGGCATGGTGCCGTCGATGATCGCGGACGGTCGGGTCTCGCAGGCCGGTGCGGCCGCCGGCGGCGTCAGCAGCGGGGGGGCGGCGAGCGCCTCTGCGGCGAGCCAGGCTTGTGCTTCGGCGCACGCGGATTCCGCTGGGGTTGGTGGTTCTTCGGGCTCCACCGGTACGGCCTTGAGGTAATCGTTCATGTCAGGATCGCTGGCGCAGTCGGCGCGCCGGAACGACATGGCGGCTCGATGCCGGTACGGTCACGGGGATGGCGACCGGAAGCGCCAGAATAGCACAAGCGGCCTGGCGGACGACCCGCTCAGCGCGGCACGAAGACCGCGTGGCCATCGACCTCCGCACGGATCAATGGATGGCCGAAGGCATCCGCCAGACGCCCGGGCTGCAGGACTTCGCGGGCGAGGCCGGCGAGCACGCCGCCGCGACCGTCGAGCAGAATCGCCTGGTCGGCGAAACGCGCCGCGAGGTTGATGTCGTGCAGCACCATGACCACGCCCGCGCCGTCCCTGGCGAGCGCACGGAACAATTCGAGGATCTGGATCTGAAAGCGAAGATCGAGGTGATTGAGGGGCTCGTCGAGCAGATACAGTGCGGGCTGCTGGGCGAGCAGTGCCGCGATCGCGACGCGCTGTCGCTCGCCGCCCGACAGGCTCAGCACGTCGCGATGCGCCAGGCGGTCGATGCCGACGCGGGCGAGGGCGGCGTGGGCGATGTCGATGTCCGCCCGACCCTCCCAGGCCCAGCGCCCGACATGAGGATGACGTCCGACCAGGGCCGCCTCGATCACGCTGCAGGAAAACTGTTCCGGCTGGATCTGCGGCAACAGTGCGCGCAGGCGGGCGGTGGCGCGCGGGCTGCGTTCGCGGTAGCCGCAACCCTGCAGCCGAATCAGCCCGGCGCCCGGATCGCGCAGCCCGGCCAGGGTGTGCAACAGCGTGGTCTTGCCCGAACCGTTGGGCCCGAGCACCGCCAAACACTCCCCCGCCTGCAGGCGCAGGGCCAGATCGGTGCACAGCCAGCGACCGCCGGCGAACAGCGCCAGCGCTTCGGCTTCGAGCAGCGGCGCTGGCTTCGGATCGCCCGGCGTCACCGGTAGTGCCTCGCCAGCAGGAACAGGAACACCGGCACACCGATCAGCGCGGTCAGCACGCCCACCGGCAATTGCAGCGGCGACAGCACCAGTCGGGCCGCGGTATCGGCCAGCACCAGCAGCGCCCCGCCGGCCAGCGCGGAAGCCGGCAGCAGCACGCGTTGGTCGTTGCCGATCGCCAGCCGCACGAGGTGGGGCACGATCAGGCCGACGAAGCCGACGGTCCCGATCATCGTCACTGCGGTCGCGGTCAGCAGCGACGCCAGCACGTAGATCGCAACACGTAGGCGATCGACGGCGACGCCGAGGGCACGGGCGCCGAGATCGCCGCGGGCGAGCACGTTCAGGTCACGAGCGAGTGGGAGGCACGCCAGCACCGCAAGCGCCAGCAGGCCCAGCGCGGGCCACGGCCGGCCGGCGGCGGACGCATCCCCCATCAGCCAGAACAGCATCGAATGGACACGGGCGTCGTGGGCCATCGACAGCATCAGCGTGACCACGGCGCCGCAGCCGGCGGCGACGATGACGCCGGTCAGCAGCAGGCGGGTCTGGGTCCACGAACCGTCGCCACGGGCCAGGCCGAACACCAACAGCATCGCCGCCAGCGCGCCGGTGAAGGCCGCGGCGTCGGCCACGACCGTCGACAGGCCGATGCTGAGGGCGCCTAGCGCGCCGACCGCGGCACCGCCGGAGACGCCCAGCACGTAGGGGTCGGCGAGCGGGTTGCGCAGCAGCACCTGCATCAGTGCACCGGCTACCGCGAGCAGGCCGCCGCCGGCATAGGCCGCCACTGCCCGGGGCAGTCGCAACTCGCGGATCACCGTCGCGTCGAAGCTTGCGCTGCCGCCCAGCGCCGCGAGCAGGCTCGACCAGTCGGCTCGCGCCTCGCCCGACACCAGCGCCCAGGCCAGCGCGGCCAGCCCGGCGACGAGCAGCGCGGGCAGGACCACGACGACGGGCGGACGGGCGGCCATGGTCGACTCAGCGGAAGCGGTAGCGCGCACTCAGGAAGACACTGCGCGGATCGGCCGGGAAGTAGAAGAAGTCGTTCTGGAAGCTCGAATACAGTGCGAACGGCGCGTAGCGCTGGTCGAACAGGTTCAGCACCTGCGCCCTCAGCGACCACGCGTCGATCTGCCATTCGGCCTTCAGGTCGGCCGTGGTGTAGCCCGACAGGCGCTTGCGGCTGTTGCTGAAGTCGCCGGAGTAACGGCGTTCGCCGACGTCGCGGACGATGGCCGACCACTGGCCGAGGCGACCCCCATCCCACACCGCGGACAGCGACGCCTGGTGCATCGGTACCAGCGGGATCCGGTTGCCGGACCAGGGACCGTCGCGAAACTCCGCGCTCTGGCGGGTCAGGGCGAGGCGCAGGAACAGCGCGTCATCGAGTTGCCAGCCGGCTTCGACTTCGATGCCCTGGCGACGCGTGTCGGCGAAATTCTCGTTGGCGAAGGTCTCGCTGTTGAAACCGATCTCGTCCTCGAGATCGAGGCGGAACAGGGCGACGTGCAAGTCGATCGGGCCGCGCTGCACGCTGGCGCCGATTTCGTGGCTGTTGCCCTGCTGCGGCTTGAGATCGCCCGCGAACACCGAGGCGAAGGTCAGCGGATCGAAGCCGAACAGCTCGTCGGTATTGGCGAAGCGGAAGACCCGGCCGGTGCGCAGGTGGAGCCTGAGCGCCTCGTTCGCCTGCCACGCGAGGCCGAGTTCGTGCGCATTGCGCGCCCGCGTGGCCTGTCCCGTCAACGCCGCCTGGCGATCGGTCGCGCGCTGGTCCACCTCCTGCCGACGGAAGCCCAGGCTGAGCTGGAGTGACGTCGTCAGCCGGGTCGTGTTCTGGAGGTAGATCGCACGACTGAACTGCCGGCCGGTCTGTCGATTGATGCCGGTGAAGCTGCTGTCGGTGTCCGCCTTCACTTCGGCGTGGTACCAATCCAGGCCGATCACGGTTTCGCTCGGCCGCGCCGCCAGTCCGTGCTGCCAGCGCAGCCGCGGTGTCAGAAACATCGTGTCGCTGTCGCGCTCGGAGCCGAACGAAGGCGACTCGTAGGTCGTCTGCCGGTGCTCGATGCCACTCTCGATGGCCAGTTCCAGGGACTCGCTGAGGCGGTGGCTGAGGCCGGGTCGCACGCGGTAGCCTTCGCTGCGGCCGCTGTCGTCCGGCGTGCGCGCGAAGGTCGGGCGCGTGCGAAAGTCCGCTTCGGCGATCGATCCGGGCTGGCCGGTGCTGTCGCCGAAGGCCGCCAGATTGACGAACAGTTCGCTGTCGTCGTCGAAGAACCAGCCCAGGCGGGCATTGGCGGAACGGCGGTCGGCGTCGTTGTTGTCGCGCCAGCCTTCGGTCTCGGCCCAGGAGGCCGCGGCCTGGTAACCGAAGGTGCCGCTGCCGCCACGTGCCGCCAGCGAGATGTCGCGGTAGTCGTAGCTGCCGGCGCTGACCTGGGCGTGGGCATAGGGGCTGGCGGACTTGTCGGTGACGATGTTGATGACACCGCCGACCGCGCGATCGCCGTAGAGGACCGCGCCGCTGCCGCGGATGATCTCGATGCGTTCGATCGACTCGCGCGGAATCGCCGACCAGTCGATGCCGCTGGCGTCCACCGGATTGAGTCGTACGCCGTCGATCAGCACCAGCGTGTTGCTGGTTGCCGAGTCGCCGAAGCCGCGCATGTCGACGGTCGCGTCGAGCCCGAGCGGGCCATACAGCGGCCGGCTGTCGATGCCGGCCCGACCCTTGAGCAGATCCGGAATCGACACCGCCGGACTACGCGCGATCTCGCGGCGATCGATCACCGAGACATGGGTCGGTGCGGACTGCCGGTCGTCGGCGAAGCGCGACGCGGTGACGATCACCGATTCCGCACGCTGAGGTTCCGCGGCCTGTGCCGTCGGCATGACGAGGATTGCGGCGAGCGCCGCACTGTCGAGGCGAAGATGCAACACTGAGGTTCCCCCTGGGCCGCTGGCGCACCCGCGCACGGCCCGTGAAATGTGACGAGGACCGCAGGATCGGGGGCCGGAGCACGGGCGTCGCGCACGCCGGCGCCGCCACCCCGCGGCTCCAAGGCTGCTGGCAGTCGCGACGCACCGGCGTCGCCTCCACCATCAGTGCCGCAGGCCGGTATCCGGGCTCGTGGACGAGGCGTCGGACGACGCCCCGGGTCCATCGCCTTCCCAGACCGATCGGTCCAGTGGCGGTTGGATGGACCCGTGATCCACCTACCGTTGCGGGGGCAGCGCAGGCATTGCGGCCCGGAGGCGCGCACCTGCTTCCCGTTTAACCCCGCACCGGAAAGGTCGCGGGGCACCTGGCAAGCACCAGCACCCGGGCTCCGGGTGCGACGCGGATGATACCAGAGGCAAGGCCGATTTTTGCATTGCGGCAAAGCGCTCGATTGCTCAAACTGGAGCGCGTCGGCCATGCGGCCGGCGGTTCCAGGGCAAGGAAGCGCAGATGGCTTGTGAGCTGATCATCGGTGGTGCGCGCTCCGGCAAGAGCCGGGTCGCCGAGCAACGCGCCAAGCACGACGGGCGCGAGGTCGTGGTGGTGGCGACGGCGGAGGCGCTCGATCCCGAGATGGCGGAGCGGATCGAGCAGCACCGGCGCGATCGTCCGGTCCACTGGCGGACCGTCGAGGCGCCGCGACGTCTGGCCGGCAGCCTGCGCCAGCAGGCGGCGCCCGGGCGTGTGCTGGTGGTGGACTGCCTGACCCTGTGGCTGTCCAACTGCATGGCGCGGTCGGAAGACGCCAGTCGCCTGCGCAACCTGCGCCAGTTGCCGCGGCTGGTCGACGAACGGGAAGCGCTGCTGGCCTGCCTGCCCGATCTGCCCGGACGAATCCTGCTGGTTGCCAACGAGGTCGGCTTCGGCGTCGTGCCGGATACGCCGCTCGGCCGCCTGTTTCGCGACGAGGCGGGCCGCTTGAACCAGCGCGTCGCCGCCCTGGCGGATCGGGTCACGCTGGTGGTCGCCGGCCTCGAACTGGAACTCAAGGCCGGCTGAGCGCTTTACTCAAGGCGCGTCCCGCGGCGCCGATAACTCGAGCTATTACCAATGGATTAACGGCAAGCGACGCGATGGCCGGCACGCGGACCGACTATGTCTCGAACGAGCAGCTCAGGGTAGGGCATTACATCCACCTCGACCTGTCCTGGCTCGAACATCCTTTCTCGTTCAACAACTTCCTGATCCGAAACGCCGAACAGTTGCGCGAGGTGCGATCGCTCGGGCTGAAACGGATCCGCATCGACCCGGCGCGCAGCCAGGTCGAAGCCGACGAACCGGACGACGGTGACGACGCGGTGGACATCGTCGATGCGCAAGACGGTGTCGCCGCGGCTGAGGCCGCCGAGGCCCAGGCCGCGCGTGACGCAGTGCTCGAAGAAAAGCGTTCGCGAATCGAGCGCAATCGGCAGATCCGCGGCCGCATCAATGCCTGCGAACGCGAATTTCTCGAGGCGGCGACGGTCTGCCGAGAACTCTCGCGCACGCTGTTCGCCGATCCCGCCAGTGCGCTCGACAGTGCCGACCGACTGATCGGTCAGCTCACGGACTCGTTGCTGATGGATCGCGACGTCATGGTTCACCTGATGAACGACAAGGTGGCCGGCGAAGAGGTCTACTACCATTCGCTGAACGTCGCGATGCTCTCGCTCTTGCTCGGCAAGGCGCTCGAGCTCGAATCCGGCGTGCTCAAGCTGATCGGTGTCGCGGCCCTGTTCCACGACATCGGCAAGGTTGACGTCCCCGACAAGATCCTGCTGAAGAAGGACCCGCTGACCCACGCCGAGGAAGCGTTCTATCGTCAGCATTGCGCCTACGGCGTCGAGCACGGGCGGGCCGCAGGTCTGTCCGAGCCGGTGCTCCAGGTGATCGGCATGCATCACGAACGGATGGACGGCAGCGGCTACCCGAAGGGCCTGAAGGGCGAGGCGATACCGCGGCTGGCGCGGCTCGTGGGCCTCGTCAACGACTACGACATGCTGTGCAATCCGACCAACCTGGCGAACGCAATCACGCCGCACGAGGCACTGTCGCTGATGTACGCCAAGCACCGGCGCCGCTACGACGAACAGATCCTGAAGGCGCTGATCCACATTCTCGGCGTGTTCCCGCCGGGCACCGTGGTGCGGCTGTCGAACGATGCCTTCGCCATGGTGCTGTCGATCAATTCGGCCCGGCCGCTGCGCCCGGTCGTGATGGTGCATGACCCGGAGGTGCCGAAGGAAGAAGCGATCATCGTCGACCTCGAAGACGAATCCAGCGTGAACATCGCCAAGGCGATCCGCCCGAACCAGTTGCCGAGGCAGGTGTTCGACTATCTGAGCCCGCGAAAGCGGATCACCTACTACTTCGACCCGGCCACCGGCAAGGCGGGTGGCGGATCGTGAGCGACGTCGGCGCATGCGGCCTGCTGCTGGCGGCCAGCGGGGAGATCCTGCTGCTGGTGCGGGCGTCCGATGGCCGTATCGTCGATGCCAACGATTTTGCGTTGCGCACACTGGGCTACGCACGCGCCGAGTTGCTGGGCAAGCCGATCACCGAAGTCGAATGCGCGCTGCAGGACGCCTTCTACTGGGACGACGTGGCCAGCGGCAGCACGATGCCGCTGACCGAGGTCGAAGGGCTGATGGCCCGCGCCAACGGCGACACGCTGCCGGTGATCAAGTCGATCTCGGTGCTCGAACACGAAGGCGACACGCTGCTGGCGCTGCGCGCCGGCGATGCCCGCGCCGCGAGCGCTGCCGCCGACGAACTGGAAGCCTCGACCTCGCTGCTGCGAGCGATCTTCGAGTCCACCGCCGAAGGCCTGCTGGTGCTCGAACTGGACGGCGCGATCATGAACTTCAACCACCGCTTCGCCGAGCTTTGGGCGCTGGACGAGTCGGCGATGCGCAGCGATCGGGCGGTGCTTCGGCACATGGTGCGGATGTGCCCGCTGACTGGTGCACCCTCGCCGTGGCGTGCGTTGCTGGCGATCGACGCCGACGAAGTGGAGCGGGAAGTCGAACTCGCAGACGGACGCAGCTTCCGGGTACGGGCACGGCCGCTGCTGATGCAGGATCAGGTCCGGGGCCGGGTGCTGACCTGCAGCGACATCACCGAGCGCATCCTGCACGAGCGCGAACTGGCTGCCGCGCGGGACGCCGCAGCCGCATCGGAGCGGGCCAAGGCCTCGTTTCTGGCGATGATGAGCCACGAGATCCGAACGCCGATGGCGGGTATCCTCGGCATGACCGAGATCGCGCTGCAGCGCGCGGCGGACAGCGAGCAGCGGCGCTTCATCGAAATGGCCCACGCGTCGGCGGAGGGCCTGCTGGTGATCATCAACGACCTGCTCGATTTCTCGAAGATCGAAGCCGGCAAGTTCCTGATCGAGACGATTCCGTTCGACCTCGCACGACTACTCGACGAGACCCTGCAGCCGCTGCGCTGGCAGGCCGGGCAGCGCGCACTGTCGCTGGCGCTGGAGCGCGGTCCCGGGTTGCCGCGGTGGCTGCTGGGCGACCCGACGCGGATCCGGCAGATCCTGGTCAACCTGGTGGGCAACGCCCTCAAGTTCACCAGCGAAGGCGGTGTCACGGTCGGTGTCCGGGTGGCCGGCGAACGCGACGGCGGCATCGACCTCGAGATCTCGGTCAGCGATACCGGCATCGGCATCGCGCCCGAACGACAGCGATCGATCTTCGAAGCATTCACCCAGAGCGACGTCGAGATCGGGCGCAAGTTCGGCGGCACCGGCCTCGGGCTGACGATCTGCGCGCGCCTGTGCGAACTGATGCACGGCTCGATCCGGGTCGACAGCGAGCAAGGGCATGGCAGCACCTTCAGCTTCCGCGTGCCGTTCGGCGTTGCCAGCGAGGAAGCCGTGGCGCAACTGCGTGCCGTCGACGGCGAGGCCGCCGGCCGCCGACTCTCGGTGTTGCTGGCCGAGGACACCAAGGTCAACCAGATCTACCTGCGCCACACGCTGGAATCCGCCGGCCATCGCGTGTCGGTGGCCGGCGACGGCGAGGCAGCGGTGGCCAAGGCGTTGTCGTCGGCCTTCGACGTCGTGCTGATGGACCTGCAGATGCCGGGCATGGACGGCTTCGAGGCGACCGAACGGATCCGCGCCGCCGGTCTCCAGGTGCCTGTGGTCGGCCTCACCGCCCACGCCATGGACGGCATCCGCGACGAATGCCTGTCCCATGGCATGACCGATTACCTGTCCAAGCCGGTGCGTGCCGCCGATCTGTTGGCGCTGCTGGCCCGCCTCGAACCGGCCATTGGTGTGGTTGCGACGGGCGCCGGCGCGCACGACCCGGAGCCCGCGCCGGAAGTGCTGGCGCGCGAGCGGGCGGTTGCCGACCTGGGGGGCGAGCGCCAGCTCTGGGCCGATCTGCTGCAGATGTTGCTGGAGCAGCTCGAGTGCGATCTGCCCCTGATCCGGGCCGGCCTCGGCTCGGGCGAGTTCACGCAGGCACGGGAAGCCTCGCACCGCCTCAAGTCGAGCCTGGCCGTGGTCGGCGCCGAGGTCGCCGCCGCGGACTGCGCCTGGCTCGACGAAGCGCTGCGCCGGCAGGACACGGTCGGGGCGAGTCACGCGCTGCGCACGCTCGAGCACAGCATCGACGACCTGCGCGAGGCCGCCGGCAGGGCGGACCGCCCGTCGCTGGTTTAGCGGGCCACTTCGCAAATACCGCAACAGGAAACCGCGCCTCGTCCCCGGTGGCGGCGTTGCTCATCCGCACGATGGTCCCCGCCATCGCTGTGGTTCGCGCCTTGCCACAGGACCCGATGCATCGCTTTCGTCACGTTCCTTGACTTACGAAGCAGACGACCAGCGGCTCGGCTACAGCGGCAGGCCGCGCGGCTTGCGCCCGGCGCGCGCCGACAGGCGGTCGTAGAGGGCGTCCGGCATCCAGCGCATCAGGCGCGCCGCGATGCCCATCTGCCACGGCACGACGGCGAAGCGTCGCTGCCGGTCGATCAGTGACAACAGCCGCGCGGCGGCCTTGTCGGCATCCATCAGGAACGGCATCGGATAGCGATTGACACGGGTCATCGGCGTGTCGATGTAGCCGGGCGCCAGGGTCACCACGCGAACGCCGCTGCCGTGCAGCTCGACCCGCATCGATTCGAGCAGGGCGATCGCCGCCGCCTTCGAGGCGCTGTAGGCGCCGGCGCCGGGCAGGCCACGAAGCCCGGCGACCGATGCAATGCCCGCCAGCGTGCCGCTGCCGCGCGCGCGCATGCCGGCGACGAAGGGCTGGAAGCTGGCTGCCATGCCGAGCACATTGGTGCGCAGCACGCGATCGAGCGCCGCCAGGTCGTCGGCTTCGTCCGCCAGCGTGCCGACCGAGACGCCGGCGCTGGCGATCACCACGTCGGGGGTGCCGAAACGGTTCATGATCTCGTCGGCAGCGGCGCGCAACGCCGGCAGGTCGCCAACATCGGCAGTCAGCCCGATGCTGTCGGACGGCAGCGCAGCCCGGACCGCATCGAGGCGTTGCCGATCCCGCCCGAGCAGGGCCAGCCGGTCGCCGCGGGCGGCGCAGGCGCGTGCCAGCGCTGCGCCGATGCCGCTCGATGCACCGGTGATGACGACCGTGCGTGGACCGGGCGCGGCGGCCATGCCGGGGCCTGGCGCGAGGTCAGCCGCGTTCGCTGCGTACCTTGGCGATCAGCTCGTCGATGACCACCAGGGTGTTTTCGTGGCTGCCGGTGAGCGAGGCCGAGGTCGTGTACTTGCCGTCGACCGCCATCGTCGGCACGCCCTGGATGTGGTAGCTGCGTGCCAGCTGTTCGGCGCGGGAAAGCTTCGACTGGATGCCGAAGGACTTGTACGCCGCCATGAACTTGTCGGCATCGATGCCCTTGCCGGCGACCCAGTCACGCACGCCGGGCTCGGTGTCGAGCGGGATCTTGGACGACTGGAAGGCAGCGAAAACGCCCCCGTGCAGAGTGTGCAGGTCGCCGGTGGCATCCGCCGCGTAGTACAGGCGCGCGAGCTGCTTCAGCTTGGGATTGCCCCAGATCGCCGGCACCCGTTTGAAATAGACGTCCTGCGGCAGGTTGACCAGCCAGGCTTCGAGCATCGGATCGAAGTCGCGGCAGTGGGGGCAGCCGTAATGGAAGAATTCGATGATCTCGATCCGCGACGCATCCTCGGTCGGCTGGGCCGGGTCAAGCGTGTTGTAGGAACGCTCCTGGGCGAATGCCCGACCGCCGGTGACGGCGAGGGTGGCCAATACGGCCACGTTCTTGAGCGCTTGACGACGATCCATGCGAATTTCCTCCAATGCTTGACGAGTGCGGTGGGTGTGAGTGGTCGAGCCGGTGCCGGGTTCCGCAGCTTTACCGAAGCTAACGCAGCCTTGCGTGGCAGCCCGTCACTGGCCGCGGATCGGAACGGTCGAAATGCCGGCATCGGCGAGTTCGCGGCGAGACTCGTCGAGCAGGCGTTCATTGGCAAAGGGGCCGATGCGGACCCGATGCACCGTGCCCTTGCCGCTGATCTCGGCGCGCGAGACCGTCGCCTCGACACCCATCAGCGCCAGCCGGGCCTTGACGTTGTCGGCTTCCGACGGATTCTCGAAGGCGCCCGCCTGCAGGTAGAGCCGTGCAGGCTCGGCCGCCGCCGCGCGGCTGTCCGGCGCATCCGTCGGTCGTGCAGTCACCGCGCGTTCGCCTTCCGGCAGGATCTTGTAGAAATCGAACTGCGGCTTTTCCACCGGCTTGCCGCCCGGTCGGCCCGGCAGTGCCACCGGCGCGCCTTCGGTGCCTGGCACCGGCGTCTCGTCCTGGACCCGGCCGTCGGTCTTGAACGGCGCATTCTCGGTGAAGTACCAGGCGCCGAGCACCGCGACCACGGCGCCGAGCATCAGACCGATGAAGATGCCCACCAGCATGCCGCCGGCCGTACTCGATTTGGGCTGCGCCTTGGCGCGGGACTTGCGTTTCTCGCTCATGAAGGATTCCGGCGATTACATCGTCTGCGGCGCCGAGACGCCGAGCAGGGCGAGGCCGTTGGCCAGCACCTGGCGGACCGCAGAGGCCAGCGCCAGCCGTGCCAGCTTGACGGCGTCGTCATCGACCAGCATGCGCTCGGCGTTGTACCAGCTGTGGAATTCGCCGGCGAGCTCACGCAGGTAGAAGGCGATCTGGTGCGGGGCGTAGTCGTCGGCAGCCGACGCGACGACTTCGGGGAAGGCGGCGAGGCGGGCGCACAACCCGAGTTCGCGATCGCTGACGAGCGCCGACAGCGGCGCGTCGACCAGGCCGTCTTCGGCGCCGCCCCACTGTTTCAGCACGCTGGCCACCCGCGCGTGGGCGTACTGCACGTAGTAGACCGGATTCTCGTTGCTCTGGCTTTTCGCCAGATCGAGATCGAAGTCGAGATGCTGGTCGCTCTTGCGCAGCACGTAGAAGAAGCGGCAGGCATCGTTGCCGACCTCGCGCCGCAGTTCGCGCAGCGTCACGAATTCGCCGGAGCGGGTGGACATCGAGGTCTTCTGGCCGCCGCGGTAGAGCACCGCGAACTGCACCAGCGCGACCTCCAGCTTTTCGCTCGGCAGCTCGAGTGCCTGGATCGCACCGCGCACACGCGGGATGTAGCCGTGATGGTCGGCGCCCCAGATGTCGATCATGCGGTCGAAGCCGCGCTCGTACTTGTTGAGGTGGTAGGCGATGTCCGAGGCGAAGTAGGTGAACAGGCCGTTTTCGCGCTGCACCACGCGATCCTTCTCGTCGCCGAAATCGGTGGACCGGAACCAGCGGGCCCCGTCCTGGACGTAGATGTGGCCACGACGCTCGAGTTCGCCGACGGCGCGTTCGACGAGGCCGGTGTCGAACAGGCTCTTCTCCGAGAACCAGCAGTCGAAGCGCACGCCGAATTCTTCGAGGTCCTCGCGCCCGTCGCCGAGTTGCTCGGTCAGCGCAAAGCCGTGGATCCAGTGCCAGTCCTCGCCGAGCAGGCGCTTGGCGTTGCCGATCAGCGCGTCGAGGTGGGCCTCGCCGTCCTGGGCCGCGTCCGGCGCATCGGCCAGCACCTGGGCGGCGCTGACGCCGGCGAAGCGGTCGCCGTGGCCGGACCTGATCTCGCGCGCCATCGCCAGCACGTAGTCGCCGCGATAGCCGTTCGACGGAAACGGCACCAGCACGCCGAACTCCGCCAGATAGCGCAGCCAGGTCGACAGCGCGAGGATGTCCATCTGCCGACCGGCGTCATTGACGTAGTACTCGCACGAGACGTCGAAGCCGGCGAAGTCGAGCACCGCCGCCAGCGACGCACCGTAGGCGGCGCCACGGCCGTGCCCGACGTGCAACGGGCCGGTGGGGTTGGCCGAGACGAACTCGACCTGAACGCGGCAGTCGCGGCGCGCACCGCGGCCGTAGGCGTCGCCGGCGGTCAGCACCGACGACACCGCGCCGGTCTTGGCGGTGCTCGCCAGACGGAAGTTGATGAATCCCGCGCCGGCCACTTCGCAGCCCTCGATCAATGGCGATGCCGGCAGTTCGGCGATCAGCATCGCGGCCAGGTCGCGCGGGCTGCGACGCAGCGGCTTGGCGAGCTGGAAGGCGAGATTGGCTGCGAAATCGCCGTGGCTGGCCTGCTTCGGACGCTCGAGCACGATCGGCGTGTCGGCGTGTGCAGGCGCCACGCTGGCGAGCGCGCGGCGCAGCAGATCGGCCAGCAGGGTCTTCGGGTCGGAACTCATCGGGCGCGAACTTCGGAAAACCCATTATTGTACAGAACATTGTTCACGGCTCGGAATGCGCGGCGGCTCCCGTCCGGATGACATCCATCCGCACCGTGCCGGGCGGAGCGCCGGCTACGAGAACACGCGGAAGTTCCGGGTGGTGCGGTTGCCGAATATCTGCGGGTGCTGGGGCAGTTGCGTCGACGGCAGGTAGTTGCGGATCGCGGCGTGCCAGTCCTGGTAGCTGGCATCGTCGGGCAGGTCGGCGAGCGTCTTCAAGGCGTAGTAGGTGAAGGCACCGTTGGCGCGGCCATGGAAGCGGGTGTCCCAGCTGTACTCGGTATCCATGCAGCCGGCCATCAGCACGTCGCCACCGGCCCGGGCGAGGCCGCCTGCGAGCAGCGGCGGGCGCCGCGCCGACGCCGTCGGCGGGTGCTTCATCCATGCCCCCGGTGGCAGGAAGCGGGCCCGCGGCAGGCCCGGGTCGAGATCCTCCTCGCGGCCGCGGCTGACCGAACCCGAGTGGCAGCTGTCGGAGATCAGCACGATCCGCGCACCGGCCGGCCGCAGCCGGAACAGTTCGTGCCACTCGTCGTCGAGCAATACCTGGCCGTCGGTGATGTCGTGGGGACACAGCGCCTCGTCGCGTCCGTCGGCCTCGTCGCCGGAAGTGTCCGGCACCCAGGTGCCATGGCCGGAATAGGTGATCACCAGCGAATCGCCCCGCGCCGCGCCGTCGATCAGGTCGCCGATCGCCGAGACCATCGCCGCCTTGTCGGCGGCGCCGTCGATCAGGCTGACGACGTCGAAGCCGCGGGCAGCGAGCGCCGTGCGCCAGTCGGCGGCGTCGTTGGCACAGCCGGCGAGGTCGGCGTCGGTGCCGGGATAGTCGTTGATGCCGATGCACAGGGCGCGCTTGCTCATGGTCGTCTCCGGTTCGGGCGGTCGTAGCCGCGGTGTCTGTATTCAAGCAGTCGCGCCTTGAAGTGCAAGATGTCCCGCGAGCACCTCCGTGTCATATTTCGCGGCGCCCGCCGGGTGGTGTGATTTCCCCCTCAGGTCCTTTGCGGGCACAATTTCGCCTTTCCCTGCCAAAGCCCCCGCCGTGCGCCTGCTGCGTCTCGCCAAGATCGTCACCGTCGGCCTGCGTTTCGGACTCGACCAGCTGGTGCTCGACGCCGATTCGAGCGGGCGACTGCCGGCGGCCTGGCGTTTCTTCTTCTTCTGGCGGAAGTTTCGCGATCCGCGGGCGATCCGGCTGCGCCGCGCACTCGAATCGCTGGGGCCGATCTTCGTCAAGTTCGGCCAGATGCTGTCCACCCGGCGCGACCTGTTGCCACCGGATCTCGCCGACGAACTCGCCGCCCTGCAGGACCGGGTGCCGCCGTTTCCTTCCGAACAGGCGATCGCGGTCATCGAGGCGGCCTTCGGGCGCCCGGTGGACGAGGCGCTGGTCGGCTTCGAGCGGACGCCGGTGGCCTCGGCGTCGGTCGCCCAGGTACATTTCGCGGCGCTGCCTGACGGCACCGAGGTTGCGGTCAAGGTGCTGCGGCCGGGCATCGAGCGGGTGATCGCGCACGACCTGTCGCTGCTCGAGGCGGCCGCAGTCCTGCTCGAGAAGCTGTGGCCCGAGGGACGCCGGCTGAAGCCGCGCGAAGTCGTCGCCGAATTCGCCAAGTACCTGCACGACGAACTCGATCTCGGCCGCGAGGCGGCCAACTGCTCGCAACTGCGGCGCAACTTCAAGGATTCGCCGCTGCTGCTGGTGCCCGAAGTCTACTGGGACTACTGCAGCCGGTCGGTGATGGTGATGCAGCGCATGCGCGGCGTGCCGATCTCCCAGATCCCGGCGCTGCGGGCCCAGGGCACCGACCTGTCGGCGCTGTCGCGGGCCGGCGTCGAGATCTTCTTCACCCAGGTCTTCCGCGATGGTTTCTTCCACGCCGACATGCACCCGGGCAACATCTTCGTGCACCGCGACGGCCGCTACATCGCGCTCGACTTCGGCATCATGGGCACTCTCAACGAGGTGGACAAGAACTACCTCGCGCAGAACTTCCTGGCCTTCTTCAAGCGCGACTACAAGCGCGTCGCCCAGGCCCACATCGAGGCCGGCTGGGTGCCGGCCGGCACCCGCGTCGACGAGTTCGAGGGGGCGATCCGGGCGGTGTGCGAACCGATCTTCGACAAGCCGCTGAAGGACATCTCATTCGGCAAGACCCTGCTGCGCCTGTTCCAGACCGCGCGCCGCTTCGAGATGGAGGTGCAGCCCCAGCTCGTGCTGCTGCAGAAGACCCTGCTCAACATCGAGGGGCTGGGGCGCCAGCTCGATCCCGATCTCGACCTGTGGAAGACTGCCAAGCCCTTCCTCGAGCGCTGGATGAACGAGCAGGTGGGCTGGCGGGCGCTGGTGCGCCACGCCCGCGAGGAGGCGCCGGGCTGGGCGGCCACCCTGCCGCAGATGCCGCGGCTGGTGCATCGTGCGCTGGCCACACCCGACATCCTCGCCGCCACCCGCCAGGATCTCGCCCGTCTGGCTGCGGCCCAACGCCGTCAATCGCGTGCGGTCGCCTTGGTCGGCCTGCTGCTGGCGATACTGGTCGGCGTCGAGGGCTGGCGGCTGTTCGGCGGATGAGGCCGATCGCGCCTGCGAACGATTCGCGCCGCCGCTTCGTCTAACCGCGGGGTGCGGGCGCGCCGTGGCGCGGCCCCGAACGATGGCGACGAGCCGAGGGAGAAGGTCGATGACGGGTGAACACGACACCGGGCCGGACCGGGCGCGCAACCTGCTGCTGGTGGAGATGGCCGGCGAGAGCGCCCGGCTGCACGCGTCGCTGCTGCGCGAACTGCGGCGGGCCGGCATCGCGGTGCGCTGGCATGGCAGCCTCGAAGGCCCGGGCAGCGGCGAGCGCAAGCTCGGAGAACGGCTGCAGCACCTGGCCGGCGTCTGCGCCGCCGCGGTCGACAACGGCGAGACGCCGCTGTTGCTGTCGCCGGACCAGAGCGCCACCGCGAGCGCCTGGCAGGGGGTTGCCCGGGCGCGCCAGAGCCGCGGCCGCATCGGGCTGATCCTGATCGATGCCCGACTCGAGGCGTCGCTGCCGGCCAGCGACGAGATCCCGGCCGAACACAGTCTGATCCCGCAGTTGCTCGGCGAGGTGGCGCCGGAAGACGGCCAGCCCTTCCCGTTCCTCGATCCGGCCAGCGTCTGCGTGGTCGCCGCCCACGACTGGAGCGGCGCCGAGATCGAGCGGGTGTCGCGACTCGGCATTCGCCTGTTCAAGCTCGACGAGATCCGCCACCGCGGGCTGGCGGCGGTGTTCTGCGACGCGCTGACGGTGGCCCGCAGCGCGCCCGGCGGCTTCGTCGTCAGCCTCGACCTGTCGGCCCTCGCCGGCCGCGCGCTGGCGCCGGGACCGCTGGCCGCGGCCTTGTATTCGCTGCGCGAGTGTCCGGATCTGCTCGCCTTCGGACTCGCCCGGGCGCAGGATGCGCCAGCCTGGGCGCGGGAATTCGCGGTGGCCGGGCTCGGCCCCACCGCCGGTGCCTTGCGCGAGCGCGAGCATCACTACGGCGCGCACAACTACGATCCGCTGCCGGTGGTGTTCGCCCGCGGCGCCGGCGTGTGGCTGTGGGACGTCGCCGGGCGGCGCTATCTCGACATGATGAGCGCCTATTCGGCGGTCAGCCTCGGCCACGGCCATCCGCGGCTGCTGCAGGTGCTGGCGACCCAGGCCCAGCGCCTGGCCCTGACCTCGCGTGCCTACAGCACCGACCGCCTGCCGCTGCTGCTCGAGCGCCTGTGCGAGCTGTTCGGCTACGAAGCGGCGCTGCCGGTCAATACCGGGCTCGAGGCGGTCGAGACCGCGCTCAAGGCGGCGCGCAAGTGGGCCTACAAGGTCAAGCGGGTGGCCGCCGATCAGGCCGAGATCATCGCCTGCGACGGCAATTTCCACGGTCGTTCGATCGCCATCGTCGGCCTCTCGTCCGAAGACCAGTACCGCGACGGCTTCGGCCCGTTCCCGCCCGGGCTCAAGCGCATTCCGTACGGTGACGCCGACGCGCTGGAGGCGGCCATCACCCCCGACACCGCCGCCTTTCTGGTCGAGCCGATCCAGGGCGAGGGCGGCATCCGGCTGCCGCCGGACGGCTATCTCGCCCGCTGCGCCGAGATCTGCCGTCGCCACCACGTGCTGCTGATCGCCGACGAGGTGCAGACCGGGCTTGGCCGCACCGGCAAGCTGCTGGCCTGCGCCCACGAGGGGGTGCGTCCGGACGGCGTGATCCTTGGCAAGGCGCTGGGGGGGGGCCTGCTGCCGGTCTCCGCCTTCCTCGCCGACCGCTCGCTGATGGGGGTGTTCGCGCCCGGCGATCACGGCTCGACCTTCGGCGGCAATCCGCTCGCCGCCGCAGTCGCGCTGGAGGCGCTCGATGTCATCGTCGACGACAACCTGTGCGAGCACTCGGCCAGCGCCGGCGAGCATTTCCGCAGGCAGCTCGAAGGCCTGCGCGGCGGCGCCGTGCGCGACGTGCGCGGCCGCGGCCTGTTCATCGGCGTCGATCTCGACCCGGAGCGGCTCGATGCGGCGCGCGCCGCCG
>JAGRFY010000165.1 GCA_020445765.1 Rhodocyclaceae bacterium | reverse complement strand
CCACCGAGGAACAGGATCGAGGTCAACATCGAGACCAGGATCATTGCCGCGTATTCGCCGAGGAAGAACAGCGCGAAGGCCATGCCCGAGTATTCGATCATGTGGCCGGCGACGATCTCGGACTCGCCCTCGACCACGTCAAACGGCGCTCGGTTGCATTCGGCGATGCCGGAGATCATGAAGACCACGAACATTGGCAGCAGCGGCAGCCAGTTCCAGGACAGGAAGGTCAGTCCCAGGTCGGCCATCGTGCCGCGCCCCTGCTGCAGAACGATGTCGGTGAGATTCAGGCTGGCGGACACCATCAGCACGCAGACCAGCGCAAAGCCCATCGAGATCTCGTATGAGACCATCTGCGCCGCTGCGCGCATCGCACCGACGAAGGGGTACTTGGAGTTCGACGCCCAGCCGGCGACGATCACGCCGTACACTTCCAGCGAGGTCACGGCGAGCAGGAACAGCAGTCCGGCATTGACGTCGGCCAGGACCCAGCCATCCGAGAACGGCACCACCGCCCAAGCCACCAGCACCGGGGCCAGTGCCAGGATCGGACCGATCACGAACAGGCCCTTGTTGGCACCCGACGGGACGATGATCTCCTTCAGCAGCAGCTTCACGCCGTCGGCGATCGGTTGCAGCAGGCCGAGCGGGCCAACCCGGTTCGGGCCGATGCGCACCTGCATGTAGCCGATCACCTTGCGCTCGGCAAGCGTCAGGTAGGCCACGCTGAGCATCAGCGGCGCGATGATGCCGACGATCTTGACGAGGGTCCAGACCAGTGGCCAGGCCGAACCGAACAGATTGGCTACGGGTTCAAGCATCGATTCCATCAGGCACGCTCCACGCTGATCTGGCCGGACAGGGCACCCAGCACCGCGGTCAGGGGCTGGGCCCCGGGAAGCCGTACGCAGCCGTCGGGCAGGCCGGCATCGAGCGCGGCCGGCAGTTGCACTTCGCCACTCGGCGTGCGCAGCCGCAAGGTGTCGCCCTCGCTGACGCCAAGTGCTGCGAGCGCGGCGGCATTGAGCCACGCGAAGGCAGTCTTTGCGTCGCGGCTGCGCTGCAGCGAAGGGGCTCGGCGCACCAGCGGATCGGCCGCGTAGATCGGGATGTCCGCGATCCGCTCGAAGCCGGACTTCTCGGCCGGTGCGGTCTTGGCAAGCTGCGATGCGATGCGGCCGCCAAGCCGCTCGGCGAGCACGCCGCCCGCCAGTACCTCGTCGCGTATTTCCTCGCTCTTGCCGTAGTCGAAGCCGTCGAAGCCGAGCATGTTGCCGAGCACCCGCAGCACCTTCCAGCCGGGCCGGGCCTGACCACGCGCCTTGACCACGCCGTGGAAGGACTGGGCACGGCCTTCGCAATTGACGAAGGTGCCGGAGGTTTCGGTGAAGGGGGCAATAGGCAGCATGACGTCGGCGTAGCCGAGTGCCTCGTGGCACTTGAAGGCGCCGCAGTGGATCACCATCTCGGCGAGGCCGAGTCCGCGCAGCGCGAGTTGCGAATCGGCGAAGTCGACGCTGGGCTCGGCGCCGAACACCAGATAGGCGCTACGTGCCCGGTTCAGCATCGCCTGGGCATTGAGGCCGTCGCCGCTCGGCAACGCGCCTGCGAGGTAGGCACCCACGCTGTTGGCCGCTTCGCCGATGATGCCGAATCGCCCTTCGGCGAGGTCGGCGATCTGCTGGGCCAGGGTCTGCAACATCGCCGCCTGCGGATGCTGGACCGCGAAGTTGCCGAGCCAGACCGCAACCTGGCCGCCGCTGGCCAGCTCTGCGGCGATCGCCTTGGCCGTGTCGCAAGGCTTGGCTGCGGCGACGGCCGCTGCCAGCGCCTCGTCGACCGGCTTCGAGGTCTCGGCCGACAGCGCCTTGACGATGCCGAGCAGGGTGTCGGCGAGCTGGCTCGGCGCCGTGGTCAAACGCTGGCTCACCGGCAGCAGCCAGTCGTCGTTCGCGCAGCCCACCGCACTGACCTTGAGTCCGCGCTTCTTGGCCACCTGACGGATACGCTGGGCGATCAGCGGGTGATCCTTGCGCAGGAAGCTGCCGATCACCAGCAGCCGGTCGAGCTCGGCGACGCCAGCAACTGGCATGCCGAGCCAGGGCGCACCCTGGCGGCTCGCATCACCGGAGAAATCGGTCTGGCGCAGACGGGTATCGATGTTGCGGCAGCCAAGCCCGTTCGCCACCTTGCTGAGCAGCGCCAGCTCCTCGAGCGTCGCATGGGGCGACGCCAAGACGCCGATGCCGGCACCACCGTGGTCGCGGGCGATGCTCTTGAGGCCGTTGGCAACATATTCGAGAGCGACCTGCCAATCCACCTCGCGCCATTCGCCGCCCTGCTTGACCATCGGTGCGGTCAGGCGCTCGTCGGTGTTGAGGCCCTCGTACGAGAAGCGGTCCTTGTCGGACAGCCAGCACTCGTTCACGTCTTCGTTCTCGAGCGGCAGGACGCGCTTCACTTCGTCGTGCTTGACCTGGACGATCAGGTTGGCGCCGAGCGAATCGTGGGGGCTGACCGACTTGCGGCGCGACAGCTCCCAGGTCCGGGCAGCGAAGCGGAACGGCTTCGAGGTCAGGGCGCCGACCGGGCACAGGTCGATGATGTTGCCCGACAGTTCGGAATCGACGGTCTTCTCGACGAAGGGCATGATCTCGGCGTGTTCCCCGCGGAAGGCCTGGCCGAGTTCCATCAGGCCGGCGATCTCCTGGGTGAAGCGCACGCAGCGGGTGCAGTTGATGCACCGGGTCATGTCGGTGGACACCAGCGGGCCGAGGTTCTTGTCGACCACCACCCGTTTCTCTTCCTGGTAGCGGGACTTCGACGCACCGTAGCCGACCGCCAGATCCTGCAGCTGGCACTCGCCGCCCT
>JAGRFY010000164.1 GCA_020445765.1 Rhodocyclaceae bacterium | reverse complement strand
GTTATTCTGGCGCGCCCGGCAGGATTCGAACCCACGACCCCCTGGTTCGTAGCCAGGTACTCTATCCAACTGAGCTACGGGCGCAAAGAAGCAAGAATTATACCGTCAATCTCGCTCCTGTAAACTGAATTTGGCGGAGAGAGAGGGATTCGAACCCTCGATACGGGTTTTGCCCGTATGCTCCCTTAGCAGGGGAGTGCCTTCGACCTCTCGGCCATCTCTCCGCGCGACGGAGGCGGAATAGTAAAGACTTCACTGCCGTCGGTCAAACGCAATCGGTACCCGAAACCCGCCGGCCATCGCCCCGACCCGGCGCCCTTCGCGATGGGCCTCCACCACACTCATGCGCACGCCAGTCCAGGCGCCCGATGCAGCACGCGCGGCAAGCACCCGGGAAATCGCGTCGGTCACCAGCGAAGTCTTACGGACGTCGATGGCCCCTTCGGCCGCTGCGAGGCCATGCAGCATAGTGATGCCCGATCCGGGCCGATGGCCGCTCAGGCGATCGCCGCATTGGCCAAATTGCCCGACCTCCAGGCTGCCCGCGACATGTGGGGTAGCGGCACGCCATCCGGCTTCGTCGAGGAGGATGCGGCATCGTCCACCGCGGCTGCCGAGACGGACGCCGAGCCGGGAATCGGGCGGGGTCACCGTGCCCTGCCAGGATGACCGTGTCCACATCGACATTGCGGTCGGCAACCAGCCCGACGATCCGCCACGCAGGCGCCGGACGAATTGGGTCGCTCGAATCCAGGCATCCCAGCGACTTATCGGCTCACAGCCGTGCGATCGGCGAGTACGCCAGCGCCTCCTACGCGATGCCGGCCTCGTCCGGGAGGCCGAGCGCCGGAACCCTCGCCTGTTCGTGATCGAATGCGTCGTCGGAGATGATCGCCTGTACGATGGCTTCATATCCCTCGCCACTGACCCGCGTACCGCCGCCCTCGTCTTCGATGTGCGACGGCATGCACGGCTCGCCCCTGCTGTCCTTGTCGGCAATCTCGACCGCGAAACTGCAAGACTCTTCGGTCCGAATCTGGCCGCTTCCGGGGTCCCCTCGAACGCGATCCTGTCGACTGTACTGTCCTCGCCGCCGACCTGCGGCGTAGAGGCCATCGCCACCGGCGTGAATCCGGCACTCGTGGGCTCGCCGGCCCACGAGCTGTGCCAACGGGATGCCGTCGGGGCGGTTGCGACCCGGTACGGATTCCCGACCTGGCTCGTCCGCGACCCGGAAGCCCGCGACAAAGACGTCGCCGCCGCCATCGAGTTCGCGTCGTACGGGAACCTCTTCTATATTCAGGATGCGTGCCCTCGCGTGGGCACTGGCGGTAAGGATCTTGACCTGACAACCCGTGTGGAAATTGGCCTCGGGGCCCGACTCGCACAAGTCGATGCACAACAGACCGATGGCGACCCGTTCGCCGGTGGAAACCACGAAGCCAAACTCGCGGGAACCGGGGCGTGGCCGAGATTGTCCCGGCAGCGTGAGGAAGATGGGTCTCTCCGCCCTTCCCGGGCACGACCGCCTCCCGGTGGCGCCCCTGCGCGCAGAAACGCGCTCGAGATTGCAAAAAATGCTCTATTGGCCCGGCATCGCCGTTCGCGGCGTCGGCATATTCCAGGATTGTGGGTGCCACCGCCACCGGCCGGAAGAGCGCACGAAGGGCGCGATTGCATAGCCTTCGGACGCATGCGACTGGCTCGCGCGAGGCGGTCGATCGGGGGCCGGCGGAACTCGTTGCGCCGAGTACCCAACTAATAGTGAAATGCTCCCCACAGGTGACGTGATCGATTTAACATCTGCATGAATTGCTTGGAAATTCTTCGTTGTATGTACTTCGAATACTCGCATATACTCGACTCACCCTATGACTAAAGTTGTAGGAATAGAACGGGCTTGGCACCTGAAAGGAACGAGCACCACAGTCAGCTTGAGAGGACAAGAATCCATGAAATCCAGCGATCCGAAAGACGTCCGCGACATTCGCCGCAAACTGGGCATGAACCAGTCCCAGTTCTGGTCGAAGATCGGTGTTACCCAGAGCGGCGGCTCCCGCTACGAGAGCGGTCGCAACATCCCCCGTCCGGTGCAGGCGCTGCTGCGCCTGGTGCATGTCGAACAGATCGACATCAACAAGGCCCGCCGCGAGGACTTCGAAGTTGCGGAGTATCTGAAGAGCACCAATCCGGAGCTTTTCAAGTCCCTGAAAAAGGAAGCACGCGCAGCCAAGAAGAAGTAATTCACCGGCACGCCCGGTCATCAGGGGCTGACGCTCGTCGTCAGCCCCGTTTCACTGACGATCCGCTGTCCAAGCCGCTCCAGCCATTCGCGGGGCAAGCGCGAAACGCGGTCGGCCTCTGGTTGCAGCGACGGCCTCGCGACGCCGTAGAGCAACACGCCACGCACGCCGTCGGCAGCCGCACGTCGTAGCAATTCCAGATATGCCTGTATTGCAGGTTCATTCGGCGGCTCGCGGTCCCAGGCGAACATGCAGGTCTGTACCCAGGTAGGGCAACGCACAGCGCAAAGAGCGAGCTGGCGAGCCATCTGACCCGCGTCGCGCTCGACGCCGTTGATCCGGCGAATATCGTCAGGCGACGCCGCGTCGACCTTGAACCACACCTCGCCGTTGAACCCGGCGAGCCGGCCAATGCCGTCCAGCACCCCTTCTTGCCCGACCAGCGACCCGTTGGTGATCAAGCGCAACGGTACTTCGTCGCCGTAGCCGAAGCGTTCGCGGATTGTGCCGACACGCGTGACGATATCGGCAAATCCGGCCGCACTGGTGGGTTCGCCATTGCCCGAGAAGGCGATGTCACAGAGCCTGCGCAATGTTTGGTCGACGTAGCGGGCCATGAAGTCGCCGTCGCGAATGTCGGACAGCATGTGTTCGAGTTCGCGTTCGAGCCGGTCGATGTCGATCACCGGGGCCCGTCCCCGCTTGAGCTCGGGCACCTGACAGTAGACACAATGCCAGTTGCAGGCATTGTTCGGGTTTAGATTGATGCCGACCGATACTCCGCCAGCGCGCCGCGAGACCACCGGGTAGACGTACTTCAGTCCCACGACATCGCGATTATGGTCCTCGACCGTCAGCATTCCCTTCATCTCGGCACAGCTCCGATTGGTGCGCGGCAGCCTTGACCGTGCCACGCCGATGCTACAATCGCTCCCCGCCCGCCATCAATCAGACTCATGCAGATCACCCGCCGCCTCGAGTTCGACGCCGGCCACCGAATCCCCGACCACGCGAGCCAGTGTCGTCATCTCCACGGCCATCGCTACGCGCTCGAAGTCACGCTCGCCGGCAGCGTGATCTGCCAGCCGAACGACCCGGCGAACGGCATGGTGATGGATTTCGGGCGGATCAAGGAAATTGCCCGCGAACAGCTCGTGGACCATTGGGACCACGCCTTTCTGGCTTTTTCCGGGGACACCCAGCTGACAGAGTTGCTCGCCGCGATACCAGGCCACAAGACCGTCTTGCTGAATGCGGTGCCGACCGTCGAGAACCTAGCCCTGGAGGCGTTCAAGATTCTCGATCCGGTCTATGTCCATGCCTACAGCAATCGGCTCTCGCTCGCGCGCATCCGCCTCTTCGAAACGCCGAACTGCTGGGCCGACGTCGACCGTCGGTCGCTGCAAGACTGACGCCGTGGCGGCCCTCTGTGGCGGATAGGGTGGGATTCGAACCCACGGAACGCTCGCACGTTCGCCGGTTTTCAAGACCGGTGCATTCAACCGCTCTGCCACCTATCCGAGGTATGCCCAAGCGCGAAGCGCGCGCAGTATATCACCCTGGCCTGCCGGCCCAGCGGATGGACAAGCAGTCGTGGCGGAGCCTATGCTCCGCGCCGTGGACAGACCCGACGCACGTGCCATCTTCGGCGCCCGAGCCTGGTTGTTGCTGATCGCGGCCATCGCCTGCGCGGCCGGGCTGTTCGTGCTCGTCTTCGGCAGCATCCGCCCGGCGCCGCCCACGCGCGTCACCATGCTGACCGGCGCGGATGGCGGAGCCTACCGTCACTTTGCCGAGCGCTACCGCAGCGCATTGCAGGCACAAGGCATCGAATTGGTGTTGATCCCGAGTTCAGGCTCGGTCGAGAATCTGCGCCGGATCAAGACCGACGCCGACATCGACCTCGCGCTGATCCAGGGCGGCATCGCCAACGAGCCGGAATCCAGCGATCTGGTCCAGTTGGGCAGCATGTTCCCGGAACCCCTGTGGATCTTTCATCGCGGCGGCGATGACGCCCGCCGGCTCGATGCCCTCGCCGAGCAGCGAATAGCGATCGGCCCGCCCGGCAGCGGCACCCAGCTGATGGCATTGCAGATCCTCGGTGCGAGCGGCATAGCGATCGATTCCGGGCGCCTGCTGGCGGTCGGCGGCAACGAGGCGGCGCAGATGCTCCGCGACGGAAACATCGACGTCGCCCTGTTCGTTTCCGCGATCCAAGGGCCTACGGTCAAGGCCCTGCTCGCCGATCGGAAATTGCGGCTGTTCGACTTGGAACTGGTCGAAGCCTACAAAGCCCGCTTTCACCATCTCGACGTTCTGGAAATGCCGGCCGGCACGCTCGACCTGGTCGATCTCAGACCTGTGCGCAGGATCCATCTGCTCGGGACCTCGGCCGTGCTGGTGGCCCGGCGCGACCTTCATCCGGCCGTGGTCAGCCTGCTGATGCAGATTGGCCGCGACATCCACGGCGACGAAGACTTGTTCCAGGCCCGCGGCGAGTACCCGTCGGTGCGCGACAGTGGCCTGCCGCTGTCCGCCCAGGCCCGACGCTTCTACGATTCCGGCCCACCATTCCTTCAGCGCTACCTGCCGTTCTGGCTCGCGGTCATGGTGGATCGCCTGCTGGTCGCCCTGCTGCCGACCCTGGCACTGCTGATTCCGCTGCTGCGCATCGCACCGCCGATCTATGCATGGCGCATGCGGGCGCGCATCTATCGCTGGTACGGCGAGCTCAAGTTCCTCGAAGCGCAGATCCGCAGCAGGCCCGCGACCGAGCACTCGGCCCTGCTCGAACGGTTGAACGAGATCGAGGAGGCCGCCAACCGGGCCAAGGTGCCGCTTGCCTATGCCAATGAACTCTATACGCTGCGCGAGCACGTGGCACTGGTCCGACGCGAGGCCCATCCCGCGCCGTGACGCAGCGAAAGCACGAAAAAAAGGGAAGCCGAAGGCTTCCCCTTTTCGCGTCTGGCGGAGTGGACGGGACTCGAACCCGCGACCCCCGGCGTGACAGGCCGGTATTCTAACCAACTGAACTACCACTCCAAAAACTTGGTGGGTGCTGCAGGGAT
>JAGRFY010000163.1 GCA_020445765.1 Rhodocyclaceae bacterium | reverse complement strand
GCGCAGCCGAAATCAGCGCTCCCGCAGCCCCGCGCATCCGACCGGCGAACGGTTTCTGCTGGCGCTTGCGCTCCTCGCCCATGGTGTCGCCCTGCAGTCCCAGCTATTCGCGAACGGCCACATGCGCTTCGGCTTCAGCGTCGCGATTTCGCTGATGGTCTGGCTGGCCGTACTGTTTTACTGGATCGAGACAATCTACACCCGACTGGACGGCCTGCAGACGATGGCGATGCCGGCGGCGGCGATCGGTGCGTTGCTGCCTCTGCTGTTCCCGAGCCAGCATGAATTGACCAATGCCGGCTCGATCGCATTCCGCGCGCATTTCATCGTGGCGATGCTGGCCTACAGCCTGTTCACGCTGGCGGCACTGCACGCACTGCTGATGGCGGTGGCGGAGCGCCAACTGCACAGCGCGCGGCTATCCCGCGCCTTCGCCAGCCTGCCACCGCTGCTGACGATGGAAGCGTTGCTGTTCCGGCTGATCACGGTTGCCTTCATCCTGCTGACGCTGACCCTGATCTCGGGCGTGGCGTTCTCCGAGTCGCTGTTCGGCAGGCCATTCAGGTTCGACCACAAGACCGTGTTCGCGGTCATCTCGTGGTTGCTTTTCGGTGCATTGCTGTTCGGCCGCCATGCGTGGGGATGGCGCGGCCGGGTCGCGCTGCGCTGGACACTCGCCGGCTTCGTGGCACTGATGTTTGCCTACGTCGGCAGCCGATTCGTGCTCGAAGTGCTGCTCGAGCGTTCCGTCTGACGGTGACTGATCCAGATCTGCCCGCTCCCGCGCCGGGCCTTGGGGCCTGGTCGTGAACGATTCACCGCTCGTCGCCAGGATCGTGGCGCTGGCCGTCCTGCTGGTGCTCTCCGGTGCATTTTCGATGGCTGAGACGGCCATGATGGCCGCCAATCGCTACCGACTGCGCTCCCTCGCCGCCAACGGCTCGAAGGGTGCTGCACTGGCGCTCGACCTGCTCGCCAAAACCGACCGCCTGCTCGGCGTCATCCTGCTGTTCAACAATCTGATCAATGCCGCTGCCGCAATGCTGGTCAGCGTGATCACGATCGAACTGTTCGGCGAGGAGGAATGGGCGCTCGGCGTCGCGACGATGCTGGTCACCTTCCTGATTCTGGTGTTCTCGGAAATCACGCCCAAGGTCATCGGCGCCAACCATGCCGACCGTCTCGCCAGCGTCGTCTCGTATGCGCTGACCTTTCTGCTGAAGGCGACCAGCTTCGTCGTCAGTTTCGTCAATATCTTCGTGTTCGGTCTGCTCAAACTGCTCGGCCTGAACCCATCGGACGACAACGACCGTCACCGCCTCGCGCCCGAGGAGTTGCGGGCGCTGGTGATCGAATCCGGACAGTACATCCCGCAGAAGCATCGCAGCATCCTGGTCAACCTGTTCGAGCTCGAGGACATCTCGGTCGAGGACGTCATGACGCCGCGCAGTTCGATCGAGGGCATCGACCTGGCCGACCCGATCGACGCCATCAAGCATCAGATCGCCACCAGCTATCACACCCGCCTGCCGGTCTTTTCGGAAGAGATGGACGACATCGTCGGCATCCTGCATCTGCGGCGCATGCTGGGCCGTGCGATGGGCGCCGACTTCGACAAGGACGACATCAAGGCGGTGCTGCAGGACCCCTATTTCATTCCATCGAACACGCCCGTGTTCTCCCAGTTGCGTTTCTTCCAGGAAAATCGGCAACGCCTCGGACTGGTCGTGGACGAATATGGCGAACTGCTCGGGCTGGTCACGCTGGAAGACATCATCGAGGAATTGATCGGCAAGTTCACGACGTCGACACCAGACTCCACCGATCGCGTCGGCTGGGACGCAGACGGCACGGTGCTGGTCGACGGCAGCCATGCGATCCGCGACCTCAATCGCAAATTGGGGCTCAATCTTCCCGTCGACGGGCCGAAAACTATCAACGGGTTGCTTATCGAGCATTTGCAAGAGATTCCGGAGACCGGCCTGTCGGTGAAGATCGACGATGTGCCGATCGAGGTCATCCAGACCCAGGATCGCATGGTCAGGACCGTCCGGATCTTTATGCCGAAAGCAACAAGTAACGAGAATTGACGGCTGCGCGCGGAACCCGGCTTTACACCATGGGAGACGGCATGCACCATGCGCGCGGTCGATCAACAAGGGATGAGATGGCAGCTAACCCGCAGATCGCGATGAGTGGCCTCGGCCGGGCTCTGGTCCAGCACGGACGCCTGGGCGAGGCCGAGGCATTGGCCTGCAGCCAGGATTCCGGCGGCAAGGTCAACGCCTTCATGGCTGCGGTGATCGAGAAGCAACATCTCAGTGCCCTGGATCTGGCACGGTTTTCGGCCGAGACCTTCGGCTATCCCCTGTTCGACGTCGCCGCGCTCGATGCCGCGAACATTCCCCGCGACGCGATCGACAAGAAGCTGATCTCGAAGCACGAGGTAATCGCCTTGGGCAAGCGCGGCAATCGTCTGACCGTGGCGATGGCCGACCCGACCAATATCCGCGCGCTCGACGAGATCCGATTCCAGACCGGGCTCTCGGTCGATCCGGTAGTGGTGGAGTTGCCCAAGCTGGCGGAACTGATCCATGTCATCAGTGAGTCCGCCTCGGAATCCCTGCGGGATCTGACGGGCGAAGACTTCGACATGGATCTGTTGGGCCAGGACGCTCCGACCGATCAGCAGGACGAAGACACCGCAGCCGAGGTCGACGATGCGCCGGTCGTTCGTTTCATCCAGAAGGTGCTGGTCGACGCGATCAACGAAGGCGCGTCGGACATCCACTTCGAACCCTACGAGAAGTACTACCGGATCCGCTTCCGGACCGATGGCGTGCTGCGCGAGATCGCCCAGCCGCCGCTGATCCTGCGCGAAAAGATCGCCGCTCGGATCAAGGTCATCTCGCGACTCGACATTTCCGAGAAGCGGGTGCCGCAAGATGGCCGGATGAAGCTCGTGCTGTCCAAGAACAAGGCGATCGATTTCCGGGTATCGACACTACCGACGCTGCATGGCGAGAAGATCGTCATGCGTATTCTCGACCCGTCGTCGGCGATGCTGGGCATCGACGCGCTGGGTTACGAGGCCGAGCAGAAGACCGCACTGCTCGCGGCGATCGAGCGGCCCTACGGCATGATCCTGGTCACCGGGCCGACCGGCAGCGGCAAGACGGTGTCGCTCTACACCTGCCTGAACCTTCTGAACAAGGCCGGCGTGAATATCTCCACGGCCGAGGATCCGGCCGAGATCAACCTGCCCGGCATCAATCAGGTAAATGTCAATGACAAGGCCGGACTGACGTTTTCGGCGGCACTCAAGTCGTTCCTGCGGCAGGATCCGGACATCATCATGGTCGGCGAAATCCGCGACTTCGACACGGCGGAAATCGCGATCAAGGCTGCGCAGACCGGCCACCTGGTGCTGTCGACACTGCACACCAACGATGCGCCGACGACCCTCGAGCGCCTTCGCAACATGGGCGTGGCGCCGTTCAACATCGCCTCTTCGGTGATTCTAATCACCGCCCAGCGTCTGGCCCGCCGCCTGTGCACATGCAAGATGCCGATGGAGATACCCGAGCAGGTCCTGCTCGAGGCCGGTTTCGACAAGGCGGCACTGGACGGTTCGTGGCAACCCTATGGCCCGGTCGGCTGCGACCGCTGCAAGGGCAGCGGCTACAAGGGCCGCGTCGGCATCTATCAGGTCATGCCGATCAGCGAAGAAATGAGCAGCATCATCATGAGAAACGGGAACTCGATCGAACTGGCGGAGCAGGCCCAGATTGACGGCGTCAGGGATCTGCGCCAGTCCGGTCTGCTCAAGGTCAAGCAGGGCATGACGTCCCTGGCCGAAGTGCTGGCCACGACGAACGAGTGAATTGACGAAAGAGGATCGATCGATGGCAACCAGAAGTCGCACCGTACGCCGGCCGGGTGCCCCTGCAGAACAGCTCTACGTCTGGGAAGGCAAGGACAAGACCGGCAAGATGATTCGCGGCGAGTTGCGGGCGGCCGGCGAGAAGGTCGTGCAGGCCACGCTGCGGCGCCAGGGCATCCTCGTCACCAAGGTGCGCAAGCAGAAGCTGTCCCGCGGCCGCAAGATCAGCGACAAGGACATAGCACTGTTCACCCGCCAGCTTGCGACCATGATGAAGTCGGGCGTCCCGCTGCTGCAGGCCTTCGACATCGGCATCAAGGGCTGCGGCAACCCGTCGCTCGGCCGTATGCTCAACGACATCCGCAATGATGTCGAAACCGGTGCCAGCCTGTCGCAGGCATTCCGCAAGCACCCTGTGCATTTCGATGCGCTGTACTGCAACCTGATCGCGGCCGGCGAGCAGGCCGGTATCCTCGACTCGCTGCTTGATCGCCTGGCTGTCTATAAGGAAAAGATCCTGGCGATCAAGAGCAAGATCAAGTCGGCGATGTTCTACCCGATTTCGGTGATCGTCGTCGCCGCGATCGTGATCACTGTCATCATGTTGTTCGTGGTGCCCGAATTCAAGAAGGTGTTCGCGTCGTTCGGCGCCGATCTGCCGGCACCGACCTTGGTCGTCATCGGCCTGTCGGACGCCTTTGTCGCCAACTGGTACATCATTCTCGGCGTACTGGTCGTGGCGATCTTCGCCATCAGCTACTCCTACAAGCGTTCCGCAGCGATGCAGATCGCGGTCGATCGTCTGATACTGCAGGTCCCGGTGATCGGCGAAATCATCCGCAAGGCGACGATCGCGCGATGGACCCGGACCCTGTCCACGATGTTTGCCGCCGGTGTGCCGCTGGTCGAAGCGCTCGACTCGGTCGGCGGCGCGTCCGGGAACTACGTCTATCTGTCGGCGACCAAGCAGATCCAGTCGGATGTCAGCACGGGGACCAGCCTCACGGTATCGATGCAGAACGTGAAGGTGTTTCCGACGATGTGTGTGCAGATGGTGTCGATCGGCGAAGAGTCGGGCCAGCTCGACTCGATGTTGAGCAAGGTCGCCGACTTCTACGAATCCGACGTCGACGACGCCGTCGCCGGCTTGTCGCAACTGCTCGAGCCCATCATCATGGTCTTCCTCGGCACCGTCATCGGTGGCCTCGTGGTGGCCATGTATCTGCCGATCTTCAAGCTGGGCCAGGTCGTCTGAGCACCTGCTCGGCCCTGGAGATCGCCCGTGATACCGTATCTTTCCGAAGGCCCGATGGCGCACGCGACGATACTGCTGGTGGGTCTGTTCGTCGGCAGCTTTCTGAACGTCGTGATCCATCGCCTGCCGCGAATGATGGAGCGCGAATGGAACGAGCAGGCCGCCGAGCTGCGCGGCGAGACGCTGCCGCCCAGCGAGCGCTTCAACCTTGCCACACCGCGCTCGCGCTGCCCCCATTGCGGCCACCTGATCTCTGCCTTGGAGAACATCCCGATCCTGAGTTTCCTGCTGCAGCGGGGCCGATGCCGCCACTGCGGTGCCGGTATCGGCCTGCGCTATCCCTTCGTCGAGTTGCTCTCGGGCCTGCTCTGCATGGCGGCGGCGCTGCGCTTCGGTTTGACCGAAGATCTGCTGTTCGCGATGGTCTTCATCTGGATCATGATCGCTCTCGCGTTCATCGATCTCGACACCCAGCTGCTGCCCGACAGCTTGACCCTATCGTTGCTTTGGCTGGGACTCCTGGCCAACCTCGGCGACCGCTTCACGACCCTCGATTCGGCGGTCATAGGGGCCGCTGCCGGCTATCTGATCCTGTGGACGGTGTTCTGGCTGTTCAAGCTGCTGACTGGCAAGGAAGGCATGGGCTACGGCGACTTCAAGCTGCTGGCCGCGATCGGCGCCTGGTTCGGATGGCAGATGCTGCCGCTCACGATCATACTGTCGTCAGCGGTCGGGGCACTGGTCGGCATCGGTCTGATCGTGTTTGCCCGCCATGGTCGTAACGTGCCGATCCCCTTCGGCCCCTACCTGGCGGCAGCCGGCCTGCTCGCGCTGTTCTTTGGTGAATCGATCACCGCAGCATACCTCGCGTCGCTGTAGGGAACGGCGCCGGTGCCTGCCCGTCCGGCAGCCCGGATCGGCCTCGCGAATTCCGAGGAACGCCGCTTGAAGCGATCGCCAACCAACCCCAACTATTGACAAAAGCACGTTTCGTGCTTTCGGACGTTGTTGCGATGCGCTAGACTCACGCCCTTGATTTTGCGGAGGTAATCATGCCGATCTACGAATATCGCTGTGACGCTTGCGGCTTCCAGAAGGACCATCTGCAGAAGATCAGCGATGCCCATCTGGTGACCTGCCCGGCGTGCGGTACAGAAACCTATAAGCGCCAGCTCAGTGCCGCCGGCTTCCAACTCAAGGGCACCGGCTGGTATGCCACCGATTTCAAGGGCGGAAAGGGCACCGACGCGAAATCCGGCAGCAGCGAGTCCAAGCCTGCCGAATCGAAACCGGCGGCGACACCGTGCGGGGGCAACTGCGCCTGTCACTGACCGCTGAATGAAGAAGTACTTCATCACCGGGCTGCTGATCTGGATTCCGCTGGTCATCACGATGATGGTGATGGCGTGGATCGTCGGCACGCTCGACCAGGTGCTGTTGCTGGTTCCAGTGCGTTACCGACCGGATACCGTCCTCGGTTTCCACGTGCCCGGCCTCGGCGTCGTGCTGGCGCTGACCATCGTACTGTTGACCGGTCTGGTCGGCGCCAACGTGCTGGGGCAGAAGATCGTCGAGGGGTGGGAATCGCTGCTGTCGCGCATTCCCGTCGTGAAGTCCGTCTATTACAGTGTCAAGCAGGTATCCGACACGCTGTTCTCGAGCACCGGACAAGCGTTTCGCAAGGCCTTGCTGGTACAGTATCCGCGCGAGGGTGCCTGGACGATCGCGTTCCTGACCGGCAAGCCCGGCGGCGCGCCGGCGCGACATCTCGAGGGCGAGTACGTCAGCGTCTATGTTCCGACCACACCGAACCCGACTTCGGGATTCTTCCTGATGCTGCCTCGAAAAGACGTGATCGAACTTGAAATGAGTGTCGATGACGCGTTGAAATACATCATTTCGATGGGCGTGGTGGTACCCGGCAGCAAGGAACACCAGCGACTGATCATCGAATCCTCCGCCTCCCGTTAAACCTACTGCGCCACCGCGACGTGGCGCCCCGGACCCAGGCAATGCGAACCAACTACTGCGGGCTGATCGATGCCCGATACCTCGACCAGACCATCTCCATCTGCGGCTGGGTACATCGCCGACGCGATCACGGTGGCGTGATCTTCATCGACCTGCGCGACCGTGAAGGTCTCGTTCAGGTGGTCTGCGATCCCGACCGCCCGGAGATGTTCGGCATCGCGGAATCGATCAGGAACGAGTTCGTGCTGCGCATCGAGGGTCTCGTGCGTCGGCGCCCGCAAGGCACCGAGAACGCCGGGCTGACCTCCGGCGAGATCGAGGTACTGTGCCACGACATCGAGATCCTCAACAGCTCGGCGACGCCTCCGTTCCAGCTCGACGACGAGAATCTTTCGGAGACCACCCGCCTGACGCACCGGGTCATCGATCTTCGCCGGCCGCAGATGCAGCGCAACCTGATGCTGCGCTACCGTACGGCGATGGCATTCCGCCGCTTTCTCGACGAACACGGCTTCATCGACGTCGAGACCCCGATGCTGACCAAGAGCACGCCCGAAGGCGCGCGCGACTACCTGGTGCCGTCTCGGGTCCATCCTGGCCATTTCTTCGCCCTGCCCCAGTCGCCCCAGCTTTTCAAGCAGCTGCTGATGGTGGCCGGCTACGATCGCTACTACCAGATCACCAAATGCTTTCGCGACGAGGACCTGAGGGCCGATCGGCAGCCCGAATTCACGCAGATCGACCTGGAGACCTCCTTTCTCGACGAAGCCGCGATCACCGGCCTGGTCGAGCAGATGATTCGCCGGGTGTTCCAAGAGGTGCTCGACGTCACGCTGCCGGAACCGTTCCCGCGGCTGACCCACGCCGAGGCGATGCGCCGGTTCGGCTCCGACAAGCCGGACCTGCGTGTCACCCTCGAACTGGCGGAGATCACCGACGTCGTCCGCGACGTCGCCTTCAAGGTCTTCGCCGGCCCGGCCAACGACCCGAAAGGACGCGTCGCGGCCCTGCGAATTCCGGGTGGCGCCAGCCTGACCCGCGGCGAGATCGACGAATACACCCGCTTCGTCGGCATCTACGGCGCGCGCGGTCTGGCCTACATCAAGGTCAATGACGCCAGCAAGCCCAACGAGGAAGGCCTGCAGTCGCCGATCGTCAAGAATCTGCACGAAGTGGCGCTGCGCGAGATCATCGCGCGCACCGGTGCCGTCAGCGGCGACCTGATCTTCTTCGGTGCCGACAAGGCCGGTGTCGTCAACGACGCGCTGGGCGCCCTGCGCAGCCGCATCGGTCACGACAAGGGATTCCTGAACGGCGACGCCTGGGCGCCGGTGTGGGTGGTGGATTTCCCGATGTTCGAGTACGACGAGGAAGACAAGCGCTGGGTCGCCTGCCACCATCCGTTCACCAGCCCGAAGGACGAACATCTCGAGCGGCTGACGACCGACCCGGGCGCGTGCCTGGCGAAGGCCTACGATCTGGCGCTGAACGGCTGGGAGATCGGCGGCGGCTCGGTGCGTATCCATCGCGCCGACGTGCAGGAGACGGTGTTCGCTGCGCTCGGAATCGGCGAAGAGGAAGCCGAGGCCAAGTTCGGCTTCCTGCTCGATGCGCTGCGCTACGGCGCACCACCCCACGGCGGCCTCGCCTTCGGTCTTGACCGCATCGTCACGCTGATGACCGGCGCCGAATCGATCCGCGACGTCATCGCCTTCCCCAAGACCCAGCGCGCCCAGTGCCTGCTGACCGATGCGCCATCCGGCGTCGACGAGCGCCAATTGCGGGATCTGCACATTCGCCTGCGCCAGAAGACCGCAACCGAGGTTCAGGTCGACAAGAACTGAGGCCGGTGGCGGCCCAGGGCCGGGCCTGCCGTTCAAGAAAGGTCGCGCCGCGCCGATGTTGTCGGCAGCGCGACCTCTTTTCTTCTGCTCTCCCGGAACATGGCCACCCGTCCAGAACAAATCTCGGTCCTGATCGTCGAGTCCCAGGCCGGCATGCGTTCGCAACTGCGGAACATGCTGGCGATATCGGGCATGAGCAAGGTCCAGTTCGCGGTCTCGGCGGGGGTCGCGGTGCGCAAGCTGCGCGAGAGCCGATTCGACGTCGTACTGTGCGAATACCACCTCGGTGAAGGCCAGGACGGCCAGCATCTGCTCGAGGACCTTCGCCATCACGCGATCATCCCGCTGTCGACCCTGTTCATCATGGTCACCGGCGAGCGCCAGTACGAGCGCGTCGTCGGTGCCGCGGAGCTCGCGCCCAATGATTACCTGCTGAAGCCCTTCGCGGCCGATGCGCTGTACGATCGGCTGGCCCGCGCGCTGACCAAGCGCGACGCCTTCCTGCCGACCTACCGCCTGATGGAACTCGGCGACATCCCGTCGGCGATCGCGAGCTGCCGCAAGGGCGCCGAACGCCATCCCCCGTGGCGCATCGACTTCATGCGCCTGCAGGCCGAGCTGCACGTCGCCACCGGACAGGCCGAGCAGGCCCAGGAACTCTACAAGCAGATCCTCGAGTTGCGTGCCGTGCCGTGGGCCCGGCTCGGGCTCGCCAAGACCCTGTACATGCTGAAGAAGTACGGCGAGGCCGAAATCCAGCTCGAGTCCCTGGTGGCCGAGAGCGAACTGTTCATCGACGCCTACGACTGGCTGGCGCGCACCCGTGAAGCCGCCGGCAAACTCGACGAGGCCCGCACGATCCTGAATTCGGCCGCATCGGTGTCGCCGAACCGTATCAACCGTACCCGGCGCCTCGGTCAGCTCTCGATGGAGCTCGGCGACGTGGCAACGGCCCAGACCCACTTCTCGGAAGTCGTGCGCAAGGGCAAGTACTCCGATTTCCGCGATCCGGAAGACCATGTCAGCCTGATTTCGGCCCAACTGGAACTCGGCGATACCGATCAGGCCCAGGCCAGTGTTCGCGACCTCGAGCGCAGCATGGCCGGTCTGCCCAAGACCCGCCTGTGCACCGCGCTGTCCTCGGCGATGGTCGATACCCGTGCCGGCAATCACGACAAGGCACGCGAGACCCTCGACCAATTGATGGCCGGACGCCCGGAACTCGGCGGTTTCTCGCAGGACATCAAGCGCCAGCTGGCGAAGACCTGCTTCGCCCACGGCATGGATCAGCACGGTTCCGACGTCGTCCTCGACATCATGCGGACTTCCGGCGACCCGCGCACCCTCGAGGCGACCCGCAAGATGCTGGCGGACAGCGGTCGCGCGGATCTGGCCGACCGTCTCGAGACACGCGTGCGAGAAGAAGTCCGCGACCTGGTGTCTGCCGGTGCGGCCAAGGCCCAGCAGGGCGATTTCGACGGCGCAGTCGAGGAAATGCTGAGCGCGGTCCGCAAGATGCCCGGCAACCCGCACGTGCTGTTCAACGCGGCGCTGGCGCTGTTGCGCCACATCGAGAATCGTGGCTTCAACGAAGAATATGCCGATCGAGCACGCAAGCTGATCGATCAGGTGCGAACCCACGACCCGGCCAATGCCAAGCTGCCGGCATTGCTCGACTACATGCACGGCCTCTATCGCAAGTACGGCGTCAGGCCCGCACAGGCCTGATAGACTTCGGGCTCGCCCGCCCGTCCGCCAGTCATGCCTGGATTCCTGCGACATCTGCTGCTGGTCTGCGCGGCCGCACTGGCTTCGGCCAGCTGCAGCCCCGAGACCGTACCGCCACCGTCGACCGATGCTGCGGCGCGCTCGCACACCCGCCATGGCGCACCGGATCTGCCGGCAGAGGCACTGCAGACGCTGGCCCTGATCCACCATGGCGGGCCCTTCCCGTACCGCCAGGACGGGAGCGTCTTCCAGAATCGCGAGCGGCTGCTGCCCCAGCGCCCACGCGGCTACTATCGGGAATATACGGTGCCGACGCCGGGAGCCCGTGATCGCGGCGCGCGGCGCATCGTCAGTGGCGGTCGCCCGCCGGAAATCTTCTACTACACGCCGGATCACTACCGCAGTTTCCGGCGCATCGAGCCTCGACCATGAGCATGCATCCTGACGATCGTGACGCAAGCGAGCACGAGCTGCGAACCGTCGGACCGGACGAACTCGCCGCGCTGGAGGCCGCTGCTGCCGACCACGGGCATCGCGTCGTGCGGCTGGATCTGGCCGATTGCCCGGACAAGCAAGTACTGCTCGCGCGCGCATCGGCGGCTTTCGCCTTTCCGGACTGGTTCGGGCACAACTGGGACGCGCTGTCGGACTCGCTGCGGGACCTGTCCTGGCTCGACGCGCCCGGCTACCTGGTGGTGATCTCGTCGCCGGAGGCCTTTGCCGCGGCCCAGCCGGAAATCTGGCGGACCCTTTGCGAGGTGCTGTCGGAAGTCGAGCGAGATCGGGAGTCCGACGATGTGCCGTGGCGCGCCGTGCAAACGGCGACATCGCTGCCGTGAACAAGCGGCCCGAGTCCGTGCTGGTGGTCGTCCACGTCGCCGGCCGGCGCTTCCTGATGCTGAAGCGCGCCGGCGCGTCGGGGTTCTGGCAATCGGTCACCGGAAGCCTCGAGGCCGGCGAGACGCCGGTCGAAACCGCGATCCGTGAAGTCCGTGAGGAAACCGCTCTGGAAGTCTCTGCCAGCCGCCTGCGCGACCATCGGCTGTGCAATCGCTTCGAGATTCCGCCACGCTGGCGTGAGCGCTACCCGCCCGGCACCACGCACAACATCGAGCACGTCTTCAGCCTCGCGCTGGACGAGTCCGCGCCCGTGCGCTGGCGACCCGAAGAACACGTCGATGCGCGCTGGGTCGACACCGACGAGGCACTGGCGCTGGCCTGGTCGTGGACCAATCGCGACGGGATTCGGCTGGTGGCGACGAATCACCGGGCGGCGGACCTGCCGTCCGATTGACCGCGGCATCCGAAACACGGCCGCGGCAGGCGCCGGCTCAACGGCGCTCGAACAGCGCGATCGATTCGACGTGCGAGGTCTGCGCGAACAGGTTGACGACACCGGCGCCGCGCAACGAGTAGCCCTTCTCATGCACCAGCACTGCCGCATCGCGAGCCAGCGTGGCCGGATTGCACGAAACATAAACGATCCGACGCGGCGCTGCCCGGCCGATCGCCTTGACCACCGCGATTGCGCCCTCCCGCGGTGGATCGATCAGCCACTTGTCGAATGCTCCGAGTGCGGCAAGGCTGTCGGCCGTGGTTTCGAACAGATCGGCGGCGTGGAATTCGGCCCGATCGCCAAGACCATTCGACGACGCGTTCTGCCGCGCCCGCTCGACCAGCGCCTCGTTTCCTTCGACACCGACCACGCGGGCACCGCGGCGGGCCATCGGCAGGCCGAAGTTGCCGAAGCCACAGAACAGGTCGGCGATGTGCTCGCCGGGCCGAGGGTCGAGCAGAGCCATCGCGCGCCGGATCAGTAGCCGGTTTGCCGCTTCATTGACCTGGACGAAGTCGGTCGGGCGGAACTGCAGCCGCAGGCCGAACTCGGGAATCAGGTGGCACAGCGTCGGTGCATCGGCCGGTTCGAGCAAATAGGCGGTCGCCGGCGCGCCCGGCTGAAGCCAAACCTGCACCTGCCGCTCCGATGCGAAGCGCCGCAACAAGGCCAGATCGGTGCCATCCGGCTGTCGCAGCACGCGAAACACCAGTGCGGTCGCGCCGCCACCGACCGATACTTCGATCTGCGGCAGGCGATCGGCGATCGTCAATCCCGCCACCAGTGCATGCAGCGCCGGCACCATGTCGGATACGTGGGCCGGCAGGATGTCGCAGGCCGTCATGTCGGCGACGTGGCTGCTGCGCCGCTGGTGAAAGCCGATCAGCATGCCGCCCTTGCTGTCGACCTTGCGCACGGTCAGCCGTGCCCGCTCACGGTAGCGCCATGCCGCACCATAGACCGGCGGGTAGACGATGCCGGGGGCGACACCACCGATATGGGCGAGGGCATCCTCCAGTACCCGTTGCTTGGCCGCCACCTGCGCTGCCGCATCGAGGTGCTGCATCGTGCAGCCGCCGCAGTCGCCGAAGTGCCTGCAGCGCGGAACCACCCGTTGCGCGCTGGCCGAGATCACGCGGGTGGTCACGGCGCGGTCATAGCGCGGCTTCGAGCGGTAGACTTCATACTCGACCCGTTCGCCAGCCAACGCGCCATCGACGAAGATCGCCTTGCCGTCGTCGCGGCAGATGCCGTGGCCGTCGCGGTCGAGGGATTCGATCAGTGCTTGGGGCATGGCAGACACGGCTCCACGAAACGCGGGATTCTAACCGACTGCCGTCATCGCTAGCGGCGACGGCGCGCCCCTGAGGAGACGCCAGTGAGCACCGAAGCCTTCGACACCAACGCCGGATTCGAAGACGCCGTCCTGCGCCTGCTCGCGCGTTGCGAGCATCGGCTTCGGATCTTCGATCCCGATCTGAAGGTGGGGCCGATCGCCGATCGTCGCGCAGTCGAATGCATCGAACAGATGTTGCACCGCGCGCCCAAGGCCGAATGCACGCTGCTGGTTCACGACACCAGCCATCTTGCCGCCGCGTGCCCGCGACTGCTCGAGTTGTACCGCAGGCGGAGCCATCAGTTCCGCGTGCTACAGACGGCCGCCGAACATCGCTGGTATCTGCAGCCGTTCGTGGTCGGCGACCGCCGGGATCTTGCCACCCGCTTCCACGCGGATCACCTGCGCGGCAAGCTCTGTCTCGACGATCCGATCGAAGCGGCAGGATTCGAGCAACGCTTCGATCAGCTCGAGGAGAGGGCGGTGCCGGCAGCCGGGCTAGACGGTCTGAGCCTGTGACCGGTCGCCGACAGCGGCCGGGCCGGTGCTACCCGGCCCGGGACGGACGAATCGTCAGCGCAACTGCTCGTGCAGGACGGTCAGGATGCGGCGAGCGGTGGCCCCGTCGTCCGCGCCCCCTTCGGCCGACAACACCTTGACGACGCTGCTGCCTTCGCCCTGGCCTTCGACGTGGATGCGGAAGTGGTCACCGCCCTTGGGCTTCTCGTCGTCGCGCCAGAAGGCCAGCCACGACAGCAAGCCCTTCTCGCCGGATGCGACCTCCGCTTCGGGATCGACATAGCGCACGAAGTAGATGCCCTGCGAGCGATCCCGGTCCTCCACCGTGAAACCGGTGCGATCGAGCGACAGTCCCACCCGTCGCCATGCACGATCGAAGGACTCGTCGACGATCAGGCGGCTGCCGCCGTCGGCCGACTCGATGCGCGCCCGTTCCGGTGCCTGTTGCACCGCGACCGCACGCCCGGCCCGCTCTTCGGTTGCGCCGAGCTTGACCATCAGCCGCCGCAGCATCTCGGCCTCGAGTTCGGGATCGGCCGCGCGCGGCTGCCAGATGGTGCGATCGCGTGCCTCGTCCGGATAGATCTCGACGACGCCACGGTGACTGATGTAGATCTCGCTGGCGCCCGAGGCCGCACCGGCTTCGACGCGGGTACGGAACTTGTCGCGTTCCGGCGTCGAATAGACGTTGTCGATCACGCGACCGAGGGTATTGCGCAGGAAATCCTGCGGAATCTTCGCCCGATCTTCCGCCCAGTCGGTCTCCATGATGCCGATCGCCGGCTCGTCTCGCTTCAACACGAAGCCGAGCTCGATCCAGAACTCCCGCAGTTTCGGCCACAGCTGGGCCGGCGTCTGGTCGACCACCAGCCAGCGCTGGCTGCCCGCGCGTTCGATACGCAGGCCGTCGCCACCACCCGGTGCAAACGAGGCGGTCGGCGTCGCCACCGGCGCCGCCGCAGTGGACGTTGCGCGCTCGCTGCGTTCCGAACTGTAGGCCGAATAGGTCGCGACGCCCTTCGGGTCGACATCGGGAACGGCAAACCGGTCGTCGCCCTGAGGTGCCGTCAGGTCCGGCGGCAGCTCAAGGCTCGGCGCCTCGTCGGCGCTGCGGTAATCGATGGTGTCGCGCGAACCGCTGATCGTGCAGCCTGCTGCAGCCAGAGCCACCGCGAGCGGCAGCAGATACGTCCGGATGGCGCCGGCGAACGGGTCGCGGCGCATCACAGTGCGATTCCCGCCTGGGCCATGGCGGCACGTACCCGCCCATGCATCGGCTCCGAGAGCTCGGTCAGTGGCAGACGGATGCCGTCGCCGATCAGACCCATCCTTGCGACCGCCCACTTGACCGGGATCGGATTGGCCTCGCAGAACAATTCCTTGTGCAGTCCCAGCAGGCGTGCGTTGATCTCGCGCGCCCGGATCGCGTCTCCGGCGCGCGCGGCGTCGCACATCTCGTGCATCGCCCGCGGCGCGACGTTCGCGGTGACCGAGATCGTGCCATGACCGCCGAGCAGGATGAACATCATCGCGGTCATGTCGTCACCGCTGTACAGTCCGAAGTCCGACGGCGCCCGGGCCACCAGGTCGCATGCGCGCTCGAGGTTGCCGGTCGCGTCCTTGAGGCCGACGATGTTCGGAATCTCCGCCAACCGCAGTGCCGTGTCGTTGGCGAGATCGGCGACGGTGCGGCCGGGCACGTTGTACAGGTACATCGGCAGCTCGACGGCCTCGGCGATCGCCCGGAAGTGGCGGTACAGGCCCTCCTGCGTCGGCTTGTTGTAGTAGGGCACGACCGACAGCGACGCATTCGCGCCCGCCTCGGCGGCGAAGCGCGTCAATTCGATTGCCTCCGTCGTCGAATTGGCGCCCGTGCCTGCGATCACCGGGATCCGGCCGGCGGCGTGCTCGACCGTGACACGGATCAGTTCGCAGTGCTCACCGACATCGACCGTCGGCGACTCGCCGGTGGTGCCGACGATGACGATGCCGTCGGTACCTTCGGCCACATGAAAGTCGATCAGCGCCTTGAGCCGCTCGAAATCGAGACTGCCATCGGCGTTCATCGGCGTCACGATGGCGACTATCGAACCGGTAATCATGGAAGTTCCACAACGCAGAGGGAAGGACCGCGATTGTACCCGATGCACTGCCGCCTTTCAGGGAGCCGGC
>JAGRFY010000162.1:2451-18891 GCA_020445765.1 Rhodocyclaceae bacterium | reverse complement strand
GAATGGCACTTCAGGCAGATCTGGTACTCGCGGGTCAGATAGGGCTGGGCGGCGGCCGTGCTGGTATTGGTGCCCGGATCGCCGCGCTTGACGATGTAGCTGATCGGCAACGAGAAGAACGAGCCGCCGCCATAGACCGGCTCTACGCCCCATTGCCCGCGCAGCGCGCCGGAAATCGCGTTCGAGTGCGGTGCCGAATGCGCGTGTGTGGCGCGGCTGTCGGACGATGTGTTGATCTGCGACAGCGAGCCCGGCAGGCCGTTGGCGCTGCGGATGATGCGGTGCGGGTTGTGGCAGTCGGTACATTCCGCGTGACGGTTGTCCAGCGTCGCAACCCCGAGGGTGTCGCGCGATTCCATCAAGTCCTTGCCGCATGCCGAGGTTGGGCCGGTGCAGTCGCTCAGGCCATCCGCGAAATTGGCGTTGATGTCGTGGCGCTCCTCGCCGGCGGGTTGCTCGATCGAGCGGATCGGCATGTGCCGGGTCAGGTTGAAGTCGCTCTGGATATTCGGCACGGTGCCGCTGGCGGTATTGATGACGCTCGATGCGGCCGTGGTGTGGCACTGGTAGCAGGTCTCCTCCAGCGCCGGATTGCCGCCGGTCTTCGGTGTCGAGATGCTGTCGGTCCCTTCGCGCAGCAGTCGGCGGGAGCCCTGTACCGTATGGGTGTCGTGGCAGTTGAGGCAGGCGGCCCGCCACACCGGTTGCGCATCCGGAAACTCCCGCAGGCTGGCCGACGCTGTCTTGTAGGTCTCGTCCGCAGTGATTTCGTTGGCATGTACCGAGAAGGCCCAGCTGGCGTTGCCCTGGTTCTTGTCGTGGCAGGAAAGGCAGATGATGTCCGAATCCGGATTGTGGCTGTCGGTCGGCTGCACTTCCTGGAAGCGGTTCTGGCGCAGGAATTTCTGCGGCCCCTTGGTGGCTTCCTCGGTGTCGAACAGGTGGGGGTCGTGGCAGCTGGCGCACTGCACCTGCCCCTCGCTGAAGTTTCCGGTCGGCTCCAGCGGCACCGCCGGCTTGAAGCGGGCGGCGCGCACGCCGATGATCGAGCCGTCGGCGGGCCAGCGCTGCTGGGCGTCCACCGGGCGCAGTTCGCCGTCGCGGGCCGCAAGCGTGCTGTCGAAGGTCACCGAGATCGGATGGTCGTTGGTCAGGTCGACGCCGAGGTCCCGCGTGAAGCCGGTAGTGGCGCCTTGTCCGGCCGGCATCGTGCCGTCTCCGGCGGTGCCGGTCATCGCGATCGAGACGCCGGTGCGGCCGGCCTGGACATTGACGTTGCCGATGGCCAGCGTGCCGTCGTGGCACGACAGGCAGAGCTTGGAACTGCCTCCCGGCTGGTCGAGCGCCTGCCCGCGGATGACTTCCGCATCAAGGCTCGACGAAGTGTAGGGGGTGTAGGCAGTGGCGCCCAGTTCGCGGTTCCACAGTGGCGCGGGTGCCGCGGTGTTGGCCGCGTGCGGGGTGTGGCAGAACACGCAGACTTCGGTTTCGCTGCTGGCGACGACGTTGCGCGACGGCGCGCTTCCGGTGGTGCGCCCGACCTCGGTTGCCGAGAAGTTGTGCTTGGTCGCGCGCACGTCCGACACCCGTTCGGCGGACACGGCGCCGGCGGCCAGGACGAGCACGAGGGCGACGAGGGCTGGCGACGATCTCATCTTATTAATTGTTTCCCAGATACTGGAAAATCGCGACACGCCCGTTGAAGGTGTCGGCGACGAAGATCCGGCCCAGGTCGTCCACGGTGACCCCCGACGGCAGGTAGAACTTGCCGACCTCGTGGCCGACACCGCCGATGGGCATCAGGAATTGGCCTTTGCTATTGAATATCAACAAATTATCGTATAGCGACTCGATGATGTAGATGTTTCCGTCGGCATCGGTCGCCACGCCCTTCGGGCGCACCAGATTACCCGTATAGAGGCCGCGCCGCCCGATGCTCCCGAGAAACTCGCCGCTGTCGATACGCAGGATCTGTACCCGGCTGTTCATCGTGTCGGTGACGTAGAGCTCGTTGCCGCGGATCGCGAGATGGGTCGGGTAGTTGAAGCCTTCGTCGTCGTGCCCCCGCCGGCCAAATGTGCGCAGTGCCGTGCCGTCGCGGGCATATTCCCGCACCACGTGGCGGTGGGTGTCGGCGACGTACAGCCGGCCGCTGACCGGGTCCCGTGCAAGTCCGGTCGGTCGCTCGAGTTCGCCGACGCCGATTGGCGGCAATGTCGTGCCGTCCGGCTTCAGGTGGGCAACGACCGCGAGTTCGGCGTCGGCGACCCAGAAGCTGCCGTCGTCGTCGGTGGCAATGCCGATCGGCGCGACGAAGCGGCGCTGGCCCGAGGCGTATTCGAGGATTCGCAATTCGCCGGCGATGCCGTCGAAGACGAAGACCGCAGCCCGGCTGACGTCGCTGACGAGAATGCGTCCGTCGGAATCGACCGCCACCCCCTGGGGCCTCTGCAAGGTCTTCGGGCGATCGTCGGCGAGGCCGACCAGCCAGCGAAAGAAGCGGGTCAGGGCGCCGTCCGAGGCCTCGTCGCGGACGAAGTTGACTTCGCCGAACAATTGGCCGGCGAACTGGTAGCGCGGGACCTCCGGGCCGGGCGGCCACATCAGGCGCGACAGCACGGGATCGTCACCGACACCCAGATGCAGCCGTGCCGGGGCCGACGAACAGGCCGCCAGCGCCAGCACGGACAGCACCAGAACGAGCGGCAGCGGACGGATCAATGCGGTCACCGGCGGATGGAATCGGGCGGCAGCAGGCGGAAGACGGTGACGGAAGCGGTGGTCGGGTCGGCGGCGAACAGTCGACCGCCGGCGATCGTCAGTGCGGACAACCGGTTGAGCCCGACTGCGCGAAGATCGATGTGGTGGAGCGACTCGTTGTGGTCGATCAGCGTGATCTGCGCCTGGTCCTGCTGGGTGACCCAGATGCGGCCGTAATCGTCCACGGCAAGATCATTGGCGAAGGCCAGTTCGCCGTCGGCGATCATCCGCATCGGCAGACCGTGCTGGTCGAGTTCGATGACGCAGGCGCAGGTCCGATCGAGAACGTAGGCGAATTCAGGTCCGGCCACCGCCGCCTGTACCGCAGTCCCCCGATCCGCCAGGATGCGCCGCGACTCGAGCAGTGACCCGCCCGGCGAGAATTCGTACACCGTGCCCGAGAAATCGAAGACCCAGATCCTGCCGCTGCGCGGCTCGCGCAGCGCGTCGACCGCCTGGGTGAATTCGACACTGGTGTATTCGGCACGCAGCTTGCCGTCCGGATCGAATTCGCGGACCACATTGCCGGTCGGCGGGATCAGGAACCAGCTGCGCGCGATGCCGACGCGCAGACGCGGCGTGGCGCCGCCGAGGGGAGCGACCGGCGTGACCTCACGACTGTCCAGTTCGACCCGATAGACCCGACGCAGGCCCGGATCTCCGACGAACAGGGTGTCGCCTTCGGCGGCCAGCGCCGTCGGGTTCATGAAGCCGACGAAGCCTGCCGTACCTGCTGGCGACGTGCCGAGCAGGCCGGCACCGACGGACTGCTCGCGCAGCAGCAGACGGTCCACCGCATCGCCGCTCGGCATGTCGGTGCCGGCCGTCGCCGAAAACGGGACCGACAGCGTCAGCAATAGCGCGATCAGCAAGCGCTTACCAGATACCCGGGCCATTGGTTTCGTGTCCTCCGAAGATCCCCGGGGGCAGCCCCGGCTTGCCGGAATGGCAGAGATCACAGTTTTCTGGCGCCCATGCGATTTCGCCGTTGTGGCAGGCGCCGCAGAATTTGCCGTCGATGATGTCGCCCATCGTCACCAGATTCGAACCCGCGCGCATCTTGAAGCCGAGTTCGGCGTGGCACACCTTGCAGCGGAAGCGGATGCGATGGAACCAGTGGGGAAACACCACCGGTCGCATCCCTTCCTTCTCGGCATTGCGGTTGAGGACGACATCCGCATACTCGGCGTGCGACCGGGTGCTGACGCCGGTTCCGAGCGCGACCCCCAGCAGAAGCAGCGCAGGCATCAGACGCGCGGACGCAATTGCGCTCATTTCGTCTTCGCCTTGCCGCCGTCGGTGGGCGTCTTCGACGGGCTTTCGCTGTTGGTTGTGGGCGCGGCGGCCTTGTCGCCGTCGGCCGCGGAGCGTTTGGCCTCTTCGGCCTCGATCGCGGCGACGATGCGCTGGGCCTGGTTGTTCGGCACCGAATGGCAGCGGCTGCATTCGGTCAGTGGAAAGGCCACCGCCCCGTGGCATACCCCGCATTGCTGACCCTGCAGGATCAGGAACATGCTGATGTTGTTGGCGCCACGCTTGGGCAGGAACAGATGGTCGTGGCAGTTCGTGCAGTCCAGCCACTCGGTGTGCGCCAGGTGGGGAAAGCGGACCGAGGGCATGCTGCCGTAGAGATCGAGGTAGATATCCTTGTCGAGCCTGCGGTCCTCGCGCGCGGGATCGAGATTGGGGCGTGGCTGGATCACGCCTGTGCGCAAGGCCTTGATCCAGTGCACCTGGTTGCCGGCGGTGTCGCCGGGCAGGTTCGGCAAGGCGTCCCCAGGCTGCTGGAGCAGCCCGATGGCTGGGCCCTTGGGATCGTGGACGCCGTCCTCGGCGAGCTTGGCCCACTCGCCGGCGTGGGGCGTCGAAGGCGCCATCGACGCGAACAGCAGTGCGATCAGAACGGTCGGTCGAAACGGCACGCGATCCGGGCTCCCGACTCAACCCGGGATGTAGATGCCCGCATTGCGGATCGCCTTGACCAGCTCCGAGGTCGAGGTTTCGAGCAACTGGATGGCGCCCGAGTAGTCGCCCCGGGACGCACTCGATTCGGCTTGTCCCCGCAACTGACCGGCACGCTCGAGGAACGCCTTCATGCGTTCGTCCATCGACGGATTGGACTTGCTCCGGTCTTCCACCAGCACCTTGATCAGCATCTGATGGGTGTCGTTGCGATCGAGTTCGTAGTGATATTCCTCTTCCTTGCTGGCGAAATGCAGCGAGCGCACCAGCGTGTCGCCGGTACGCATCGAACTGATCGAGGCCTTGGCCATCAGGTAGGCCCGCTCGAGTGTGGCCCGTGCCTCGGTCAGGCGGTTGCCATCCGCCTGCTGCTGGGCTTCGGCCAGCAGGCCCTCGATCTGCCGCGCGCTGTCGGCGGCATCCTTGACCTCGCTCTTCTCCTCGCTGATCCGCTTCTGCGCGGCCAGCAGCGCCTTCACGCTCTCGAGCTTGTTGTTGAAGTCGGTCTGCGCCTTTTGCGAACTGATCCGTTCCGGTGCAGCGGTCCTGACCGCCGAGAACATCGTGACGCTGGCTTCGGACAAGAGCCGCGACGCGGTCGCATGGTCGCCCGCGGCAAATGCCTCCTTGGCCTGTTCGTAGAGCCGCTTTGCATCGGCATGGCGCCGCATCGACTCGGGTTCGCCGCTCGCCTCGATCTGTTTGGCGGCCGACGAGGTCGTCAGCAGCGTGCCGACCGAGGTGAATCGCTTCTCGAGTTGCGCGACGTCGACCGTCTGGGCCTGCATCCGGCTCGCGGCGGTCTCGCCCTCGACCGCGCCGGCGGCGCCGACCAGCGCCAGCCAGGTGAGACCGACGCCTGCAACATGTTTGACTGACATTGCAGCACTCCTCCGTGGTGCCGCGCAGCGCGGGAAGTTGCCGGACTGCTGCGTGCACGAGTGAAGTTTTGGTTCCACGGTTCTAAGAGCGAACCGTAGAAGAATCGTTTCCGCGCCGGCGTTCCCTGCTGGCAATCGGCAGTCCATCGGCATCGACCGCCGCAGCCGAACGATGCCTCGAATGCATCGATTCTACCTGTCGACGTCTTCGCTGCGCGGTCCGCATGTAGCGGAATGTTGACCGCCCGGCGTGTTCGAAGGTCCAGGCCGCACGGGCGCTCGCGCCGCGCACCGCCGCGACTTGCGATTTGCCCGGCGAAGCCGGTGTCCATCGATCGGGCATCGCGCGGGTGGGCATATGCCAGTCGAGATCGCAAGATCGGCCGTGCCTCGTTCGCAGGCCCCATGCCTCGCGACCGTGCCGCCCGTCTACGCTCGCTCCGGCGTGCGCTCGGGACGGCCGCGCGAGCGCCATCGTCAATGGATCGCGCATCGGATAGCGGTCGCATGCGGGCCGGGTTCCCGGCATGCCGGGAACCCGTCGGATCGGTCAGTTCGCCTGGGCGTTCTTGACCGGCATCACGTTCTTCTTCTTCGAGTGGCAGATCCTGCACTCGGACACCGGGAAGGCAACCTTGCCATGGCAGACCCCGCACTTCTGGCCGAGCAGGATCGCGGCCATGCTGATCTGATTGGCGCCTTTTTGCGGGATGAAGATCTGCGGATGGCAGTTCGAGCAATCCAGCCACGCGGTGTGTTGCTTGTGCGGGTAAACCACGTCCGGCATCGAGCCCTTGACCTCGCGCACGATGTTGAGGTCCATCACGACCGGCGCTGCTGCCGGATCGGTTCGGTCCCAACGCGGCGCGATCAGGTTGTTGTCGAGCGCCTTGACCCAGTCGACGCGATTGCCCGCGTTGCTGCGCGGCAGGGACTCGAAGACCTGGAGTGGCGGTTGAAGGGCATGGGTGCCGTCGTTGTCCGGATCGTGGATGCCGTCCTCGGGTGGCGGCGGATTGCGCTTGGAGGCCGGCTTCAGCAAGCGGTTGAAGCTCAGCGCCGCCGGGCGTGGCGTGGTCGGCGCAGCCGGTGCGGCCTGGGCAGCCGGTGCGGCGGCCGCGGCGGCGGGCGCGCTCGCCCCGTCCTTTGCCGCAGCGACCATGTAGTCCACCGCGGCCTTGATGTCGGCGTCGGGCACGTCGGTGGCGCCGCCCTTCGCCGGCATCGCGGGCGCCTTGCCTTTCAGCGCGGACTCGTAGAGCGCGTCGATGCCGGCCTTGATGCGCGGCTCCCAGGCCTTGGCGTCGCCGAGCTTCGGCGCGCCGGCGATACCGGCCGAGTGGCAGGCGACGCAGACCTTGTCGTAGATCGCCTTGCCCTTGTCGTTTTGGGCATGGGCGGCGCCGAACGGCGCGCAACCCAGGATGGCGAGCGCGAGGGCCGGGATTCGGAGGGTCCTATTCATTGCTGGCCTCCTGCCTGGGGTTGAATGGCGAGTTTCTGGATTGTGCTCTCGTGCACCTGAGTCGGCGTGCCGGGTTTGCCGGAGTGGCACAGGTTGCAGTTCTCGACCGACCAGGCGATGTCACCGTTATGACACGCGCCGCAGAACTGGCCGTCGATGATCTTGACCATGTTGATCTCGTTGCCGCCGGCCTTGAACTGGAAGCCCAGGTCAGCGTGGCAGACCTTGCAGCGGAAACGGATACGGTGGAACCAGTGGGGGAAGATCACCGGGCGCATGCCGGCCGCGTCCGAATAATTGTTGATGACGACGTCCGCGTATTCCGCGCGCGCGTCGCCAGAGGTGCCGATGCCGCCGATACAGATGGTGACGACGAGCGCCGCTGCGAGCGCCCCTCGCCAGCTTGCCCCGGGGTGTCGTATTGTCATTTATGCATGCCTCGTTTCAGGTGATAGATCTGAACTGTGACCGGCACGAATCCGCGGCCACGAGCGGACGTGACCGGCCTCTACACTCCCTAGTAGCCTCCGAAGCTTCTAGTGACACGAAAGAAAAGTACAGCATTTTTCCTGCCATCCACTTCCGCAATCCGAAGCTGCAGCCGCGCGTTCAGGCGTCCGATGCGGTAGTCGAGATTCTGCTCGAGATCCTGTGTCGTCTCCTCGCGTTCGGCATCGAGCACACCGAACTCGCGCTCGTTGCCGTTCGATTCGGACGCGGTGTAGCGAAGGGAGTAGCGCAGGCCGCGCACCGAAAACGGGCGGTCGTGGAAATAGTTGATCGAGCCGTTGAGCGAAGAATCCTCGCTCGATCGTTCGTCGGTGGTAAACGGGTCGAAGGGGTCCTCGGCGACGGGATCCTGCTCATTGCGCCACGACTTCTGATAGCTCAGGTTGGCATTCAGCTGAGAATGGCGAGACAGGTTCCAGAACCCGTTCAGCTGGACGTTCAGCATCTGGAACTCGGATTCCCGGTCGCCGCGCGTACGAGTGTCGGAGACACTGATGCCGAGTGAACCGCTGCTCGAGTCGGTCGGGTTGGTGTGATACGAGAGCGAACCGTTGTGGGACAGCGAGGTGGTGTGCGAGACGTCGCTCAGCCCGAAGGTCCGGTTGTACGACACGGCCTGTCCGACCGATGCCGATATCGCGCTGCGTGGTCCGGGCAGCCACTGGCGGTTCAGCGAGTGGGACGCGCTGGTGGACGCCGTGCGGCTGTCGCGTTCGTCGGAGATGGTGTTGCTGAAGCCGATCCCGGTTCCCCAATTGTAGGAATAATTCCCGAGCCTGAGAGGATCGCCGGTATAGCTCAGGGTCGCATTCTGGGCATAGATATTCTGTACACGGCCGCCCGAACGCACGGTCGAGATGGACATGCTGCCGGAACCGGACAGGTTGCGGTTGAAGCGGTAGCGCCCGGTGCCATTGATGTTGAACGAATCGCGCGCGTTCGATCCATTGGACTCGGATCGGGAGAAACGTGCGGAGGCGGATGCACTCCACGGCGATTCGATCGGTACCCAGTTCGCCGCGCTGTATGCCTGGAATGTGCGCAGCGTATTGTCGGCGGACGAGTTGCCGCGCTTGTCTTGCAGCAGGGTGGCGGTCGAACTGACGGTGACGTCGCGATTTGCCTGGTAGTGATGATTGCCGGTCACCACCAGAATCTGCGAAGAGAACTGGTCGCTGCGATCGTTCTCGGTCAGCGAGCCCTGAACGTCGAGCGATTGTTTGTCTGACTGCCAGCGGTAGCCTCCGCCCACTCGATGCAGGGTGTCGTCACCGAAGCTGCCACCTTCGATGCGATCCCAGTCATAGGTACCGTACGCGCTCCAGCGCCCACGAACGGGGCGGTAGTCCTGCCGCGCCGAGAATCGATACGAACGCTGCGTGCTTGTGATCAGGGTCGATTCCGATCGGCTGTCGGAGACTGCAAACCGGAGCGCAAGTGGAAAGCGGCTGAGCGGGAAGATGTTCGCGCCGAGCGAACCGGAAACCCCGAGAGATTCCGAGCCCCTGGTCGCATCACTCTCGCTCGAGTCGGACTCGGTGGTGATCAGGGCGAGCGAGATCCGTCCATTGACCTGGGCAATCCACGGTTGAAGGATGTAGCTCGACGCCTGCGCCGAGATCTCGTACGCCTTGGTCGTCAGCGCGTCACTGCCTTCGGGCTTCTGGCGACGCCATGAATATCCGATCTCGCCGCCCCAGCGAATCGGCGCCAATCCGTAGCGTTTCGACGAGTCGCCGTCGTCCGGCACATTGCCGGGGACGCTTCCCGGCGCGGTCGGCACGGCCTCGGGCGGCGGCTCGGATACTTCCACCACCACGTTCGGCCTCGTCGCGCTGGTCGCGTCGCTGTCGTCTGCACTGGCGCCGACGTCAGCACCTGCGGCCTGCGCCAGAGCCAACGCCCCACGCCACGGCAGTGCGAACGGGTCCGGGCCGTTGTCGCCGATCGCGGGCCCCGGTGCGCCGTGCGTGGCGATCTCGCCATGCGTGGTCCGGGCTTGGCGGGCGCGATCGAGCGACAGGTCGGACGACAGCCGCAGCACCGGGGTCGGATGTTCGTCCGGCAGGAAGTGCTGGGCCGCCTGAACGGGACAGGCGAAGCCAGTACCGAGCACGACGCCACCCATCAGGCGAAGTGGACGGAGGCTGAATCCTCCCAGGTTTCCGAGCAGTGTCTGCGTCGATTCGGTCACGGTCCGCAGGGCCGTCGGCCGGTCAGCCGGTCACGTCCGCAAACACCGGGAAGGCCTGGGTGTTGATCTCGACCCGGTAGTTCTTGCTCAGGTTCTCGAGATAGTTCGTCCACGCTTCTTCCGAGCGCTCCCGGGCGAGCAATCCGGTGGCGCGTTCCTGCACGCGTTCGAAACTGTGGTGTACCGATGGCTTGCGGTCCAGCAGCTTGAAGACGGCAAAGCCTTCGAGAAGCCGGATTGGGTTGGAAATGTCGCCGTCCTTCAGCGAATCCAGTTCGAGGTGCAGGGCTTCGGGCACCATGCCGCGATGGATGTAACCGAGGTCTCCACCCTGATCGGCCGATGGATCGCCGGAATGCAGTGCAGCGAGATCCTCGAAGGATTCGCCCTTGGCGATTCGGTCGATGATCTTGCGCGCCTCATCCTCGGCCAGTTGCCAGACACTGGTCGGCGACGATGGGTCGACCTTCAGCAGGATCATTGCAAGGTGGACCTGCTCGGGCTCGGTAAATTTGTCCGGATGCTTATCGTAGTAGGCGCGGACTTCGGCCTCGTCGGGTTCGGGCAAGTTCTTGACGTGCGCCTCGATGCGGTCGCGCAAGCTGTCCCGCTCGAGCTTGGCGCGAAGTGCCGGCAGCACGGTTTCGCGACGTTCCTTCCAGACCGGGCTGTCGCTGTAGCGTGCCTCGTATTTGGCGATTTCGGCATCCACCTTCTCGGAATCCGGCGCGATGCCGAGTTTCTTGGCTTCATGCTCGAACAGGATTTCGTTGATCAGACGCTGACCGACGTCGCGCCTGACCTTGTCCACTTCGGCCTCCGGCGGCTTGCCATGGTAGAACTTCTGCCGGATCTGCTCGGTCAGTGCCGCGTTGTACTGAGCAGCCGGGATGGTCGTGCCTTCGACGACGGCAAAGGTCAGTTCCGCAGGGTTCCCATGGGGTGGTGCGGCGGCATCGGTGGCGTGCTGGGACAATGCCGGGAGTGACGCGAGAGAGAGGACCGCCACTGCGGCGAACCGGACGAGGCGATAGCTGTTGGACATGGGCTCTCGAAGGGGTGTCAGGCGAAAAAACGGGCCGGGCGCGTTGTGCGCCCGACCCCCGTGCGATTCTACAGCAGTCGGCTTGTTACTTGTTATGGCAGGACAAGCAGACGCCGGAACCGGCCTGGCTCACCCGCAGGAACGAGACCTGGGTGGCCGCATCCTTCGATTCGACGTGAGGATCGTGGCACGACGCGCACTCGACCGACGGCGCGTTGGGGTCGCCGCCGACACCGCTGAAGTCGCGAGTGTAGAGGATGATGTCGGTCTTTTCGCGCTCGTCGGTGCCGCCGGCAGTGTTCACATAGAACACCTGCTGGGTGTTGATGACGCGGGTCGCCGGCACGAAGAAGTCGGTATCGGCGCAGGTGCCGTTGACCGTCGAACCGGAACCGGTCAGGCCACCGCCGCAGTACTCGATGCCGATCGGGTGATCGTTGGTCAGGTCCTGGCCCAGCATGGCGATCGTGGTGGTGCCCATGATGCCGTTCGGCGTGCCGCCGATGCTGGTATCCCAGTTGAAGGTCAGGTTGGTGTTGGTGCCACCGGAACCCGGCTGGTTGATCATGTTGTCCATGGCCTGCGTGCCGTCGTGGCAGGACAGACAGGCGGCGGAGACCGACCCGACGGTCAGCGTGCTGCCGTCGATGGTCGACGAGTTGGCCGTGCTATAGACCGAGTAGCCACTCGGATCCGGGATGTTCTTGTTCCACAACGGGGCCGATGCATCGGTGTTCGAGCCGTGCGGCGTGTGGCAGAAAACGCAGATCTCCTGCGTGTTGGTCGGCGTATTGTCGAGACGGTTCGGACCCGGACCGGAAAAAGTCAGGTTGTGCTTGGTGTTCGAGATGCCGGCCATGGCAACGCCCGACGCCAGTGCCAGCGCGGTCAGGACGAGTGCCTTGTTCGTACGTGTAGTCATGTTTGAGACCCCCTGGTAACCCACAGAAAAATCACTCTGACCCAGTCCGCCTTCTGAGACTTGAAACTGCGTCACCAGGAAGTTAGCAACTGCTGTGCCAGCCGGCCGGCAGTCCGTCCTATCAAAAAAACTACTTTTATTACATAGGGTTGCAGTTCTGGATCGCAGGTTCTTGAGCGTGGATTCCAGGGCCGGTATTCCCGACTCTGAAAGAGATCATCGACTTTGAGAACCCGCTCGCGATCCAGTCGTGGCTACTTGCCCGTCTTCTTGGCCGGCGCGCCGAAGCCGCCATCGGCGGTGAGGGCAACCGGGCGAAAGACGTCGACCTTGCGGAACCACTGGTCGACGAAGTAGATGCGTCCGTCGTCGTCGACCGTAATGCCTGAAGGCAGCATGTAGCGGCCGGGCCCGGGCGATTCGGAGCGCTGACCGACGAACATCAGCAGGTCGCCGTCGGGATTGAAGATCTGGAAGTTGCCGAAAGCGGCGTCGGCGACGTAGACGTTGCCGTCCGGCCCGATCGCGATCTCCTTGGGCCGTGAGAAATTGCCGTACTGACGGCCGGCCTTGCCGAAGGCATCGAGGTACTTGCCTTCGGCGTCGAAGATCTGGACCCGGAAGTTGCCGCCGTCGACGACATAAAGGCGTCCGTCCTTGCCGATCGCCAGATCGCGTGGCAGATTGAATTCACCGGGGCCGGCACCGCGTTTGCCGATGTCCCGGATATGCTCGCCAGTGTGGGCATCGAAGACGCGTATGCGGTGGTTGTCCGACAATACGCCGCCGATATCGACGACGTAGATGCGGCTGCCGTCCGGACTGGCGGTGACGCTGGTCAGCCGGTCGAACAGATCCTTGCCGCCGATCTTGCGCAGGTGCCGGCCGTCGCGGTCGTAGATCTGGATCGCCCGCGCGGTGGCATCGGCGACATAGATGTTGCCCGCGTCGTCGGTGTCGAGCCCGATCGGCTTGATCAGCAGGCCGGGTTCCTCCTGGCCGACGAGGAAGAACTTCTGCTCGTGGAGGTCGAAGGCCTTGACGGTGCGGTCCGCCGTATCGGAGACGAACAGACGCCCGTGGTGCACGGCCGCGGCATAGGGCTTGGCAAACGCCGTCCCGCTTCGCAACTCGCCGGTCAGAAGCCTGCGGAACTGGTCGTCGTCGGAATCGGCGATGACATCGGCGGACGAGGCGATCGAGCGCTCGAAGATGAACCTGGGCTCGTCGGGCGGGCCGGGGTAGACCAGTTCCAGTTTGGTGCCGGCCTCGCCCTCGGGGCGGATCTCGGCACAGCCCGCAATCACGGCGAGGGTCGCGATCAGGGCAGGGGCTGCCAGCGCGCGAAGTTTCGGGAGCAGGTCGGCTACGATCGAGATAGGCATAGGCGGTACGACGAACGAGTAGGGGGACGGGGCATCCGGCGACGGACGGCGGCTATTTGATATGGCAGGTCTGGCACAGAATTCCGCTGTCCGGCGATGCCCTCAGGAAAAGCGCTTCCGTTGAGTGCGGATTATGGCAACTCGCGCATTCGACGAACGGTATCTCGCTTCCGTCCTCCAGATCAAGACGGACATAGAGCGGCAGATCGTGGCGCCCCCTGCGGTCGGTGCTCTCGGTTCGCGACGTCCACCACACCGCGCGATTGTCGATGACGGCGCGCTGGGCAGGGCGGAATTCATCGGCGATGATGCGACGTGCCTCGTGCATCGGGGCGCCGGAGGCGCGCGCGGCCTGCCGCGCCCGTTCGCGCACTTCGGCCATGCCGGCGCCGCGATACGGAACGCCGTATGGATGGTCGTTGGACAGCCGGGTGACCGAGAAGGCCTGGGCCGAATCGTGGCATGACAGGCAGGCAATCGATTGCGAGCCGACCGCAGTGTTGCCCGCCGTGCCCATCCGCCCGATGTCGTCGAAGATCGGGTAGGAGTAATCGGGCGACAGGCTGGACTGCCATTCCGGCGTGCTCGAGGACAGGTTGGCGCCGGTGAAGGTCGGCGTGTGACAGAACACGCAGATCTGGCCGGTCTCCCTTGCCGTCAGATCGCGCCGTCCGGACAGATTATGTTTGGTGCCCCGCAGATCCTGGGCGGCGCTGCCGGCAACAATGGAAGCGAGCATCGAGAGGGCGGCCAGTCTGATGATGGTCGGGGGCAGGTGCATTGATCCGGCTACTCGCTTCTTTTCGGTTCTTCCGTGGCCGACTCAGTTTCAATTCATGGAATCGCCTTCCCACCGATGGGAAGCGATCTGCCGTGGCCTGCGCCGGTCGCGACGGATCGGCATCACTGCTTCATGTCGCCGACCCCGTCGCCGACCTGCGACGCTTGCCCGCAGCAATCGCGCCGATCGGTGCCTCGATGGCGCCATCGCCATCCATTTGCCGCGTTCGGTGGCGCAGCGCTATGCTGCGCCCCTGTGCGTCGGCCGGACGAAGCGCCAGAGTCGGCAAAGCAACCCACATGCCACGCGACGTCGGTAGCCTCGGATCGCTTCTTGCGTCTGGGCCTCGATTTCATTGGAGAGTAGCCGTGAGTGTGAGTACCTCGACCCTGTCTTCCCCGATTCGCCTGACCCTGGTTGCCGCCATCATCGCCGGCGTGCACACCGGTGTCTCGGCTGCCGACGACGAAGCCGGCATCAATGCCGCGCTGCTCTACCACAATTACTGTTCGGTATGCCACGGCGATCGCGGCGACGGAAACTCGCGCGCGAAGAACAGCCTGATTCCGCCGCCGAAGGATTTCACCGCCGGGCCATTGCCACGCGACTACATGATCGCGATCGTTGCCGACGGCAAGCCCGGAACCGCGATGGTTGGTTGGAAGACCCAGCTCAACGGGAACGAGGTCGCCGCAGTGGTCGATTACGTGATCGACACCTTCATGACCGGAAAGGCCGCCTTCGAGGCCAAGCCGCCCGGCGTGTCGGGCACCTCGGCCCACGGCGGACGCGAGAAGGACGGCAGCGAAGGACAGGGGGTCGCGCCAATGGCAGCGTCGTCGGGCCCGACCGGCCTCGACATGAGCCTGCCGTTCCCGGATGGCCTGGTCGGCGACCCGGCGGCCGGCAAGGCGTTCTACATGGGCAACTGTGCGACCTGTCACGGCGAGAAGGGCGACGGCAAGGGTCCGCGCGCCTACTTCATCAATCCGGTGCCTCGGGATTTCCTGCTCGACGGGTCGCGGCTGGTCTACAACCGGCCGGCCCTGTTCAAGGCGATCGCCAAGGGCAGCCTCGGTACCGAGATGCCGGCCTGGGAGAAGGTCTTGACCGCACAGCAGATCGCCGACGTCGGCGAGTTCGTCTTCCGGCAGTTCATCCGCGAGGAGGCGAACACGGCCACCAGCGCCCGCTGATGCGGACGCGATCCTTGGCGGGCGTGCCAGTCGCCGCGCTGGCCTTCGCGATGGCCTCGGCCATCACCCCTGTGATGGCGGCCGACGTGATTGCCGCGACGGGCGGTGGTGAGCGCCATGAGGCGGGCCGGGCCATCTACAACTTCCGGTGCTACTTCTGCCACGGCTACTCAGGAGACGCCCGCACGCTGGCGGCCACTTACCTCGAGCCGCCACCAAGGAATTTCGCAGCGTTGCCCGAGGACGGTCTTGACCGCGAGCACATGCTGGCTGCGGTAACCGCCGGTTTGCCCGGCACCGCGATGAAAGGTTTTGCCGGCATCCTGTCGGAGGATGAAATCGCGGCAGTGGTCGACTTCGTGCGAGTGGAGTTCATGCGGCGCAAGGCCGAGAACACCCGGTACCACACGGTCGAGAACGGCTGGCCGGACCACCAGCGCAATCGCATCGCCTTTCCTTTCGCACGCGGCGAAATAGCGCTCGATACGGCCTGGGAGGCCCTTACCGAAGAGCAGCGACGCGGCAAGCGTCTGTTCATGGCCTCGTGCATCAGTTGTCACGACCATGCCCGTACCGACGATCCGGGCGTGACCTGGGAGGGGCGTCCGGTCTCGTACCCGCGCAACAGCCACGAGCCCGGCGTGCCGACTCGCGCGCCGACGCGCGAGGAAGCGGTCTCGAGTGCCAGCCCGTATCTGCTGCACGATGTCATTCCGGCAATCGAAGGTCTCAGCATGCAGGAGAAGGCCGGTGAGTCGCTCTACCAGAACAATTGCGCGTTTTGCCATGCCGCCGACGGCACCGGCAGGAATTGGATCGGCAGCTTCATGGAGCCACATCCGCGCGATCTGACCGATTCCCGATTCATGTCGGCGATGACCCGCAGCCGTCTGTCTGTGACGATTCGCAACGGCCTGCCCAACACCTCGATGCCGGCCTGGAAGCACGTGCTCGACGGCGAACAGATCGAGGCGATCGTCGCGTATGTGAACAAGGCCTTTCATCCGCTCGCCGACGATCCGGACGACGCCGTGCGGCGTTGATGCGGCTCGGCAGGGCGGTCAACCGCCCGGGCCGGACTTGTCTATCCGTTCGACATCCTCGGGTTCGTCGATGCGTTCGACGCGCTCGATCTTTTCGGGCTCTTCTACGCGCTCGATGCGTTCGATCTCCTCGGGCTCGTCGATCCGCTCGACCCGTTCGATCCGCTCGGGTTCCTCGATCGTTTCGATGCGCTCGACCTTCTCCGGTTCCTCGATGCGCTCGACGCGCTCGACCTTCTCCGGTTCCTCGATACGCTCGATGCGCTCGACCTTCTCCGGTTCCTCGATGCGCTCGA
>JAGRFY010000162.1:0-2381 GCA_020445765.1 Rhodocyclaceae bacterium | reverse complement strand
GCTCGATCTTTTCCGGTTCCTCGATACGCTCGATGCGTTCGATTTTTTCTACCTCCTCGATGCGCTCGACGCGTTCGGGGCGCTCCGCACGATCCACGCGGCCACGGTCGCGGACCTGACGGCTCTCCTGCCTGACTTCGCGTCCGTCGTCACGCGTGCGTGACTCGATCCGTTCGATGCGCCGACCCGCTTCGTCGTAGCGCTCGCTGCGCACCCGTTCTTCCGTCTGCTCGCGGCCATCTTCCGAGCGCCCGCGCTCTCGCGACTCGGAGCGGAGCCCGTCGTCCTGATAGCGCTCTTCCCGCTCATGACGCGCCTGTGGCTGACCGCTGGCGTCGCCATCGCTTTCGATCTCGATCTTGATCTCGGCTCGCGTGTCACCGGCGAACTGCTTGGCCGATTCGGTCTCGTGTTCGTCTCCGGTCTCGCTGCGGGTCTCGTAGCGCAGTTCGGTCCGGTCGCCATCGTCGCTGCTGCGCGTCTCGCTGCGCAGATCGGTCTGTCCGCTGTCACTGCCGGAACGATTCCGATCGTCGGAACCGGAGCCATCGTCTTCGCTGTCGCGCTGTCGCTCGATGGTTTCGACCAGATCTCGAGGATCCGGGAGGATTTGAACGGTCTCTGCCCGCAACTCGCTTGCCGCATCGCGATTGGCCGTGATGCGGACCCGGGCACCTGCCCGCAAGTCCATCGGGGCTCCACCACTCTTGATGACCTCGGTCGGCACGCTGACATCGACGCCGCCGAGGCGAACGGCATTGCCGGAGCGTTCTTGGACGATGCCCTCGATGATCGCTCGGTCGGCCACACGCAATGATTCGGTTGCCGGGTCAGGCAGGATCTCGCGCGCCTGCAAGGTGTCGCGCGACCAACGGCCCCGCACCAGCGCCGCCGACAGTCCGCCGAGCGGGCGAGAGACCGTGACACCGCCGACCCGGCGCTCATTCGCGACCTCGCCGGCAACCGAAGCGTCGGCAAGATCCGGCGCGCCGACCAGATAGGTGGCCAGCAACTCGCCACCGGGCGCGCGCAGCCCGCCGACGCGTACCGTGTCACCGACGCGAAGGCCCGCGGGCACGCGCCCTTGGACCACCCGGACGGGCTGTCCCATGACCTTGAAGCTGCCGTCGCGCCCGACGTCGGTGATCGGACCCTCGTAGGCATTGATGATCGAGATGGAGCGTGCCTCGAAACCCCGGGCGGACTGGCCGGCCTGAATCGCCACGACCTGGCCGATGGCGAGGTGGGCGATCGTTGCCGGCTGTGCGTTCATGTCGACCGGCGTGCCGGCCTCGAAATGGACTTCGACGCCGTTGATGCACACCGATGCAAACCCGGTGATCGTGCCGACGATGCCGGTCCCGCCGAGACCGCCGTCAGCCGTGGGTGCGCCAGTCCCGCCGATACCGCCGCCGGCCATTGGCGCGCCGGTGCCACCGATGCCGCTCTCGGGTGCCCCGGTGCCGCCGATTCCGCTGGCGACGGGGGCGCCGGTTCCACCGACGCCGCTTGCCGGCGCGCCGGTCCCGCCGATGCCACTCGCGACTGGGGAACCCGTTCCGCCGATGCCGCGCGCGGGGGCGCCGGTGCCGCCGATGCCACTGGCGACGGGTGATCCGGTGCCGCCGATGCCGCTCGCCGGTGCGCCGGTCCCTCCGATGCCACTCGCCGGCGCACCCGTTCCGCCGATGCCGCTTGCCGGCGCGCCGGAGCCGCCGAGTCCGCCGTTGCTCAATGCGCGACCGGTGCCTCCGATTCCGCCCTTTTCGATGCAGGCAGGTGCTGCGATCGCGCTACAGGACAGGCTGGCGATGACTGCCAGCAATAGGGTGCGGGCGCGGCGAAACATGGTCTTCAGCTTCCGGCTTCCGATTCTTCGGAGGCCTCGGTGTAGAAGAACAGGCCGACCGTGATGCGTTGGCGCTGCTCTTCACTGGTCGCATCCGATCGTTCGAAGTCCGCCGCCTGCTGGTTCAACGCGAGCAACAGTTCCATGCCCTTGCGCGACGTCTGTTCGCGCAGCTGCACGACACTGGCCGGCGTCAAGGCATCGTAGTGGACACTTCGCTCGAAGAATGCAGGGCCATCGCTGGTCAGGTTATGGACCGCCGCGCAGGCGTGATCGTGCACGTTATGTGCGAAGTAGGCCGCCTTTTCGTCGAAGCCGCCACGCGGAATGAAGGCGTTGACGCACAGATGCACCAGATCCTGATCGTCCAGGATGGCCACGCCGATCCTGAGCCATTCGTCGAGCACGACCCGCGCCCGGATGTCCTTGCTGACACAGGCGACGAGGCTCTCGAACGAAGCGTCGCCACCGGCGCTCGCCAGCCGGGCGAGCGGCACGGGCTCGCCGTCGGCATTGCAGAATGGTGGCTGGC
>JAGRFY010000161.1:2964-16020 GCA_020445765.1 Rhodocyclaceae bacterium | reverse complement strand
CAGGCAAAAGACTCTCTCCATTATGGACAGATGTTCATAACGGCCAGTTCCTGCCGTTCTAAGAACGAGCCGGATAGCTGCCGTCTGGCAGACGCGATATGCTTTCTACCTAGTCGCATGCAGAACTCCAAGCAAGGTGCTTCAACGAAGATCGAATGCGGCCATTGCTGTCGGCTTACTTTACACAACAAGCAATTTCCGTATGAAAATAGGGCTCTACGCGGCATGCCATTCCGCATGCCTGTGTTATCAAGCGAATTCACCTGCCACAACAAGTTGGCTGCATCGCGGAGTAGACAATGGCATCTGCCGAGCTGATTCTTGAGTTGGCCAAACCCCTCTTGCCTACAATCGCCCTATTGCTGGGCGGCAAGTGGATTCTGGGCTGGTATGACCTGCGCCTGAAAGTCCGGGAAGAGGAACTGCAGCTCGCACGGGCAATTCGTGAGCAGCAATACGGTGCAGTATCACATTTGTATGCTGCCTTTTCTGACTTCATGCGGCTCTATAGGGAGATCAATGGATCTTCTACGTACCCCGAGAACGAAGACGAGCGGATCGGCTTTCTTAGGAGAGCCGTCGAAGCTGAGTCAAGTGTGGACGCATTAATTCTTCGGATATCCTGTGAGTTCGCCGGAGACGAAAGTGAGACACTCGAGAAGTACCTCGGGCATATGCGGCAATCTGTTCAGTTGTGGCGCGAGTTTATCCGCAAGAGCGAACGTCTTCCTTTCCGAGACAGCCACCAGCAAGACTACGCTCGATTCAAGGAGACCTTCGCTGGAGTGGCTGCATTTATGGTCCATAGAATCCATCATGGGCTTACCCCTCCCAAGATGAGAATGAGAGAGGCGTCTGAACTTCTGGTCAATGCATTTAGCAACAAGTACGAAAAAATGCCGTACAAACCGGTTCAGGATCATGCGAAATGGGCTGCAGACTTAGAGAAGGTATGGGAAGCCAACAATGCCATGCAGTCGGACGCTCGTACCTCGCGCCGCTGATGGCTACATTAGCCGTCACATCTCCATCACCAGGCCCGCCATGAAACTCCCTGAGTTCCAGCAGTTTCTGCAGTCCATGAGCTGGGCGGACTTTGAGAGCTTCGTTGTAGACCTCCTACGAAGCTCAGGGAAGTTCACTGAGATCCGCCTGCACCAAAATGTGATGGGCCACGAGATCGACATTGTTGCCACAGAGGTGGGCGATCCATTTGGACTGCCGGCGACGTGCTTCTTCAAAACTAAGGCCTCACGGGTCGTACCCACGGACGTAATAGATCGAGTAGTAGCCTTGCCCTCCATGCTTCGCGGCTTCGTGAGCGGCCCAGTCCGAACCATCCTAGTCGCGTCTGGTTTGCTGACGAAGGCTGCACAGGCCCGCGCCGCGGGTGTCGGCATCGAGGTCTGGGACAGCCTAAAGCTCAATGCCATTAAGTTAAGGTCAGGCCGCCTTGTACGCCCAGTGGAAATCGGCGATGCGCACACCGGAGCGGCGTCCGGCATGGCGATCGGGCCGGGTTCGCTCGATGGCGCCGGGCGATCGCAGTCGCTCCAGCAGACGTTCGAGTACTGAGTGGAAATCGATTCCGAGCAGAATGCGGGGCAGGAAGTGACGCAGGCTCTTGAGCACCAGGCTGCGGTGTCAAGGGCAAGCGAATTTTCCCCAGTGTGGTAATTCAAATTTCCCCACCCGGTTGGGGTTGTTCATCGATTGACCGGACGAGTCCGGCCTTGAGCTTCTCCTTCAAGCGGTAGGAGTTGCCGCGGATGTTCAGCGTCACGGCGTGGTGCAGCAGGCGATCGAGGATCGCGGTAGCGATGACGCGATCGCCAAAGACCTCGCCCCAGGCGCCGAAACTCTGGTTGCTAGTCAGGATCATCGGCCCGCGCTCGTAGCGGCGGCTGATCAGCTGGAAGAACAGGTTGGCGCCCTGGCGATCGAAGGGCAGGTAGCCGATTTCATCGATGATCAACAGCCGTGGCGTGGTGTAGAACTTGAGCTTCTCGTCCAGACGTCCTTCGGCGAGCGCCTTGGTCAGGGTCGCGATGAGCTGCGCGGCGCTGGTGAACAGGACCCGGTAGCCCGCCTCGATCGCCTTGATTCCCAAGGAAACCCCGAGATGGGTTTTGCCGACGCCTGGCGGGCCGAGCACGATCACGTTGTCGCCGTGCTCGATGAAGTGGCAGCTGGCCAGCGTCATCACCTGGCGCTTGTCGATCGAAGGCTGGTAGGCGAAGTCGAAGGTTTCCAGTGGCTTGACGAAGGGGAAGCGCGCCATGGCCGTGCGCATCGAGACGTTCTTCGCCGTCTTGGCGGCGACTTCCTCGCCGAGGACCTGCTCGAGGAAGTCGGCGTAGGGCAGTTCGTCGGCCGCGGCTTGTTGCAGCAAGGCCTCGAGTCGCTCGGCGCACTTTTGCAGGCGCAGCTTGTGCAGGTAGCCGCCCAGGCGCTCGATCTGCGCCGGTGTCGTCATCGCGGACGCAGTGGTTGGATTCGCCGCCTTGGCCATCACCGAGCACCTCCCATGTCGTTGCCCCGTGTAGCCTCGGCGAGCAGCCGCTCGTAGATCGCCAGATCGCGGATCTCGACGGCGAGCTCACCGGGTGCGCGGCGCAATTCGCCGGCCAAGCCCGGCTCAGGTTGGCTCGCATGACGCCGGCGGGCGTTACGGGCCGCCGCACCGGGGCCGTGCTCCGGGCGCACCGACAGCTGGCCGCGACCGGCCAGCACCGCATGCTCGGCCACCAGACGCCCACGATGACGGATCAACCACTTTCCGCCCGCGCGTACCACCTCGACCGTCTGGCCAATCAGGCCATAGGGCACCGTGTAGCGGTTGCCGTCGATCGAGACCAACCAGTCCTCGGCCACCACCCGCGTGCGCACCATCGCCTGCAGGAAGCTCGCCTGGCCGGCCACCGGGGCCAGCGCACTCGCTTCATCGGCGAAGCGCTCGATCGGCCGCTGGTGCGTCGTCCCGTGCTGGCGCAGATCGGCCACCTCGGCCTGCCAGCACGCCAACTGGCGATTGAAGTCGTCCAGATCCTCAAAGCTGCGTCCGGGCACGAAGTTGCGCTTGACGTACTTCACGCCCGATTCGACCTTGCCCTTGGTTTGCGCCCGGTACGGCCGGCACAACTGGGGGGTGAAACCCCAATGATCGGCAAAGGCGGCGAAGGTCGGGTTCAGCCGTGGGCGCCTGGGCACCTCGGCCGCGTCGTGGGGCGAGGCGAGCACGACGGTGCGCATGCGATCGTAGAGCACCCGCTCGCAGCGCCCGCCGAAATGCGCAAAGGCCCGCTCATGGGCGGCGAGCAGGTTCGCCATGCGCTCATTCGTGAAACCCTCTGCATAGGCCCGCCGGCTGTAGCCCAGGGTCATCACGAAGACATGAACCGTGGCACGCACGGCGCCGAAACGTACCGTCACCTGCCCCCAATCGACCTGCGCCTGCTCGCCGGGCGCGGTCTCGAAGCGCCGCTGGGTCAGTCCGGCAAGACAGGCCTCGGCTCGCAACGGCCGAACCGCCAGCTTCACCGTCTCATAGCTGCCCTTGAAGCCACGTGCCGCCCGCAGTTCCTGGTGCAGGATACGGGCCGAGTAGTGCACCTGGGGTGCGCGCTCCACCAGCCAATCGCGGTGGGCATCCAACACCGATTCAGACCGGCTCCGCCGGTATGGCTGCCAGGTGGATTGGCGCAGGCACCCACGCACCGTCTTGCGATCCAGGTCGAACTCGCGCGCCAATGCCGAGATGCTCACACCGGTCGCGTGCCGTTCGTGGATCGCGCTCCATTGTTCCCGTCCAATCACTTCGCCCTCCGTGCCCGAGTCGAACCCGCACACGGTAGCGCCGACCTTGCCCTGGGCCCGCGGGCCCAGGGCAAGGTCCAAATCGGATTCCTTCGCCTTCGCTTCCCTTTCCATCGTTTGCTCCTCCTCGTCGATGGGTGGGGAAAATTCGATTACCACAGGTGGGGATTATTGGATTACCGATGACACTGCGGTTCAGACGCTGGCGCCAACCGCGCCGGTCGATTCCGCGTTCGGGATCGACGCAGGCCTCTTGAGGCCGAACTTCGCAGGCGATTACCGCCGCGCAGTTGGCACGCATCAGGCTGGCGTAGAAATCCTGTTCGACGGTGTGCGGCAGCAGGCCGCTCCAGTTCTCGACCTGCAGGCGCGCCTTGATCAGTTTGAATCCTTCCTCTATGCACCATCGGGTTCGGTACAGTTGCTCGAAATCGCGGCGCGTCACAGCGCGATCGAGGACGGTCGTTGCCAGGATCAGTGGCTCGCCGTGAGGCCGGCCCAGGCGCAGCAAGCGCAGCGGCAAGGGTGCGCCGGCTTCGCCGAGATCGACGACGGCGTCGTCCAGGGCACCGTTGGCGAACCGCGCCACTGCGGACCAACTCACATCGCTGATGCGGGCGCAGAAGTCGGCGCCCCGGCGGATCAATTCGTGGAAGAACTCGCGGGCAGGATAGCCACGATCCATCAGCAGCAGATCCCCGGCGCCCAGATGCGGCAGATGCGCGCGTGCGAGCGAACGCTCGTCCTCGTCAAATCGGCCGATCAGCGCATCGACAAAGGCGCCGCGGGCAACGTCGAACAAGCCCGAAGCCCTCGCCAGCGGCCGGAACCCACCCGCCGCCGTGTGCATGCCGCCGAAGTACGCGCCGCATTCGGGCACCTTCGGCACCCGCAAGGTGGTGCCATCGAGGGCCAGCACCCGACGCCCATGCCAGGGCTGCGCGTCCGTGTGCGCGGTGAACACATCGGCGCTGTGGCTCAGCAGGGCGCGAAGTGCGCCCGGCTGCAGTTGCCTGCGCGCCTGGCACAGCGCGCTCTTGGTCAGCGGCTTGGCGGTGTCCGTGTCCAGGGCATGATCGAAGAAGGCATCGAGTTCGGACTGCAGGCCGCTGCGCGGCGCGTTGAGCAGGAAGGCCACCAGTCGCGCCAGCGGGAGCTTACGTTCGCGCACGAAGGCGGTGGGCGATACGCGCGCCAGCCTGGCAAAGGCGTCGGAGTGAAGAAAATCGCCAAGTCTGGCGAAGATGGCACGGGCTTTGCAATGTCATGGTCATTCTCAAAGTCAACATTGCGATCGAGGGATTATATCACAAGCCTTTGTTGTATAAAGGCTTTCTGCTAACTTAATGGCATTGGCTCTACCGGGTCCGCGATTAGCGCCGATTCAGCGTGCATCTTTGAATGCACCGCGGCCGCCATGGATTGCTCGGGCCCGGAGAGCTTTTTGCGGTAAGGCCCCAGTCGTCGAATGGCAGCTTGCCGCAAGTTCGACGGGCGGCTTCGGGTCGGTGGTTGTCCGCCGAGCATTACGCCCCGGCGGCTCCTTTCAGTATTGGAGCGGCCCGCCAGGCAGTCGCGTGGCGAACCATCACCGCCAAGGTCCGCAGCACTCAGAAAGCGGCCGCCCAACCTCGTCAGGGGTCCGGCCGTCCTCGACCCAAAAGCGTCGGTGGGTATGCGGAGTCACGAAGGTCGGCTATGCGTTGTAGCGGCGTCAGCGTCACAATCCAAGTTAGGCCTGCATGAGTTGCTAGCGTGCTCCGTAGCCCGAGGCATGCGAAAGCCGCAGGCGAGCGGCAATCTTTCAGCAACCTGTTAACGAATCTTCAACCGGTCGTCTGACACGCACCAAATTCGACGGGAGTGTCAGGCCCGTGTGTTAAAGGTCTTTGAACGAGCGAACCCGCCATCCGCCTGCGCACCGCCGTGGTCGTCACAACGGTGCAGACCGGGCGCTCACCGGATGAACACCGGCAAGGATGACCAACCGCTGGCGGGAAAGCTGGCCCGCTCGGGTTTTTGGTCCGAAGCGAGCGTGATCTTTCGCGTGCGAGCAAGGAGTGCTTTCAACACCACACGCAATTCGAGTCTTGCAAGTGGTGCGCCAGGGCAAACATGTACGCCGGCGCCGTAGAGCAGGTTGTTGTCGCGGTTGCGTTTCGGGTCGAAGGCGTCGGGGTCGCCGAACACGGCTTCGTCGCGGTTGGCGGAGGCCCACATCAACGTCAGGCGTTGGCTCGCGTCGATGGTCCGCCCGCCGAGTTCCACCGGGCAAGTGGTGACCCGACGGTTGGCAATCAGCGGTGCGTGGATACGCAGAATTTCGTCGATGGCGTCGGGGAGGTCGCCCGGATGCCTGCGCAGTTCGGTCTGAAGGCCGGAATGAGCCGCGAGATAATGTACGAGGATGCCGACGCTTGCGGCAATTGTGCCCAGTTCGCCGACCGTCCAGTTGCGCACGATGCTGACGATCTCCTCGTCGCTTAGTGGTCTGCCATTGATGCGCTCATGCAAAAGGCGGCTGGTGACGTCGTCGGCAGCCTTCTTGCCGGCGTCGCGTCGGATGACCAGTTGTTGTTTGATGTAAGCGTCGAAATCGACCGCGATCTGCGCCATGGCTGCGCGGTCGCCGGCCAGCGTGGCGGCATGATTTCTGGCAATCCATCGACGTAGCGGCTCATGCAGGGTAGCGGGCCAGCCCATGAAGGCACACTGGGCGCGGAGCGCGAAGGGCCGCGCAAAACTGGTCATCAGCTCGAAAGTTGTACCGCGCGGCTGCTCGGCGACCAGTGTGTTGGCAATTTCCGAGCACTCGGGCTCGAACGCCTGCATGTGACCGGGCGTGAAATAGCCTTCGATGATCTTCCGGTAGGGCGTGTGTTCCGGCGGATCCATCGCGTTGGGTATCGACAGGTGATTGGACGCCGCACTGCTGAACGTTTCGTGATCCTGCAGCACGCGCAGCACATCTTCGTGGCGAAACAGGGACCACCACAAATAGTCACTATGGGCGACCGGGCAGCGCTTGCGCATGGCATCGTAAGCGCCGATCTGGTCGTCGAGCACATCTGCCGATCGGGGATTCCAGTCGGCTGCCTGGGTAGAGTTCATCGTCGTTTCCTTGTCCTTCGAACCATTTTGAAATTCAAATGGATGCCGAAAAGCCCTCGTTTTCACCCGATGAAATCGAATTTCCACAGTGGGCATCGGGATCGTGAATGCCTGGCCAGCCTGGCCTGATGCGCATCCTTGTTGTCTGGGCGCCATTGCATTGAAGAGGCGGTCCCTTGGGCCGTCAAAGGCGCGGTCGCCGTCAGTTGGTGTGAGCACGCGATACGTCCGGACTCCAGGGTATTTCGCTTTGAGCATGGGTCGAAACGAAGCGGTCATTTACGAGCGCATACCAATGTGGCCGCACCCCGGTTCACGGTATCCAGAACTTCGCCTTTTCGCTTACGGTAACTGCGGAATCGGCGCTGTCCGAGACGATTAAACGGATCGCGTGCGCCCCGGGCGCAGCCGCGCCGGGCGGGACTCTAACGTTGATCACGACGGTTTCGCCCGAGGCCCCGGGCAGGGTGATCACCGGCGCCTGCGCGATATGGATGCCCTCCAGGCCGCGGGCCTCAACGACATAGGTGGATGGGTGTTCGCTGGCGTTGATGAGGCGCATGCGGAAGGTATTCTCGATCTGCCCGTCCTCGACCTCGCGCCCCAGCGATGCGCGGTCGCGCTGAAGGTCGACCTTGAGCGGCACGCGGGTCCCGAGCGACCACGCCGTGGCGGCCAGGAGAACGAAGAAGACCGCCCCATAGACCAGCACCCGCGGGCGCAGCACGCGCCGCCTGACCTCGGCGCCGGTGCTGCGCTGCTTGAGCGCGTTCTCGGTGGAGTAGCGGATCAGCCCGCGCGGGTAGTCCATTTTCTCCATCACTTGGTCGCAGGCGTCGATGCAGGCCGCGCAGCCGATGCATTCGAGCTGCAGGCCGTCGCGGATGTCGATCCCGGTCGGGCAGACCTGGACGCAGATCCCGCAATCGACACAGTCGCCCAGCCCGTGCTCGCTCGCCACCACCTTCTTCGAGCGCGCGCCGCGCGCCTCGCCGCGGGTCTCGTCATAGGCGACGATCAGGGTGTCCGGGTCGAACATCACGAACTGGAACTGCGCGTAGGGGCAAACGTACTTGCACATCTGCTCGCGGAAGAAGCCGGCGTTGCCGTAGGTCAGGGCCGAATAGAAGAGGATCCAGAAGCTCTCCCAGCCGCTCAGCGAGAGATTCGCCACCCCGGCGGCGAGCCCGTGGATGGGGGTGAAGTAGCCCACGAAGGTGAACCCGGTCCATAGCGAGAGGGCAATCCAGGCGGCGTGCTTGAGGGTCTTGATGCGCAGCTTCCGGGCGCTCCAGGAGGCTCCGTCGAGCTTCATGCGCTTCGGGCGGTCGCCTTCGAGGCGCGCCTCGATCCACAAGAAGATCTCGGTGTAGACCGTCTGCGGACAGGTGTAGCCGCACCACACCCGCCCGGCGACGGTAGTGAACAGGAACAGCGCCAGGGCCGAGAGCACCAGGATCACCGCGAGGTAGATCACGTCCTGGGGCCACAGCACCAGGTCGAAGACGTAGAAGCGGCGCGCGTCCAGATCGAAGAGCACCGCTTGGCGCCCGTTCCATGGCAGCCAGCAGAGCCCGTAGAAGACGATCTGCGTGAGCCACGCGAAGACCCAGCGCCAGCGCTGGAAGAGCCCCTTTACGGTGCGTGGATAGACTTTCTGGTGACGCTCGAAGAGCGGTTTGATGGGGATCGTGCGTGCGGCCTTCTGGTGGTCCGGCATGAGGCTTCCTGCGAGTGCGTGGTCGGGCCCCTGCGCCGGGGGCCGGCTGTGGCGCTGGCGCAGGCGACGAGGCCAGGGCCGTGGGTTCGGGGCTAGACGCGGACCGCGCGGTAGAGCGCGCGGATGAGGTCCGACTGGGTGATGATGCCGAGCAGACGCTGCTCGCAGTCGACGATCGGGATGTGGTGGTGTCCGCCCTCGGAGAACAGGCGCACCAGCTCGAGCACCGCCTGATCTTCGCCGGCGGTGCGAACCGGATGCGTCATCACCTCCGCCACCACGCCGTCGGGCCGGCGGTGCCTGCTGCGCTCGAAGAGGCGCGATCGCGGCGCCGGCGCGTTTGCCATGCGTTCGAGGATATCCCAGGCGGTGACGATGCCGATCACGCGCCCCGCGCCGTCGGTGACCGGCAGGGACTTGATCCGATTGGCGTGCATCAGCGCGTGCGCCTGGCCGAGTGGGGTCTGCCGGCCCACCGAGCGGGGCCCGGCCGACATGATGTCCGCGCAGCGCAAGCTCCCCAGGCTGCGCTGGTAGGCGGCCGTCTCGGCGTGGTGGAGCAGGTCCTCGAGGTCGTCCCGGCTGACGTCGAGCACCTGGTTGTAGTGGGCCAGGGCGGCATCCAGGTCGGCGCCCGAGAAGCGCAGCGAGCGCGGCGTTTGCGAGTCCTGTGGAGGCGCCTGGCGGTGAGGGTAGGGCCGCCCCGTGAGGCTGTTGTAGAGGATCCCAGCGACCACCAGGAGCAGCGAATCGAGGGCCACCGGGGCGAGCGCGAAGCCGACATTGCCGACCTGATTGAGGACCACCAGCAAGGCCGTCGCGCCGCCCGGCGGATGCAGGCAGCGTGTTGCGAACATTGCCATAACGGCCAGCGCCACGGCGACCGCCGCCGCCCCCGGGTCGGGGATCAAGCTCACGCAGGCCACGCCGACCAGTGCCGATACGGTATTGCCGCCGATCACCGCCCAGGGCTGTGCGAGTGGGCTCGCCGGCAGCGCGAAAACCAGCACCGCGCTGGCCCCCAACGGCGCCACCAGCCACAGGTCGAGCGGATGGAGGCGAACCAGCGCATGGCCGGCGAGGGCGGCGAAAAAGATCCCCGCCGCCGCGCCTAGCGCCGCGCGGCTGCGTTCCCTGCTGCTCACCGCGGTGCGCATCGGCAGGAAGCCGGACAACCAGGCGAGCGCGCGAACCGATGCCGGGCCGGTGGCGCTTTGGAGCGGCGTTAGATTGATCTGCGAACTCAAAGCAAAGGTGTCCATGACCGGGTTGTGGGCGATCGAACCGATTCCGGGCTTGTGGCGAAAGCACAGCAAGCTGGAGCCGCTTCATGCCATGCGCCAGCGCAGGGCGCATTGTGGTTGCGCAGACGCGCTCCGTAAAATGAAATGATTCGAGGTTTTTCATCAGAATATTCGATGTGTCGGTAACTTGAGTGCATGAAAGCGGATGGATATCAACCTCGCCAGGACGTTTCTCGAGATCGTCCGTAGCGGCAGCTTCGTCGCCGCGGCCGAACGCCTGAACGTCACCCAGACCACCGTGACTGCCCGCGTCCAGGGGCTGGAGTCGCTGCTCGGGTGTCGTCTCTTCGAGCGCAGCCGCAGCGGCGCCCGCATGACAGACAACGGGCAGAAGTTTCTCGCCCACGCAAACAAGCTGGTTCAGACCTGGGAGGCGGCGCTGCGCGACCTGCCGCTCCCCGATGGGCATCGGGCCTTGTTTGCGGTGGGTGCCGAAGTCAGTTTGTGCAACCCGGTGCTCTTCAACTGGGCGCGGCGGCTGCGCGAGGGCTGGCCCTCGCAGGCCCTACGCGTGGTGGCCGGCGACGGCGCTGACCTGCAGAAACAGCTCGAGCTGGGTGCGCTCGACGCGGCGCTGGTCTACCGGCCCGAGTACTGGCCCGGCACCCAGGTCGAGCAGGTGCTGGAGGAGAAGCTGATCCAGGTCTGCGCGGCTGACGATCCGGAGCCTTATGTCTACGTGGATTGGGGCCCGGAGTTTCGTCACCAGCACGACGCCGCGCTGCCCGAGCAGGTGCGCGCGGCGCTGAACTTCAATCTCGGTCCGCTGGCCCTGCAATACCTGTTGCAATGCGGCGGCCGTGGCTACTTCCGAACACGGGTTGCCCAGAAATACCTCGAATCCGGCCAGCTGCGCCGGGTCGAAGCTGCGCCGGAGTTCTCCTACCCGGTATATCTCGTTTACTCACGCGACGCGCGCTCCGGCTTCATGCAAGAAGCGCTCGCCACGCTGCGCGCGGTCGTCGCCGACGACGGCGACTGGTCGCAGCGCTGGGAGTTCTGAGGCCTGCACCCCGGCGTGCCGCGGCTCATCGTCGAGGCGCTGCGACGACCCGGCGGGCAGATCCTAGACGCCATCGAAACCGGTTCATGGGACTCTCCGAGGTCGCCGCAGCGTGCGCGGACACGGCGCCTGGATCGGATCGCGACGCGGTCGCGTGAATTTGCCCATCTGTGGCGTTGCTCAGATGCCTGCAGTGCTTAAAGATGCATTTACGTTGACTCTTAAAGAGGTGGGTCCTAAAGTGATCTCATGGCTCGGCGGCCCGGATGTATCGAAGCCCGAGCGTCGCCAGCGATTCCGATGACAGGAGAGTGCCATGGACCAACACACGCGGGAATGGCGGGCCGAGCACGCCAATTTCGTTCGCCTGCTCGATCTCATAGATGCGCAGGTCGCCGTATTCCACGGCGGTGGGCGTCCCGACTACGAACTCATGCTCGACGTCATGCACTACATGACGTGCTACCCGGACCGCTACCATCATCTGCGCGAAGACCTCGCCTTCGAGGGCGTGTTCGAGCGAGTCCCGGATCTTCGCGCGCTGGCCGATGAACTCGCCGCCCAACACCTGCGCATTGCCCGCGCTGGCGCCAAGCTGGTCGAGGATCTCGGCGCCATCGTCGATGGCGCGGTGCTGCCGCGGGCGACCGTCGAAGCGGATGCCAGTGCGTACACGCGCTTCATGCGCCAACACATGCAACGCGAGGAGGCGGCGATCTTCCCCGCGCTGGATCGCGTCCTCGCGCCACGGGACTGGCTGCTGATCGACGCCAGGGTGCATTTCGTCGCCGACCCGATGTTCGGCGAAGTCGTTCAGGATCGCTACCGGACGCTCCACCAGCGCATCGCCAGCCAGGTTGGATGCGGCTGCGCCGAGGTCGGTTGCGGCTGCGCCGAGATCGGCGCCTGAGCGGCTCGAACCAACAGCGGCGGTGCGGCAGGGCGCCTGGCTGCGCACCGCGTCGCGCGCAGCAGACCCCAAAGGAGGGTTTATGGCCATCACCCGCGCTGCAGCCGGAGACTTGCTCGATATCTCGCCCGTCGGTCCTTCGCTCGCCCAGTCCGAGTCCGGGTTGCTGATTCGGGCCGAGCATCTCGAGGTCTTCCGGCTCGTCCTGCCGGCCGGAAAACGCACGCCCGGCCATAGCGCGGCGGGCGCGATCACGATCCAGTGCCTCGAGGGGCGGGTCGAGCTCGAGACCGAGGCGGGCACCCAGGTGATGAGTCCGGGGACGCTGGTCTATCTCGCCGATGCCCAGCCGCACGCCGTGGAGGCGCTTGAGGACGCCGCCCTGCTGATCACCGTGCTATTGCGCCGCGCCTAGGTGAGGCGGCGCGTTCGCGTTCATCAATCGAAGCGCCAGGCCATGAAGCTCCAGATTGTCTCCGATCTGCACCTCGGCCTCGCCCCCTGCGATCTTCCCGTGGTGGGCGCGGACCTGCTGATCCTCGCTGGAGACATCCATCGCCCGGCGCCGGCCATGCGCTGGGCTAGGGCACAGGGGATGCCGATCGTCTATATCGCCGGCAACCACGAATACTACGGCTCCAGCTTGGCGGCGACCGACCGGCAGCTGCAGGAACTCAGCCAGGGCAGTGAGGTGACGGTGCTCGACTGTTCAGAAGTGCGCTTTGGGCGGCTGCGCGTGCTGGGTGCGACGCTGTGGACCGACTTCGGGCTCTTCGGGGAGGGCCCGCCTCGTGTACAGGCGATGGACGCGGCGCGCAGCTTCAGCCGCGACTTCAGCCGGATACAACTTGATGAAGGGCACCCCCGGAGCTTCTCGCCGGCGGACTGCGCGCGCCTCTTCGAACGCCACCGGCGGTGGCTCGAGGGCTGCCTCGCCGATCCGTTTGACGGTGAAACCGTGGTCGTAACCCACTTTGCACCGTCCGTCCGCAGCGTCGCCCCGAGATTTGCCGGTTCGCCGCTCAACGCGTGCTTTGTCTCCGACCTGGAGCGGCTGGTTGCCGCCAGCGGCGCGGAACTGTGGGTCCATGGTCACACCCACGACAGCTTCGACTACCGCATCGGCGACACGCGCGTGCTCGCCAACCCACGGGGCTACGTGCGCGACGGGGCGTCAGAGAATCTGGCCTTC
>JAGRFY010000161.1:0-2891 GCA_020445765.1 Rhodocyclaceae bacterium | reverse complement strand
GCGGCGCCGATCAATCGCGCGATACCGACTTATCCGGGCAAGCCGTCGGCCCGGGTGCTCATCAGCCAGCGCCCATAGCGATAGACGAACAGCCCCAGGGCGGCGGCGAAACACGTCCCGGCCGCATGCAGCAGCGGCCCGCCTGCAGGCACGCCGGGCCAGGCGGCGGCCAGGCGCAGCAGGGCGGCGAGCAGCATCAGCAGGTAGGCCGGCACCATCGGCTGCGGCAGCTCGAGCTTGCGGCCGGTGTGGCCCAGCGCAGTGCGCGTCATCATCCCGATCGTGAGCACTCCGACCCCGCCCACGGCGATGGCGTGCACCGCGCCCGACAGCAGCGCCGGCGCGATCGACAACGCTAGGCCGCCCAGGCCCAGGCCGAGCGCGGTGAAACCGTAGCCGGCGAAGAGCACCCACAGCAACGGATGGCGCAGCACCTCGCGGTGTAAATTGCGCGCCAGCAGGGCGAGGTTCAAGAGCATCCCGGCGAGGCCGACCAGCAGCGCCAGCGGCGAGGGCGAGTCGCTCGCCACCAGCGCCGCGAGAATCAGTGGCGCGAGCATCGCGACCTGTCCCGCCCAGCGCGGATGGCCGACCTGGGGGCGCTGCAGGGCGCGGTGGGTGAAGAAGGGGATTACCCGCAGGCCGATCACGGTGATGAAGCCGGCCACCACCAGCAGGCCGGCGAGCAGCAGGCGCTGCGGCTCCAACTCGACGAGGCCCGCGACCGCCATCAGGAAGAGCGCGTTGGCCGCCGCGAAGGCCAGCAGCAGGAGCGGGATCGGCGCGTTGCGGCGATTGCGCGAACGCCACACGGGCAGGGCGAGGGCGGCCGCGCCGGCGACGAAGAAGCTCACCGAGAGCGCGCCCGTGACGAGCGGTTTGCCGATCTCGAGGAAGGCCGCGAGGCGCGCCGCGAGCCACAGCGCGACGAGCGCCGCCAGCGGCCCGCCCGAGAACGCGGGCTGGCCGGTCCAGGTGGCGACCGCGGTGAGCAGGAAGCCGACGATCACCGCGCCGGCATAGCCCCAGATCATCTCGTGGCCGTGCCACAGGACGCCGGGCAAGGCGCCGGCGGGGGCGTAGCCGAAGACCCAGGCGAGGATCGCGAGGGCGCCGAAGAGCGCTGCGCCCAGGTAGAGCGGGCGAAAGGCCATGGCCGTGAAGGCATGCCAGCCCGGCTGGTCGGCGGGCAGGCGGGGGCGGGGGTCGTCGAGGGTGACGGTTGCCATGTTCACTCCTTGGCGGTTTCGGGAAGGACTTCTTCAAGCAAATGGCGCTTGGCCTTGACCCCGGCCCAGTCGCCCGAGTCGGACGGGCTCGGCTTGCTCTCGATGATCGTCGGCCAGGCCTTGGCGAGGCGGGCGTTGAGGACCAAGTATTCCTGCTGCTCCGCGGTGAGGTCATCCTCGGGCAAGATCGCGTCGACCGGACACTCAGGGATGCATAAGGTGCAGTCGATACACTCCTCGGGGTCGATCACGAGGAAGTTCGGACCCTCGCGAAAGGCATTCACCGGGCAGACGTCGACGCAGTCGGTGTGCTTGCAGCGGATGCACGCCTCGGTCACTACGTGGGTCATAACACCCCCTCGGGTTCGAGCAAGGCCTCCACCGCGGGAAAGAGTTCGCGCTCCTCGAAACGCACATGATCAATCAGGGCTCGGCCGGCCTCGGCCTCGCGATCTCCCTCCAGCACGACCGCAAATAGGGCGGCGAGCGCGCGGTGCTCTGCGAGCAGGCGCTCGGCGAGCAACGTCTCACCGCCCGCGCGAAGCAGTGGCGCGAGGCTGAGTTCTTCCTCGGAGAAGTGCGTGGTCAACGCCGGCAGCATGTCGCGCAGGGCGTCGCGCCCCTGGCCCGCGATCAACTGGCGGCCGAGGCGCAGCGGGGCATGGTGTTCGCGGGACAAGGGGACGAGTCGGGGGTCGCGGCGCATGGTGGTCTCCTGCTGCGTTTGGTTAAGATGCATTTTACGTGCAACTTCAAAAGAGTCAACAGCAATGCATCTTTTGCGGTAGGCTGCAAGCGAGCGCCGCTGCGGCGGCGCTCGCCCGGCCACTACTGGAGTGCACGATGCACATCACCCAACACACCGACTACGCCCTGCGGGTGCTGATCTATATGGCGGCCTGCACGGAGCGTCTGGTGACCGTGAAGGAGATTGCCGAGCGCTTCGAGATCTCGCGCAGCCACGTTATGAAGATCGTCAGCCAGTTGGTGGCCGAGGGTTTCGTCGAAGGGCTGCGCGGCAAGGGTGGTGGCCTGCGCCTGATGCGCCCGGCGCCCGAGATCGTGGTGGGCGAGGTGGTGCGCCGCATGGAGCCGGGCTTCGACCTGGTGGATTGCTTCCGCTCCGATTCGAGCTGCCTGCTGTCGCCCGGGTGCCGCCTCAAGGGGGCCTTCAGCAGCGCCCTGCAGGCCTTCCTGGCTTCGCTCGACGAGGTCACGCTGGCCGATCTCGTGGCGCAAAAGTCGCGCCTGCGCGGGGTCCTGAAGATCGTCGCGGTGGGAACGCAGGCGTGACAATCGCCAGCGGACGGATTTCGCCGAGACCGTAACCTTTCGCAGGCGAGCGGCATCCAATGGGCAAAGAACGCACCGAGGAGCCGCTCATGAACGCCCTGATGAATCCCCCAGCGACCGTGGCTGAGGCTGACCGCCGCATCGTGGCGCAGGTGCTCGCCGGCGAGCCTATGGCGCTCGAGCAGCTCATGCGCGCCAACAACCGGCGCCTGTTCCGCACCGCGCGCAGCATCCTGCGCAATGACGCCGATGCCGAAGACGCCGTGCAGGACAGCTACATCAGCGCCTACCACGCGCTGGAGCAGTTCCGCGGTCAATCCAGCCTGTCAACCTGGCTCACCCGGATCGTGGTCAACAAGGCCTTGGCGC